>CANKRG010000043.1 GCA_947485165.1 Comamonadaceae bacterium
ACCTGCCAGACCTGCTGGCACATAAGTTATTTGCGTTATGTGCGTTTTTTGTGGTTGCTGTTCTGCGCCAACCTGATTTGCTCAATCGCGCGTTGCCCCGCTGAGTAACCAAGCGCAATCACGGTTTCTGCCCCCGTTTGCCGAGCTGCCGAAATGGGTAGCGGGCTGCTGGAAGCGGTTTGACCAAACCAGCGTCCACCCTCGTTTTGAGCTTGGTAAATGCAGACTCAAACGCATTGGCAGTAGGGGTGGATGGTGGTCCTAGGTCTGACGCCGCTGCAACTTCGTGACGATCTCCGAGACTGGCAGCGGCTTGCTGAAATAGTAGCCCTGATACTGGTCGCAGCCTTGCCGTGCCAGAATGGCGCATTGCTCTTCTGTTTCCACGCCTTCAGCGATCACTTTGATCCGCAGACTGTGAGCCAGGCCGATAATGCCCGCGACAATCGCGGCATCGTCCGGATCGGTGGTAATATCATGCACGAAGGATTGGTCGATCTTCAGCGTGTCTATCGGAAAACGCTTCAGGTAACTCAGGCTGGAGTAGCCGGTACCAAAGTCGTCAATGGAAAGCCTCAGCCCCATATCGTGCAGCGTGAACAGCCTCTCGACCATCCCAGCAGAGTGGTCAATCAGGATGCCTTCGGTAATCTCCAACTCCAGAAAGCGCGCCTCCACACCGGTCTCATTCAGAATGCGTGCAATGGTTTCAGCCAGCGTTTTCTGCTGGATTTGCTTGACGGAGAGATTGATCGCCAGTTGCGGCATGTCATACCCCTGGTCCTGCCAGGCTTTCAACTGCATGCAGGCTGATCGCAGCACCCATTCGCCGATCGGCATGATCAGCCCGGTCTCCTCAGCCAGCGGGATAAACTTGAGCGGCGGCATCAAACCATGCTCGGGATGCTGCCAGCGCAGCAAGGCCTCCAGTCCCACCAGTTTGCCGCTGGCCATGTCAACCACCGGCTGATAATGCAGCAGCAGCTCGTTGTGTGCCAATGCATAGCGTAACTGTGTCCCCAGTGCCTGTTTTTCCACCGCCAGCTGGTTCATCTGCCGCGCAAAAAACTGGTAGTTGTTGCGTCCGGCTTGCTTGGCATGGTACATCGCGGTATCGCTGTGCTTGAGCAGCGTATCCGCATCTTGCCCATCGTCAGGGAACACGGCAATGCCGATACTGGCGCTGATGTGCAGCTGCTTACCCTTGAAATGGTAAGGCAGCAGCAAAGCGTCCAGCAGCTTCTGCGCCATCGTTCCCGCATCCAGGGCATTGGCGACACCGGGCAACAGCACGATAAACTCATCCCCGCCCTGGCGCGCCACCGTATCCTGGCTGCGCAGGCAGGCTACAAGCCTTTGCGCAACCTCTTGCAGCAGCAGGTCGCCGACATCGTGGCCCATGGTATCGTTGACGTCTTTGAAATGGTCCAGATCAATAAACAGCACCGCTCCCCGATCACCGTTACGACGCGCCTTTACCAGCACTTGCCCGATGCGATCCTGCAGCAAATGACGATTAGGCAGATGGGTCAGCGCATCATAGTTCGCCAGGCGCACAATGCGCTGTTCCGCTTGCTTGCGCTCGGTGATGTCGGTGGCCAGTACATAAAATCCGATGACCTGGCCGTCTTCAGCGCCGTCACCGTAACGCGGGAGGTATTGAGCCATATAGTCTCGCTGCTCACCACGGGCGGTTTTCTGGGTGCGCTCGTAAACCACGGGGTGTCCCAACATAACCTTGTCGAGCCAGGGGCGGGCTTGTTCATAGAGCTGGTCGTCCGAGACTTCGCGTAAGGTTTTTCCATCGATCTGCTCGCCGGACAGACCGAAGACCTCTTCATAGGCGCGGTTATGAAAGCGTAAGCGCTGCTCGGCATCGACGTAGGCGATCATGACCGGTAGGGCATCCGTGATCTGGCGAAGCCGCCCCTCGCTGTTGCGCAGCCGGACATTCGCAGCACGCGTGGCCCGCTCCGAATCGACCAGCTTGCGCACCATTGGCCGCAGCAGAAAATTTATCAGCAGCACGCCAAGCATCACCAGCGTCGCCAGCAGCAGCGCGATGAGCTTCGAATGCGCGGTCACCGGCTCATGCAGTTCCGTCTGGTCGAACTTTTGCAGCATGCCAAGACCGAGTAAACCCAAGGGCGCATAGGCTGCGACCACCGGTTCCTGCCGGTAATCCTTGGCCAAGAGGATGCCGGTTGCCCCATTCAGGGCGTAGCTCATTGGCAAGGGTTGGCCTTCGATCACCCGGGCAAGACGCTTGAACTATTTTCCGGAAGGGGTGCTCAGAAAACAGTCCATCTTCTTGTCGTCGTCTGCCACTGGCGCGCACACGCTGAACGAGCCGGTTGTCCCGATGGACGCTATGTCGGCAAAGGCGTTGGTCATCAGCGGCAGGGCGGTTTCCGTCGTGACCATGCCGACGCGATGCCCCTGTTCATCAAGGATATCCCTATCGGCACGCAGAATGAATTGTCCATCCCACAACAGGAATGCGCGGTGTATGGTGTTCAGGGGCACGCGCAGATCATGCTTTTGGGAAAAATGCCCGGCATGCGCCACCTCATGACCACGAACATCGTAAACAGACAAGCCTGTGAAGCCGGTCAGTAGAGCTGCTTTAACGCCTCGTTGCAACCGTTCCTGTGCTATGGCCTGCTTTGAATCGGATTCAAGAGATTGCAGCGTTTCAACCAGACCAGAGTAGGTCGCCATATTTTTCGTGTCGTGCAGTGCCTGATTCAGCTGGTTTTCAAACAAGCGCCGGTTGCTCTGCAGCAATGATCCAAGGTCTTTGACGAGCATGGACTCCGCCTGACGCTGCATCACGAGATAAACGGACAGACCCGCAGCCAGTGTCAGTCCCGCCAGAATGATCCCGCCGATGATGCTGATTTTTTGGCTTTGGTGCTTTATGAACATACCACTTCCCCATTTTTATGATGGATCCCGTTGCGGACCTGCGTGTCTGAAATAGCCACCCGCAGGCTGCGTGAAAGCGGTGATGTCGTGGCGTGGGGCTTCATGATGGTGTGGCGAGCCGATAAATGATAATCCATTATCCACCGCTTTAACGGGTCTCTCGTCGGGCGCAAGCCGCGTCATTTACAGGATGGTTTTTTGCAGCTCAAGGAATGGCCCATGAACATGGCAACGTTAGAAGCCATCAAAGCCGCACCCAACGCGGTGTGGGTCGCTGACGCTACCTACATCACAACAGACGAAGGCTGGTTATTCTTGGCAGCCATCACAGAACGATATCTGTTTGATGGCCATGCTATTGCAGCGTTAAATCACATGCCAACTCAAAAATAGATGGTCTATGGTGATCTTTAGGCGCTATTAATTTCGCAGCGCCATAGTTCTTGAAGTTGCGCTTCATAGACGCAAAATACACCGGGTCGTAATGGTCAATCAAGAGTTCGCGCACCACGGTTTCGCAATCGTTGGCTTGCGCCAAAGCTTGCCAACGTTTCACCACGTCATGCCCACGTGCGCAGACGAGCGCCTCTAAGCGGTCGCAGAAAAACGCCGTGTCTTTCACGAAAAAGTCGTAGTCTTCCAGTAGCAGCGTCACGCGCTCTTCCAGCGGCAATTGCACATTCAAACAGGTGCTGCTGCGCATTTTGTCCATCAGCGACACAGGTACAACCACGTTGCCGACCTTTTTGCTTTCACTTTCCACGTAGACAGGGCGCGTCGGATCAAAGCGGCGTAAGGCGTTCCACACCAGCGTGTCATAGGCTTTTTGCGTGGGCTGTGGCAAACCAGGCAGGACGCCCAGCACCGAGCTGCGGTGGTTGGCCAGGTCTTCTAGGTCCAGCACTTGTGGCGCTGCTTTGTCTTCGGTGGCTGGCAGGGACGCCAAAGCTTGCAACAGCCGCGTTTTGCCCGAACCCGTGGGCCCGCAGATGACGATGAAGTTCAATTTCTCGACCAAGCGCGGAATATCTTCCACCAGCGCCACTCTGAAGGCTTTGTAGCCGCCGTCAATGATGCGCACATTGAAACCGATTTCGCTCAAAATCAGCGACAGCGAACCACTGCGTTTGCCGCCGCGCCAGCAGTAGGTCAGCGGTTTCCAGTCGCGCGGCTTGTCCATCACATGTTGGATGATGTGCGCCGATATATTGGCCGCCGCCATCGCCGCGCCACGTTTTTTCGCCTCAAACGCGTTGATTTGCTTGTACATGGTGCCCACTTCAATGCGCTGGGCATTGTTCAGCGTCGGCCAATTCAGCGCGGCGGGCAGGTGGTCTTCGTCAAACTCAGCCTCGGTGCGGGCGTCGATGATGGTGTCGAAACTGTCTAGCTGTTGCAGCGCTTCGGCAGCGGGGATGGGTGACAAACTCATTTTTGGATCAATGGTTGGTTGACTTGCTGGCTTTTGAAGACGATGCTGATTTCAACTGCTTTTGCAATTCAGGCCAAATATTGTTCAAGATCTGCAGCTGTGCCACCTCGGTCGGGTGAATGCGGTCGGCTTGGAAGAGCTTGGCAAAATGAGGTGAATCAGCGACGCCCGTCAACATGAACGGTACCAAGCCGACATGGTTGGCTTTGGCAACCTTGGGGTAAGTCGCGGTGAATTGTTTGGTGAACTCTGCACCGTAATTGGGCGGAATTTGTATGCCGACCAGCAGCACTTTGGCCTTTGATGCCAGCGCGGTTTGCACCATCGCTGTCAGATTTTCTTCGGTTTTGGCGACGGGCAAGCCACGCAAAGCGTCGTTCGCTCCCAGTTCGATGATGACGTGGGTGGGGTGATGCATATCAATCAAAGGTGCCAAGCGCGAGCGACCGCCCGACGTCGTGTCGCCGCTGATACTGGCATTAATCACAGTAAAATTAGGGGCTATTTTAGTGCCATTTTCGGCTGTAACCGGCGAATTTATTGCCTGAGGTGCTATATTATTTGTAGTAATTTTTGAGTTGGAAGAAGAGGATTTTCTAGGCTTCTCATTCCAATTCACCGATTCCGCCAAGCGGTTTTCTAACAATGCCACCCAGCCGCTGCCACGCTTTAGGCCATACTCAGCACTGAGCGAATCGCCGACAACCAAAATCCGCACGGACTGAACGGCAGATGTGACTTTTACGTCAGTGGTCTTGCTAAATGCTGGGGCAGCCACCATGTTCAGTGCTAGAAAAATGAAAGTTATTCGAGAAATCATTGAAGAAAGTAGTTGCATGAAAGATTCCAAAAGTGCTGGCATTATTGCCGTAGAGCACGTGTTCAAGTCCGTCACCGATTCAACCGGCACACTGGATATTTTGCGCGATATTGATTTCCACCTGGCAGTCAGGGAGACCTGCGCCATCGTCGGCGCGTCCGGTTCCGGCAAAAGTACCTTATTGTCCATCATTGCGGGCTTGGATACACCGAGCAAGGGCACGGTTCGCCTGCGTGGGCAAGACATTTTCGCGGTCGATGAAGACGCCAGAGCCCTACTGCGCGCCCAAAGCGTGGGATTCGTCTTCCAAAGCTTCCAGCTCATGGGCAACTACAGCGCGCTTGAAAACGTCATGTTGCCGCTGGAATTGGCGGGTCGCAAAGATGCCCGCAAAGCTGCGATCGAGATGCTAGCCCGTGTTGGATTGAGCAGCCGTTTAAACGCCTACCCCAAAACCTTGAGTGGCGGCGAGCAGCAGCGCGTCGCTTTGGCGCGGGCGTTTGTGGTGCAGCCCTCGGTGTTGTTGGCGGATGAGCCCACCGGCAGCCTAGACCATGCCACGGGCGAGACCATCATGCAGCTGATGTTTGAGTTGAATGCAGAATTGGGTACGACTTTGGTCTTGGTGACGCACGACCCTGCCATTGCATCACGTTGTGAGCGCATCATCACCATTGAAGCGGGCGAAATCGCTAAGGATAAAGTTTAAGGTTAACTTTAGAGGCTTGCTTTTAAGGTTGAGGCTTTAGGATTTCCAGCTGAACCCGCGCCACGCCTTTGCGCGTGATGCCAAGGTGTTCTGCCGCAGCCCGCGATACATCTACCATTCGACCATGCACATGTGGGCCACGGTCGTTGACGCGGACGATGACGGATGTCATGTTCCGTAAATTCGTCACTTTGAGCAGCGTACCAAAAGGCAAGCTCAGATGCGCCGCTGTCAGCAGTTTCTGGCTGTATCTTTCGCCACTCGCTGTGCGCTTACCGTGGAACTTAGCCGCGTAATAGGACGCTAGGCCAACCATAGTTTCGCTTTTCAGCGCATCCGCTTGAGTTTCATCTGTTTTAAAAATGTCAGGCAGAACGACGACCGTTGTTTGGTTGTCAATTTTTTCCCTAGTCGTTTCCTGCGCACGCACGGCAACGCAAGCGGAAAGAGACGTGCAAAGACACAGGCAAAGAAAAAGCCCACAGTTGAGCATCCGCATAAGGCATCGTTTACTATTCAACGCATTCCTTGTTCATACATCATTCTTCATCGGCTATTTTTAAGCGATTTTCACCCATGTCATCTACTAATTCTAAGATCTACGAATCTACTCCATCTCAAAAAGTCGCCTTCCTAGGCCTAGGCGTGATGGGCTACCCCATGGCGGGACATTTGCATTTGGCGGGGCACCAAGTCACGGTTTACAACCGATCCACTACTAAATCTGTAGCATTCTGTGCCGAATACACGTCGGCTAAGCACGGTTTAAGCCCTAAATTAGCCGTCCAAGATGCCGATATCGTTTTTTGCTGCGTGGGCAATGACGACGATTTGCGTAGCGTTATTTTGGGCGAGAACGGTGCTTTAGCTGGCATGAAAAAAGGCGCGATTTTGGTCGATCACACCACCGCATCTGCCAATATTGCCCGCGAACTTTACGCTGCGGCCAAGGCAGCAGGTCTGCATTTTGTCGATGCACCGGTGTCTGGCGGCCAAGCTGGTGCGCAAAATGGCCTGCTCACGGTCATGTGCGGTGGCGACCAAACCGCTTTTGACGCCGTGCAACCCAAGGCGATGGCATTTTCACGCGCCTTCACCCGCATGGGCGAAGCGGGCGCAGGGCAGCTGACCAAGATGGTCAACCAAATCTGCATCGCTGGCTTGGTGCAAGGTTTGTCCGAAGCCGTGGCTTTCGGTCAAAAAGCGGGTTTGGACGTCAATTTGGTGTTAGACGTCATCGGCAAAGGCGCAGCCCAAAGCTGGCAGCTAGACAACCGTGGCAAAACCATGGTGGCAGATAAGTTTGACTTCGGCTTCGCAGTCGATTGGATGCGCAAAGACCTGGGCTTGGTGCTCGACGAGTCCAAACGCAACGGCGCACGCTTGCCAGTCACGGCTCTCGTTGACCAGTTTTACGCCGACGTGCAAGCCCTGGGCGGCCAGCGTTGGGACACGTCCAGCTTGGTGAAGCGGCTGCGTTAAAATTGATCCGCCAATTAATTCGCCAATTACTTCATAAAATCATAGTTATAGTCACTTAAATTGTTGTAAATAAACAAATAAATTTTATTTACAACATTCGCCAAAATATTCGCAAAAACGTACAAAAAAGCGTGTCAAAATAGTGGATATGACGCTGCTTTATGACCAACCGCATCAATTTGAGCCTTTGCTACCCAGCGAGGCTGCAGCGCATGGTTTGTTAGAAAAAGCGCACACCTTGCTTGGCCTTGCCCACCAAGTGACGGGCAGGGCAGACCCTTCGGTGATGAAGCCACTCGCAACCTTGCTGCGCGGCATGAATTCTTATTACACCAACAAAATTGAAGGTCAGCACACGCTTCCCAGTCAGCTTGAGAGCGCTTTGAAGAAACAGTTTTCATCGGACGCAGACGTTCAGCGCAAACAACGCATGGCACTGGCGCACATGGATGCTGAGCTTTGGGCTGAAACTGCCTACGCAGGAGCTGATTGGCGAAGTTTGTTTGCCCCCGAGGTGGTGTGCGCTTTGCACGCGCAGCTGTTTGAGCACCTGCCAGAGGCGGATCGTATTGTCAAAGACCCCAATCAAAGTGAGTTGAACTATGTGATGCAACCAGGCGCTATTCGCAAGCGCGAGGTGCGGGTGGGCGACCATGAAGGACCCGCCGCAAGTAGCGTGCCCATGTTCATGCACCGCTTTGCAGAGGTTTATAAAACAACACGTATGGGGGAGCTTGCCGTGCTTGCGGTGGCCGCCGCGCACCACAGGCTGGCTTGGATTCACCCGTTCCCAGATGGAAATGGTCGCGTCGCACGCTTGCATTCGCATGTGCTGCTGCAAAGCATGGGTTTGAGCAACGGCGTGTGGTCGCCCTTGCGCGGTTTTGCCCGTACTCAGAGTGAGTATTACAAGCGGCTGGCGCAAGCCGATATGCCGCGCCATGGCGATTTAGATGGTCGTGGCAATTTGAGCGAAAAGCGCTTGGTCGAATTTATTGACTATTTTTTAGACGTCTGCATTGACCAGGCACGGTTTATGGCGACGATGCTCAACATGCAGACCATTCGTAACAGAATCAAGGCATGTTTGGCGTTTGAGTCGTCACAGCCCGCCAGTGGCATCCGTATGGATGCGGAATTAGCCTTGTACATGCTGTTTACCTCCGGCCCCATGGAGCGCGGAGAATTCAAGCAAATCACCGGATTAGCTTCGCGCACAGCCGAACGCTTGCTGCAAGCCCTTGAAAAGCGTGGATTGGTGCGCTCAGACACACCCAAAGGCAAGCTCATTTTCGGCGTCCCTTTTCATGCGTTGCGCTTTTATTTCCCCAATCTGTGGCCAGAAGCTGAGGCACAGGCTTGAATTGATGTTATTTATACCTGTATCCGGCGTATTTATTGCCTAAAGTGCTATTTTAAATATAGCAGATATCGTTTCTTCTTTTGCTAAACCGCCAGCGGTAAAAACCAAATGTGGTAGGCGATGCTCCACATCAGCAGCCCTATCACCACCTCTAAAACCACCCAAGTTCGGGCTTTGGCAAATAGTGGCGTTAGTAGCCGTGCGCCAAAGCCTAGCCCCAAAAACCAAACGAACGATGCCGTCAGCGCACCCACGGCGTAGTCGTACTGATTGGGTTTGTATTGCACGCTGATGCCGCCAATCAGCAGTACGGTGTCTAGGTAAACATGCGGGTTCAGCAGCGTAATGCCAAGCGCGGTGGCTACTGCGGTTTTTAAGGAAATGGTCTGCTTCAGCGGCGTTTCCGCCATCGGCTGCGCATGCCGGTAAGCTGTTAAAAACGCCTGAAACCCGTAAACCACCAAAAACGCCACCCCCACAACCTTCACCCCCAGCAGCGCCCACCCATATTGCCCAAACGTCGCCCCAGCAAACGTCACACCCAGCAGTATCAACGCCGCATCCATGAATCCGCACAACAGCGCAATCACCAACACATGCTGTCGCATCAGCCCCAGCTTCAAAACAAAAGCGTTTTGCGCGCCTATGGGCACGATCAGGGCTAGGCTGGTAAGGAAGCCGGAGAGGAAGGCGTTGGACATGGGTGGATAAGATTTAAGATTGATTTCGCAATGAATTTAGCACAGCGTTAAACTCACCCCATGATCATCCTAGGCATCGAATCCAGCTGCGACGAAACCGGCGTGGCACTTGTTAAAACTGAGGGCAATACCCAGGGGCGTGGGCTGCCTGTGCTGCTGGCGGATGCGCTGCATAGCCAGATTGAAATGCATCAAGCTTTTGGCGGCGTGGTGCCTGAGCTGGCCAGCCGCGACCATATTCGGCGGGTGCTGCCGCTGACGAAGCAGGTGCTGGAAAAAGCTGGGCGCACATTGGATGAGATCGACGTGGTGGCCTACACCAAGGGGCCGGGGTTGGCGGGGGCGCTGCTGGTGGGGTCGGGCGTGGCTTGTGCACTGGGCGCCGCGCTGGGCAAGCCGGTGCTGGGAGTGCATCATCTGGAGGGGCATTTGCTGTCGCCATTTCTGAGCGCAGACCCGCCGGAGTTTCCGTTTGTGGCGCTGCTGGTGTCTGGCGGTCATACCCAACTGATGCGGGTGGAGGGTGTGGGCCGGTACGAAATTTTGGGTGAAAGTGTGGACGATGCGGCGGGGGAGGCGTTTGACAAGTCCGCCAAGTTGATGGGGCTGCCGTACCCCGGTGGGCCGGGGTTGGCGAAACTGGCGGTGGGGGGCAATGAAAAAGCCTTCAAACTACCGCGCCCGCTCTTGCACAGTGGCGATTTGAACTTCTCGTTTGCGGGGCTGAAAACGGCGGTGCTGGTGCAGATTAAAAAGCTGGTGGAGCAGGAGGGTGTGCCGGTGGAGCAGTTCTCCGATCAATTGCGTGCCGATATTGCCGCGTCAACACAGGCGGCGATTGTGGATGTGCTGGTGCGCAAGTCAGGCACGGCGCTGCTGCAAACGGGGCTGAAGCGGTTGGTGGTTGCTGGCGGCGTGGGCGCGAACCAGCGTCTGCGGCAGCAGCTCAACGCGGTGTGCGCCTTGAACGGGGTGCGGGTGCATTACCCCGAGCTGGCGCTGTGTACTGACAACGGCGCGATGATTGCCATGGCGGCTGCCATGCGGCTACAAAGCGGACAGCAAAAAGCCAACACGGATTACGCTTTTGATGTGAAGCCACGTTGGCCGCTGGATTCACTTCAAGTCGCCGCTTAAATTATCTCCGTTCGGACTGAGCTTGTCGAAGTCTTGCAAACCCTTCGACAGGCTCAGGGCGAACGGATTTTGTGTAATTTTTAGGTAATTAAAAGCCAATCAAGGCAGATAAATGAACGCGTATAAGCTACAATTTATAATTATTAATAATAAAAAATAAGGAAACTTGAATGAAAACATGCTTCAAATCTAGCAGCCTTGCGGTTGCAAAAATCGCCGTTTCAGTGACTTTTGGCTGGCTGACGGCGACTGCTGCCTTGGCTCAGCCAGCGGCAGCGCCAACCCTCAAAATCGCCATGATCGAGGGCTTGAGCGGCCCGTTTGGTAACACGGGGGAAGCGGTGTTTCGCAACTTGCTGTGGGCGACTGAGCGCGTGAATGCTAGAGGCAAGGCTCAGTTGTCACTGAAACGCTACGACAGCAAAGGCCAAGCGGAAGAAGCGTTGTCCATGCTGCGTGCGGCTATCGACGACGGTGCGCAGATCATCATGCAAGGCAATTCTTCCGCAACAGCAGCGGCGCTGATTGATGCGATCAACAAACACAACGAGCGTGAGCCCAGCAAGCGCGTGCTGTTTTTGAACTACGCAGCAGTGGACCCTATCTTGACCAACGAAAAATGTAGCCCTTGGCATTTCCGCTTCGATGCCCATGCCGACATGCGCATGACCGCGCTGATGGATGTGCTGAAAGACGACAAAGCGTTGAAAAGCATCTACATCATCGGCCAAGACTACAGCTTTGGCCATGCCGTCGCCAAAGAAGCCAAACGCCAATTGGCAGTGTTGCGGCCCGATATCGCTTTGGCGGGTGATGAGCTGCACCCGTTGGGCCGTGTCAAAGACTTCATGCCCTACGCCGCCAAAATCAAAGCCAGCGGTGCGCAAGCGGTGTTGACGGGAAATTTCGGTAACGATTTGACGCTGCTCATCAAAGCCGCGAAGGACGTTGGTTTTGACGGCAAGTTTTACACCTTTTATGGCAACGCACTGGGCGCACCAGCGGCGATTGGCGAAGCGGGTATCGGCAAAGTCATCGCCGTGGCTGATTGGTTGCCGAATGTGCCGACGGCTGCGAGCGAGGCGTTTTACAAGTCCTTCAAAGCCCGTTTCCCCAACCCAGCCGATGACTACGTGCACATGCGCATGCAGCTGATGATGGAAGTGCTGGCGCAAGCTGCGGAAAAAGGGGTTGATAAATCAGTGGCTGGAAGTAAATCAAACGCTATAGATTTAATAGCTGTTCAGGCGGCATTATCGACAGTTAGTGGCACTTTTTCAGGCCAAACTGGGGTAATGCGAGCTGCTGACCATCAATTTCAGCAGCCGTTGGTGGTGGGGTTGATGGACAAGCTGGGAACGCCTGGGGTGAAATTTGACGTCGAAGGCTCCGGCTATGGGTTCCGCGTGATCAAGCAAATTAGCGCGAAAGCGGCGGAGCAGCCGACGAACTGCAAGATGGCGGCGGTGCAGTAAATCGGAAGATTTAACCTCTGGTCAAACCCGCGCAAGCGCCTGCATTCACCTGCCCACGGCATTCGCGCAGGAGGCGACGTTCGCGGTCTTTGGTGCCTTCGGCTGAGCCAGTCTCTTGCTTCACTTTGACGGATTTACTGGATTTGGCCTTTTTCTTTTTCGCTGCAAACGCTGTTGAAGGCCCCATTGCTGCAACGCCTAGGCACAGGCAAGCTAGGAATAGTCGTGTAAATTTGTTCATTGAAACACCCGTGCTGATTGATTAATCAAGAGTGCATTTTGCACTATCTGATTGCCAACTTAAAGCGCTAATATAATTATTTCGGCATCGAGCAGTGTGCCCCGGTCGGTGCTTTGCCCGAGCCAGCGGCGATTAATGGCGGTTCGTCGCGCTGGTTGATAGCTGCAGATTTGGCAAAATCCCAAGCGATAAAAGTCGTTAGTAGTAGCCAAAAGACAAGGCTCAGAACAGACTTTTTGTTTTGCAGGAGTTTCATAGTGTCGTTCCCCTTCATTCTGCGCGGTTGTCGTTAAACACAACTTGCCGTATTTTTAGGCCGATCAAGGTGCCCGCAAAAGCCAAAGGCAACCAAATCCAACCATGCAAGCTGCCGGTGGAAATGCCACTGAGCATCGCACCCACGTTGCAGCCAAACGCCAAACGCGAACTGTAACCCATGGCCAAGCCTGCCAGCAAACCCACGGCCCATTGTTTGGCGCTCAGGGTTTGCAATTGATGGTTAGAGTCCGAATCTGATTTTTTCATGCTCACCCACAGTGCACCCGCCAAGATGCCAATGTTGGTGATAGAGGTAACATCCAACAGCACCGACTCGCCCAAATGCTTGGCATTGCTGGCTTGTGACCAAAAGGCGTTGGCAGTCGGGTCAAACAGACCTGCCGCCGTGACCAGTTTGCCTGCCCACAAGCCAAAACCGTAAACCACCCCCCAAGGCTGGCCAGCTAAGACCAAGTTGAGCATGGCAAATACCGCCAACAGCACGGCACCCCATACCCAGCGCTTGTGGAACCAGGTTTTGCCTGCACCCACCCACAACCGCATCAAAGCAGCCAAGCCCAGCAATAAGCCGCCGGTGAGTAGTAAAGCGACAGGTACACCCCACGATTGCACAAAACCGATCGGCTCCATCTGGCCCAAAGCCAGCCAGCTAGGCAAATGCGCCGCGCCTAAAAAACTGCCCAGTGCAAAGAATGGCAATATTCCCATGTTCAAAGGGAAACCTAAACCCGCTTTGTACAAGGTGCCCGAGCCGCAGCCGTCCGCCACTTGCATAGCGATACCAAATACAAAAGCGCCAACGATCAGGCTGATACTGGGAGGCCCCAGTGCCGCCTGTAATTCTGGAAACTGACCCAGCAACGGCATGGCTAAAAGTGCAGCCAAGGCTAACAAAAGCAGTTGTCCAGCCGCGCCGCTAGGGTCACGCTGGGTGACCAATTGGCGCCAGCCGTTGGTGAAGCCAAATCGTGCAGCGGCTAGGGTCGCACCCAGCCCGATACCAACGAGAAAGAGCACCGCTTGGCGCACGTAGACGTTCAGCAGTAAAAATGCAAAGAAAACCGCCAAAATGGCGGTGAGAAACCAACGCTTCATGTCTAATCGTCCTTGTCGTTTGCTCTTGTTTTTTATTATTTATCAGACCAAAGCTTGGCGTCGATCAACAGCTGTTTCGCGCGATTGGGCACGTTGCTCATAGGCAAGCTGGCGTCTTGCGACCAGTCTTGCATCGAACCGGCGTAGAGTTTGGCATTGGCTTGACCCAAGAGTTCAGACGCGGCAAACCAGTTGATGGCAGACCAATGGCCTGTGTTGCAGAAAGCAATCGTCGGTGTTTGTGGTTTCACGCCAGCTGCAGCCCATACTTTTTTAGCCGTATCTGGCGACACAAAGCTGGCGAAATTAGGGTTGTTGGGGATAAACCATTTTTCAAACGACAAATTGCTCGCGCCCTTGATCGTGCCAGGCACTTTGGCCAAGGCGTGTCGGGTGTCGCCATTGAAAAAAGCTTCTGGTCGCGAATCCATCACGGCCACTTGGCCGGAATTGACAGCTTTGGCCACCTCCGCGCGGTCAGCCGTCCACTTGCCTGAGCGCACGGGTACAAATGTCGAGGGCGTGATTTTGATGGCTTCGTCGTCGTAGAGCAAGCCCGCATGCAGCCAAGCTTTCATGCCACCGTTGAGAATTGAGACCTCTTTGATGCCATGCTCCTTGAGCACCCAATATACCCAGGCTGCCGTGCCAAAATCAATGCTATCAACACCTGTAGATACCAAGACAGTGGGTGTGCTTGCCGTTAAACCATGCTTTTGCATGAGTTGCGTTAACCTGTCCAAACTCGGCAGCTGCGCTGGGTTGGCCGCTGAACCGCGCCACTCTTCGAAAGGCGCATTCGAGGCAATTTCGATGTGGTTGTCTTTGTAAGACGCTGCTTTGCGAATGTCAATAACCCGAACTGGGCTGGTTTGGCTTGGGGGTTGCTTCAGCAGAGCCGATAGATCGCTGGCGCTGAGCAAGGGTGCCGCTGCCCAGCCTATATTTAACCAAAATCCGACGGTACAGAGTAATAAAAAGCGTTTCAACATGAATTTCTCAAACCATTCTTTTAAAATTTAAACAATGTATTTTTGGCTATCCAACAGCTGGCAGCAAATATATCACTCCCATTTTAATATAACCTGCAGTAATAATAGGTTTACTGCTTAATCTTAACGTCATGACCATCAACATCTCTCCGCCATTTATTGCCAACCAAGCACTTGTATCCACCTTGCACACGGCAGGCTGTGCTGTGTTGAATCCGGCCAATGCGTTCGAGTTATTAGGTTGCAACGTTCAAGATGCTGCGGCGTGGCTATCCAGCTGGAACGATTTACCGCCCGATGCCTACCTCAAAGATGGTGGCCACTACCGCCGTCGCCGTCACTCTTGCTTTATGGTGAGTGGTGAAAGCGTACAACAAATGCCGCACCGCGCACATTGGCAGCCGCTGGAATACAACGCCTTGCACGGTGGCATGCAGCGCATGTTTGAGCCTATGTTGGCAAGTGTGTCTCAGTCAACCGCGTGGTTAACGCTGCTGAACAAGCTGGGGCAAGTGTGCTCAACGCTCAAACCCAGCGTTCAGACTTGGTTCGTCGAAGCGCACCAGTTCCGCATCGACACCACCGATGGCATCGGCCGCCCTACGCCTGAAGGCGCGCACCGCGATGGGGTAGATTTTGTAGCGGTCATACTTATCCAGCGCCAGGGCATCAAGGGCGGTGAAACCCGCGTGTTTGCGGTGGATGGACCAGCGGGTCAGCGTTTCACCATGTCAGAACCATGGACGCTGCTGTTATTGGATGACGAGCGCATGATTCATGAATCAACGCCGATTCAACCTTTGCACGCTGAGGATTCAGTCCTCAGCTATCGCGACACCTTGGTGCTGACGTTCAGGGCGAAAGCTTTCCAGGGGGAAGGTGCTTGACGGCAGCTTGTCAAATCAAACGCATCTTTTTTGCCGCTTCCATCAATTCAGGTCGGAAGTTGGGATGCGCAATGCTAATCAGCTCCCAAGCACGCTGTTTGACGGATTTGCCATCCAACTGTGCGACGCCATATTCAGTCACCACATAGTTCACTTCATTCTTGCTCGTAGAGACGGCTGTACCTTGCGTCAACATGGGGACGATGCGCGAAACGGTGTCGTCTTTGGCGGTGGAGGGCAGAACGATGAATGATTTACCGCCTTTAGAACGATTGGCAGCCCGTACAAAGTCGGTTTGCCCACCGGTTGATGAAAACGGCAGAGAGCCAAGGCTTTCAGAGCCGCATTGACCCAAGAAGTCGATTTGTAGCGTGGCGTTGATTGACATCAGGTTGTCGTTCTGGCCTGCAAGAAACGGGTCATTGGTGAAGTTGACAGGATGCATTTCTAGCATCGGATTGCGGTCCATGAACTGGTGCAACTTTTTTGAGCCCAAAGCAAACGTTGCCACCATCTTGCCTGGCATGTAGTTTTTGCGCCGGTTGGTCACCACGCCAGCTTCTACCAGCGTCAAAATGCCGTCGCCCAGCATTTCGGTATGAATGCCCAAATCGCGCTTGTTGGTCAGCTGCATCACCACGGCGTCTGGAATACCGCCAAAGCCGATTTGCAGCGTTGAGCCATCTTCAATCAAGTCAGCCACATACTTGCCGATAGCTTCTTGTACTGGGCCTATCTTTGGCAGGCCAACTTCAATAACGGGTGCGTCGTCTTCCACAAAACCAGTTATTTGCGAAATATGTACATGGCAGTCGCCGTATGCAAACGGTACGTTGGGGTTGACCTCCAGCACGATGACGCGGGCTTTTTTAATAGCAGCCATGGTGTAGTCTGTACCCAAGCTGATAGAGAAGTTGCCATGCGTATCCATGGGCGAGCACAGTGCGAAGACGACGTCTGCGCCTATCGTGCCCCGCTCAATCTTACGCGGTACTTCTGAGAAGTTGTTGGGGAAAACATCAACCCAGCCGGCTTGTGCGCCTGCGCGATTCGCACCACTCAAAAAGTAACCGATGTGGCGCATGTTGTCATACGTTTCTGGGTCAAGGTAGGCAAACTTGCGCATTGGCAAAACCGAGCTGACTTTGACATCTTTGAACTGGCGGCGAGCTTCGGACAATGCTGTGAGCAGCGTAGGGGGTTCGCCAGCGCCTGAGGGAACAATGATGAAGTCGCCATTGCGCACTTGCAGCACGGCCTGCTCTGCGGTCATGCGTTTGGCGGTGTATTGGGCTTGGCTGCTGATATTGAAATTCATGACTGGCATCTCCTGCTTCATTGTTCTAGACTGTTGGGTTTGCACAGTTTACCCAATCAATTGACGGCTGACTTACTTGATTACTTGATCGTCAGCATGCAGACGTAAAAAAAGCCGATTTGCATCGGCTTTTTATCAACGCGAGGTCGATTTATTTGACGTGCTTGCCAATCAGGCCAGCCATTTCAAACATGGACACTTGTGCTTTACCGAAAATTTCTTTCAGTTTTGCATCGGCGTTGATCATGCGCTTGTTCACTGCGTCTTGCAGTTTGTGCTTCTTGATGTAAACCCACAGCTTAGACACGATTTCAGTACGTGGCATAGACGGTGCACCCACGACTGCAGCCAATGCTGGGCTGAGTGTGAGCGCCTTCATGAATGCGGCGTTAGGAACGCGTTTTTTTGCGGGTGCTTTTGTAGCAGCGACTTTTTTAACCGCTACTTTTTTCGCAGGAGCAGCTTTCTTCGCAGGAGCAGCTTTCTTCGCAGGAGCAGCCTTCTTCGCAGGAGCAGCCTTCTTCGCAGGAGCAGCAGCTTTCTTCGC
This sequence comes from Comamonadaceae bacterium, assembly GCA_947485165.1. GTDB lineage: Bacteria > Pseudomonadota > Gammaproteobacteria > Burkholderiales > Burkholderiaceae_C > Aalborgiella. The sequence continues at coordinate 17,407 of CANKRG010000043.1, forward strand.
TGGTGCGGCTTTCTTCGCGGGTGCAGCAGCTTTCTTCGCTGGTGCGGCTTTCTTCGCGGGTGCAGCAGCTTTTTTCGCTGGTGCTTTTTTTGCAGTTGCCATGATTTATTTTCCTTGTTTAAGTTGAAAACACACCAGTGAAAATCACGTCAATTTATTCGCTCAACATTTATTTTCAATGGCTGTGCGAATGCTACTGGAGAAAATAGCGTTTTCATAGGGGAAAAACACTTTTATTTGCACAATTTGTTGTTTTTTGAGAGGGAAAACAGCGAAATCTCCCTCTGAGAGCCTCATTTGAGGAGCGAGGTGGCAAATTCCCCAGTGGGCTCCCTTGTCGGAAGGGTCGCCAAGACAACCCCTAAAAGCGCCAATCCGAAGCCGAAAATTTGAATCGTATTGAGGTTTTCACCCAATACAAAAACACCAACCAGTGCCGCCGCAATAGGCAAGAAAACGGTATAGACGCCAGCCGCTGATGCGGGAATGGCTCTTAAGCCGGTCATCCACAACCACACTGACCACACGCTGGCAGCCAAGGCGTAAAACACGAGCAGCAACCAGTTGCTCATGGACACGTTATGAAAATCAAACTGCCATGCAACGTAAATGCCCAGTGGCGTCATCAAGGCAAAGCCCCATGCGTTGATGAGAGCGCTGATGCGCTTGGGGCTGAGCGCGGTGGTGAGCTTTTTGCCAATCACGGCATAAGCCGCCTCGCACAACACTGCGGCTAAGAGCAGCAAGCTTCCCAGCCATGATTGACTTGCATGTGCTGCTGCATTGGGTGTTTTATCGATCTTTGGGCTTGAACTCAATATTTCGATGGAAAAATCAACCTCTAGCCGGCGTATAAATTGACTAAAATGCTCTGAATTTGATAGCGTATAAAGGATGATTCCCAGGACGCCCAATGCAATTGCAGCCCAAATGCGCAGGCTGATACGCTCACCCAGAAAGACCCAGCTCATCAGTGCCACGACGGCAGGTATCATCGCCATGATGATGCCTGCATTCACCGCGCTGGTCATGCTGACGCCGTAGAGCATGCAAATTGAAAACAGGAAGTTGCCTAGCAGAGATTCAATAAATACCAAGCGCTTGGTTTGTGGGGTCATCAGGGGTTCATGCATTGGTTTTTTGAGCCAATGCAACATCGCCAATCCGCCAATGCCAAAGCGCAGCCAAGCGAGCAATAAAACAGGCAAAACCAAGGTCAACGGTTTTGACAGTGCCACATAGCTGCCGACCAAGGACATGCTAAGAATCAAGCAAGCAATGGCCGTTGTTCGGTTGATGGTGTGATGCGTGGTCATCTTTGCACTATAGCTCGTACCTTGGTCATGCTGCAGTGCGTCAAAATTTCTCAATATGGAAAATTTAAAACCACATTGCGAAACTGACGTTGTAAGTTGTTGTTTTTAATTAAAATAAAATTTATCTTATATAAGACATAAGAGTTACAATAAATCTTGTAGAAGACTACAATATTGGCTAAGGACTACACAGTTCGACGATTTTTTTTCATCCTAAGGAGTATTTTTATGCCACAAAGCCTTACAGAACAATTGAGCCGCGAACAACAAATCGCCGCGTTAGAAAAAGATTGGGCGACGAACCCACGTTGGAAGGGCATCAAGCGCGGTTACTCTGCTGCTGATGTCGTGCGTTTGCGCGGTTCGTTTCCTATCGAGCACACTATTGCGCGCCGTGGTGCTGAAAAGCTGTGGAACCTGTTGCACACTGAAGACTACGTCAACTGCCTGGGCGCATTGACAGGTGGTCAAGCGATGCAGCAAGTGAAAGCTGGCGTCAAAGCCATCTACTTGTCTGGCTGGCAAGTCGCTGCGGACAACAACACCTATTCTTCTATGTACCCAGACCAGTCTTTGTACCCAGTGGACTCGGTGCCAAAAGTCGTTGAAACCATCAACAACACTTTCCGTCGCGCAGATGAAATCCAGCACTCAAAAGGCATTGACGCTGGCGACAAAGGTTATATCGACAACTTCGCACCTATCGTTGCAGATGCTGAAGCCGGCTTCGGTGGCGTGTTGAACGCATTTGAATTGATGAAAGCCATGATCAAGGCTGGCGCAGGCGGCGTGCATTGGGAAGACCAATTGGCATCTGTCAAAAAATGCGGCCACATGGGCGGCAAAGTGTTGTTGCCAACCCGCGAGTCTTGCCAAAAGCTGATAGCAGCGCGTATGGCGGCAGACGTCATGGGCGTACCCACTTTGGTGATTGCCCGTACCGACGCTGAAGCGGCAGACTTGTTGACCAGCGACTACGACGAACTCGACAAACCATTCTTGACGGGCGAGCGCACCGCCGAAGGCTTCTACAAAACCCGCAAAGGTTTTGACCAAGCTGTTTCCCGTGCGATTGCTTATGCTGATTACGCCGACTTGGTGTGGTGCGAAACGGGTACGCCAGATTTAGACTTCGCGAAGAAGTTTGCTGATGCCGTGCATAAAGTTCACCCAGGAAAAATGTTGGCGTACAACTGCTCGCCATCGTTCAACTGGAAGAAAAACTTGGACGATGCGACGATTGCCAAGTTCCAGCGCGAACTCGGTGCCATGGGTTACAAGTACCAGTTCATCACTTTGGCCGGCATCCATTCGATGTGGTACAACATGTATGACCTGTCGCAAGACTATGTCAAGCGCGGTATGACTGCGTATATCGAGAAAGTGCAAGAGCCAGAATTCGCAGCTCGTGACCGTGGCTACACCTTCGTGTCGCACCAGCAAGAAGTGGGTACGGGTTACTTCGATGAAGTGACTACAACCATTCAAGGTGGCAAGTCAAGCGTGACTGCTTTGACAGGTTCTACTGAAGAAGAGCAATTTCACTAAGCAAAACACTAAGCTATTAACTTTAGCTCAATAATCAAAGCCCGCTGCCGAAAGGTTGCGGGCTTTTTTCATGTTTTCATGGATATATGCGATCAGTAGTGTCCCAACGTTTTTCAGAGCAGCGAGAGCTGTTTAGACTCTAAATCTGGTTCTGAATTAGTCGAGGTTGTTGTAAGTAGTTGATTTATTGGGAAAGTTTCAAACATGGTTAAGCTCAATA
>CANKRG010000044.1 GCA_947485165.1 Comamonadaceae bacterium
AGGCGCTACGAACGGCGGCGAGGAAGTTCATAGCGTTACCTTTGCCCCCACGTTTGCCACTTCGTGTGCAGCACTGCCCCCCGAGGGAGCTAATTTTTCTAGAGGCGGCTCGTCGAAAAATTGTCCCTCTCTTTGAACCACATCTTCAATGATGTGCCCGTCTTTAAACACAATCTTACGCCGTGCCCAAGCGGCAATATCCGCCTCGTGCGTCACCAACACCACTGTCATGCCGGTTTTATTCAACGCGTTGAGCAGGTTCATGATGTCTTCTGAGGTTTCTGAATCCAACGCGCCTGTGGGCTCGTCCGCCAAAATGAGTTGTGGTTGGTTCACCAAAGCCCGTGCGATGGCAACACGCTGCTGCTGGCCGCCCGACAACTCAGCAGGCGTGTGGTGAAAACGCTCTCCCAAACCGACTTGCGTCAACGCCTTCATCGCCCGCTCATGCCGCTCAGGCGCTTTGATGCCCCCATAAAGCATGGGCAGCTCGACATTTTCCAAGGCACTGGTGCGCGGCAGCAGGTTGAACTGCTGGAACACGAAGCCGATGCGCCGATTTCGAATGGAGGCCAGCTGGTCTTGCGCCATCCCTTCGACCGCTTCGCCCGCCAAATGGTAATGACCGGTTGTCGGTAAATCGAGGCAACCCAAAATATTCATCAGCGTCGATTTACCTGAGCCGGATGCGCCCATGATGGCGACAAAATCGCCCTCGGCAATATCCAATGACACACCGCGCAGCGCATGCACGGTTTGGTCGCCCATGGTGTAGATTTTGACCAAATCACGGGCTTGAATAAGATTTTCTGACATATGTTCCACCGTTCGGACTGAGCCTGTCGAAGTCTTAGAACGGCATGCGTGGACCAGCCGCGCCAGCAGGTCGTGCACTGCTGGAACCACTTGAACCAGCCGTTGCACCCGTGTTCACCGTGCCAACAATCACGGCTGCACCTACCACCAATTCAGCGGCATCAGGCGAATTGGGCGTCACAATCAGCTCGGTGCTGCTGCCGTCGGTGATGCCCAAGCGCACGTTGTAAGCCTTCGGTTTGCCGTCTGCGCCCATCAGGTAGATCTTGCCACGGGTGACTTGGCGGTTGGCTGAGGCGGCCACCAAGGCATCAAACTTCGGTTGTTGCTCAGGCGTCATTTGGTCGCGCAATTGGGCACGGATTTCAGCTGTTATTCTTTCCCGCGCTTTGCCACGCTCTTCCGGCGGCAGCTCGCGCAAAGTCATCATCTTTGGTCGTGCATCAGCGTAAATGGCATCTACTTTTTCAATTTGAGCGGGGGTCAGTGCCAGCTGAGCGACCATCAAATTGCGAAATTGCGTGGCGGGGTTGCCACCGCCCGCGCCTGCATCCATGGCTGGCGCTGCCGTTGCAGATGCAGATGCAGTTGAACTGGGTTTTTCACCCTGTTTTTGACCTGTAGCCGGCGTATTTGTTTCTTTAGGTGCTATTGTATTGGTAGCGTTTTTAGCGCTATTTGCAGCAGTCGAACCACCTGCTGCCGCTTTTGGCATGGAGGGTGCTGATGCTGAATTGGCTGCTGCTGGCGGATTTGCAGTTCCTGCAGCTCTAGCCTGCTGCTGCGCGGCTATCAGTTGCTGGTATTTCGGCTTTTGCTCAGCCGTCAGCATCGCCATGATTTTTTGCCGCATCTCAGCGGTGACTTTTTCACGCGCAGCGGGGCGCTCGTCTTCGCTCATGTCGCGCATGGCCATGAATTTGGGGCGCAGTTCGGCACTGATCGCATCCAGCTTGGTTTGCTGCTCAGCGCTGAGTTCCAATTCGGCAACGAGGCGTTCGCGCTGCGCCGCCATGCCGCCACCACCTCCTGCAGCACCAGGACCTTGCTGCGCCACGGCTTCAGACAGCCAAGCCCAACCCCTAGCATCACCCGACGTTCCGGCAGGTGGCGTTGCAGCCGGCAAAGGGGCAGGTTCTATACCCGCAATCTTCATCCGCAACGCCGCATTGGCTACTTTGAGCACGTTTTCACGCGCTTCGGTGATAACACGCACATTCGCCGTCATACCTGGCAGCAATCGGCCGCCGTTGTTTGAGAACCCAATCACCGCCGTGTAAGTCACCACATTCGCCACGTTTTGGGCGGCTTTGCGGACTTGGCGTACTTCGCCTTCAAAAGTTTGACCCGCAAAGGCGTCAACGGTGAAGGTGGCTTTTTGACCTGTACGAATCTTGCCGACATCGCTCTCATCAATACTCGCATCCACCTGCATATCTTGCAGGTTTTGGGCTATCACAAACAACTCGGGCGACGACAAACTGGCCGCCACGGTTTGACCTTTTTCGATAGACCGTTTGATAACGATGCCGTTCACGGGTGAGGTGATTTTGGTTCTCGCCAAGTCAATCCGCGCTTGCGCGAGTGACGATTCGCGCTGTGCCACGCTGGCTTGGGCACTTTTCACCTGCGCATGGGTCACCGCCATTTGTGCTTCTGCCACTTTGACCGATTCGCCTAAATTCCCCACCAAAGCACGCGCTTTGTCGGCCACGCTTTGGGTCACAAACAGCTTGTCGACCAGCGTTTGTTGGCGCTCCAAATCGCGCTGTGCCTCCGTCAAATCAAGCTTGGCACGCGACACTTGGGCGATGCTGGAAGCCACATTCGCCTGCGCGGTGAGGACCTGCGCGCGCGTGGAATCCAAATCCGCTTGGGCCGAGCGCACGCGGTATTCAAAGGTTTCAGGGTCGATCAGCGCGATCAATTGGCCGGCTTTCACCTCAGAATTGAAATCAACATACAGCTCTTTGATTTGACCCGACACCTGCGTACCCACCGACACTTGTGTTACAGGGTTGACCGCGCCGCTGGCAGACACACTGGCCTGCAAATTGCCACGCTCAATCTTGCTGGTGCGGTATTGCACATCGCTAGACGCTTGCTTTTGGGTGTACCACCACACACCACCACCAGCCAAGGCTAAAACGCCCACAGCGATAGCGGCTAATTTCCAGTTCAAGACTTGATTCAGTTTTTTCATAGCTACATTCTACGAAGTCGCAGCTATGAAGAAATTTCCCTGCGGTATATCTGTTGTATCAGGCGTGTAAAGATATTGAATTAAACGGCGCTATCAGTAACGAGTAACGCGGCGCACCATGACGGCCTTGGTCATGACGATGTTTTGGATGTTTCACCTTGTAATGCCCATAAGCATGGCCACGAATATAGCGGTGACCATTCATATAAGCGCGGCCATTGATGTAGTAAATACGATCCCGCACATACCTTGGCCCATAAACAGGGGTGTTCACAGGGACAACCACCGCGTAGCGTGGATGCACCACCGCAGGCGCGACATAAACTTGCGGCAAAGGTGCTTGAATGACCAGCTGCGGCGGCGTGATAACCAATTGAGCGCCACCTTGCACGTATTGCACGTCTTGCATGTAATGTGGCCGCGCTTGAGCTGTGGTTGCGACCCATGCAGTCATCGCCAAAGCGGCAAAAGCTGCTGTTTTTGCTACTTTTGCGTAAATTGAAGTTGCTTTCATCGAATTTCTCCTTGGGTTTTTACGATTTACACACCTACAACGCGCTAGCCCGACACTGAGTCAGTTAACGAGAGGTGAAGTCTGTTGCGAAAGGTAAGTTTTATGCGCTTTGGAGAATAATCAAACCGCTAAGCCCCAATAAAGCCGCATGGGATTAGCTGATCTGGCCGCCTGCACAGCGGCCGCGTCATGTCCCAACCAATCTGCAAGCTCACCACACAAGTTGGCATAGTAGGATTTGGCTTCAAAATTCGTACACGGCCAATCGCTGCCCCACAGCAAAGCTTGAGCGCCGAGTTCGCCTAGCCATAGTTTTGCCAAATTGCTAGGTTCTACATCCGCGTGCAGCCTATAAGCCGCGCTGAGTTTGACGTAAACCTGCGCCAATGTAGATGGTTCAGATGAGGCGACTCTGCTTTGCACAGCTTGCACCGTTTCATCATCCAGCGATGCCTTTTCGGGTCTGCAAAAATGGTCAATCACCACGGGAATTTCTAGCGGAATAGCGGCCAACACGCTGGGCAGCGCACCCGTGTCGGTGTGCAGCTCCACATGCCAGCCTAGCTGAATCACGGCTTCCCACAACGGTTTCGCGGCTTGCCATGCTGCCACGTCATGCGACTGACCTGCCAAGTTAATGCGAATCCCGCGCACGCCCTGCGTATTCAAATCCACCAGTTGCAAAAAACCCTCAGTCGGCGCAACCACGGCCACACCACGCAAAGTATTAGGATTTTTCTGCAATTGCTTTACTAAATTGCCATTGTCCGTGCCCATAAAGCTGGTTTGCACCAAAACACCATGCGTCACGCCTACTGCCCTAGCCGCGCTTTGCCACTCGCTGAAACGTGCGGCGTAATCGGGCGAATAACGTGAGCCGGATACAGCTTTACCGGCCTTAAACACATGAAAGTGCGAATCTACCGATGATTTGGTTGACATCTGATTTTCCATGGTTTACATTATAGACATCTAGATGACTGGCGCACTAAATATTTTATACGTGAATATTTCAATAAATTCAACTGCTCACTCAGCCCCCGCTGACCAGCCCGCCCCCGGACAAAGCCGTTACGGCTGGCTGGCTGCCAGTTTGCGCGCACGCATCACGCAGGGCGAGTGGGTGCCGGGCACGGCTTTACCGGCTGAGGCGGCACTGGCCAAAGAGCACGGCGTCGCCCTAGGTACGTTGCGCCAAGCGCTGGCGCTCTTGGTGGCTGAGAGCTTGCTGGAACGACAACACGGGCGCGGCACGTTTGTTCGCGCTGGGTTGGGTGGTGCGTCGATGCTGCGGTTTTTCAGGTTTCGCCAAAGCGATGAACGAACCACTACCCCAAACTCTTCGATTTTGAAACGCCATGTAGAACTAGCTTCAAGCGATGTGACTGACGCTTCCGAACTGCCCGCCGGCGCCAGTGTGCTGCAACTGCAGCGCCTGCGCAGCATCAGCGGCCAGCCTTGTCTGTTAGAGCAATTGACGCTGCCACTGCCGCTGTTTGATGCCCTCACTAACTCTGACACCGCCGCCTGGGACGACCTGCTCTACCCCATGTACCAGCGGGTTTGCAACGTCAGCATCTACCGCGCTGAGGACACGCTGAGCTTTGGCCTGCTCACCCCCGAGCAAGCGGCGCTGCTGCAACTGGACGCAGGCCACCCCTGTGCCCAAGTGCAGCGCCGCGCTTTTGATATGCATGGCCACTGCGTCGAACTACGCACCACCTTGGGCGATGCCTTTGCCTTTCAGTACACCGCACAGATTCGTTAGTTTTATAGTTTTAAGGGAGACAACCATGTTTACAGAATCTAAAAACCAAAAAATACCTAAAAATATGACATCAGCCAGCGTATTTATTACTTATAATGCTATTAAATCAATAGCAATTTCAGCAATGGCTGCATCTGCCTTGATGTCAGCCGCCCATGCGCAGCCTGCAGCTTGGCCTAACAAACCCATCTCCATCGTCGTGACCTACCCACCCGGCGGTGGCGCGGACACCATGGCGCGGCTGCTGGCACCCAAGCTGGGTGAGGCACTGGGGGGTGCGTCCGTCATCGTAGAAAACAAACCTGGCGCTAGCGGTCAAATTGGCGCGTCTGCCGTGGCCAAATCTACCGCCGACGGCTACACGCTGATGTTTGACGCCTCCTCCTTCGCCGTCAACCCCGCGCTGTACCCCAAGCTGCCTTATGACACTGACAAGGCCTTCAAAGCTATTGGCGTCACAGCATTGTTTCCCAACGTTGTACTGGTCAACGCGCAGTTTCCCGCCAAATCAGTCAAAGAGTTGATTACAGCTGCCAGCGCCAGCAAAGACGCAGTTTCCTTTGCCTCCTCTGGCAACGGCTCGGCTCAGCACTTGGCTGGCGCGTTGTTTGAATCGTCCGCCAAAGTGCAAATGGCGCACATCCCCTACAAAGGCGGCGGCCCAGCTTTGAACGACGTGGTCGGTGGCCAAGTACCTGTGTTTTTTGGCAACCTAGCGTCCACGCTGGGTCACATCCAATCTGGCCGCTTGCGTGCATTGGCGGTGACAGGTAACAAGCGTTCCGCCATCCTGCCGGATGTCCCGACCTTGGCCGAGTCTGGCGTGGCAGGTGCGGAGGTTTACGAGTGGAACGTCCTCGTCGCACCCGCAGGTACGCCTGACGCTGTGATCACCAAGCTGTCTGCTGCGCTGCAAAAAGCGCTGGAAGCACCGGATGTAAAGGCCCGTATCGCTTCATTGGGTGGCGACATCCAGAAAACCAGCCCCGAAGCCGCGCAAACTTTTGTTCGCCAGCAAATGGCGCTGTGGGTACGGGTGGTGAAAGAGCGCGGCATTGTGCTTGAGTAAGTTTTCTTTCCTTCTTTTAACTTTTCACTTTCCTCTTTTTACTTTTCCCTTTTCCCTTTACCTTTGATTGCTTTTTATGACTAACTTTGAATCCCCACTCTCCCGCCGAGACTGGATGGGGCAAACCATCGCCCAAACCGCCGCTGCCGCACTGGCCGCATCGCCTTTTATGGCGCAAGCTCAAGCTGCATGGCCTTCAAAACCCATTCGTTTGGTTGTGCCATTTGCACCTGGCGGCAGTTCTGAAATCGTGGCCCGTGCCATCGCCGGCGAAATGGCAAAAACCATAGGGCAAAACGTGTTTGTAGAAAACAAACCTGGCGCTGCTGGCAACATTGCCATGCAAGAAGTCGCCAACTCTACCGATGAGCACACCATGATTTTGGGTCATATTGGCACGCTAGCTGTCAACCCGTATATTTTTGACAAACTTCCTTACAATGCTGCCAAAGACTTCACGCCCATCACCTTGGTGTCAAAAGTGCCCAGCTTGTACGTGGTTCATCCTGATTTACCGGTGAAGAATTTGAGAGAGTTCATCGCCTATGCCAAGTCCAAGCCTGGCCAGCTCAACTACGGCTCCGCTGGCAACGGCAGCGCGGGACATTTGGCGTTTGAATACCTCAAAATGGTCTCTGAAACCTTCATGCTGCACGTGCCCTACCGTGGCACCGGCCCGATGTTGACCGACTTGATGGCGGGCCGCTTGCAGGCCGCATCCGTCGGTGCGCCTGCGCTGTTGCAGTTTATCAAAGCGGGCAAGCTGCGTTGCATCGCTACCGGCACGACCACCCGCCTACCACAGCTGCCCGATGTGCCGACCGTGGCCGAGCAAGGCTATAAAGGCTTTGAAATGACCCAGTGGTACGGCTTGATGGCCCCATCCAAATGGCCCAACGCCAACGTCGCCAAATTAGAAGTTGAAGCCATCAAAGCCGCACGCGGCGCCGTGGTCAAAGAAAAACTCAGCCACGAATCTGCTTTGGCCGTGGGCAACACAGGCGCAGAGTTTGACGCTTTCATCAAAGCCGAGCAAGCCCGCTGGAAACCCGTGATCGCACGCGCGCAGATCAAACCTGATGGGGCATGATTTGGATTTAAGTCAGTAGCCACCGCAAAGGCCGCCTGTAAGGGCGGCCTTTTTACTTCCTATTTACACACCAACGCGCAGTTGGTATTACAATGTAATACGACGTCATTTGGGAGAACACTATGTCCATGCTAACTCTGCGTATTGATGACAAATTAGACCAACAACTCAATGAACTTTCAAAAGCCACCGGAAAATCGAGAAGCGACATTGCGCGCGAAGCTATCAAGTCGCAAGTGTTTTTGACGCGGCTGGAAGTCCTGCGTGCCAAAGGCGTGCCCATGGCGCAGGCGCAGGGAATTTTGACGGATGAAGATGTTTTTGCGCTTGTTTCCTAAGCTATGTGTCGTAAAGCAGCATGAAAGTCTTTCTCGACACCAATGTCCTTTTATCCGCCATCATCTCGAACGGCATTTGCCACGAACTGCTGATCGCCCTCAAAAATACGCAGTCCGATGTCCAAAACAACCCTTTGGACCGCACCACCTGTTTCACCTGCCAGCGCGTTTTGCTAGAGCTAAAAGAGCACTTGCCAACCAAGTTCAAGTGGTCCGCCCTTGATACCGAAGCCGCCATCACCGCTTTCAGCGACGAATACACCTTCGCCCCGCCCGCCTACACCACTGTGCCCTGCAAAGATGCAGACGACGGCTGGATTCTGGCTGACGCGCAATTGGCAGGCTGTGATTATTTCATCACAGGCGACAAAGAAGTGCTGTCGCTCTACAGCGTAGGCAGCATGCGCGTTTGCACCCCGCGTGAAATGCTGCTCTGGCTGCGCACCGGCATCCCCATCCCCAAATTCGAAGCCCACGAAGACCGCGCAAATTACATCGTTAAACGACTATCCAGCGTCTAAAATCAATCGCATGAGTTCTACCGACAACAAATCTTCCCCCGCAGCTGAAAACGCAGTCAAACCCAGCAACTTCCTGCGCCAGATCATCGAGCATGACCTCGCCGCCGGCACCTACGCCAGCCGCCGCTGGGCTGGCAGCCCTGGCGACGCCACGCACCAGGCTGCGGGTCAGCTTGATGTTGCAAAAATTCGCACCCGCTTCCCGCCCGAGCCCAACGGCTACCTGCACATCGGCCACGCCAAGAGCATCTGCCTCAACTTCGGCCTGGCGCGCGACTACGGCGGCGTCTGCCACCTGCGCTTTGACGACACCAACCCTGAAAAAGAGGAGATGGAATACGTCAACACCATCATCGATTCTGTCAAATGGCTGGGTTTTGACTGGAACGGTTCGCCCGATGCCAAACCCTACCAAGCCAGCGACTACTTCGACTTCATGTACCGCGCCGCTGAATATTTGATCACTTCCGGCAACGCCTACGTCGACGAGCAATCTGCCGACAACATGCGCGCCAACCGTGGCGACTTTGGCAAACCCGGTGTGGACAGCCCCTTCCGCGCCCTGTCTGCAGAGCATCATTTGAAGCGTTTTCAAGAGATGGCCGGCGGATTGCATTCCGATGGCGCTATGGTTTTAAGAGCAAAAATCGACATGGCCGCGCCCAATATCAACCTGCGCGACCCCGCCATCTACCGTATCCGCCGCGCCACACACCACCACACCGGCGACACATGGTGCATCTACCCCATGTACACCTTTGCCCATCCGATAGAGGACGCGCTGGAGCAGATCACCCACAGCATCTGCACGCTGGAGTTTGAAGACCAGCGCCCGTTTTACGACTGGCTGCTGGCCCGCTTGATCGAAGGCGGCCTGTTGAGCGCCCCGCCCCCGCACCAGTACGAATTTGCGCGGCTCAACCTCACCTACGTCGTCACCAGCAAACGCAAGCTGCGGCAATTGGTGGACGACAAGTTTGTGACCGGCTGGGACGACCCGCGCCTGCCCACCATCGTCGGCCTGCGCCGCCGTGGCTACACGCCAGAAGCGCTGCAGCTCTTTGCCGAGCGCATTGGCGTGACCAAATCCGACAGCTGGATCGACTACAGCACGCTGGAAGGCTGCCTGCGCGAAAGCCTGGACGCATCCGCCCCCCGCGCCATGGCCGTGCTCGACCCCATCAAACTGGTGCTGACCAACTGGGATGAGCTTTTTGGCGCTGGCAACCTAGATTTGTGCTCCGCCCCCATCCACCCGCACCACCCTGAGCTGGGCAACCGCAGCTTCAAGCTGGGCAAAGAAGTGTGGATAGAACGCACTGACTTTGAAGAAACCCCGCCCAAAGGCTTCTTCCGCCTCTTTCCACCCAAAGCCAGTGCTGATGGAACAGTAATCGCCGGCAACAAAGTCCGCCTGAAATATGGTCACGTGATTGAATGCACCGGCTTCACCAAAGACGCCGCAGGAAACGTCACCGAAGTCCACGCCACCGTCATTTCTGATACCAAAAGCGGCACCCCCGGCTCCGCCAGCGTCAAAGTCAAAGGCGTCATCACCTGGGTGGCGGTTGCAGACAGCCTGAGCGCCGAAGTCCGCCTCTATGACCGCCTCTTCACCGACGAACACCCAGACGCCGGCGGCAAAGACTTCTTGGCCACGCTGAACCCCAATAGCCTAAAAACTATCCAAGCCTACGTCGAGCCATCGCTCCTAAGCGCCCAGCCCGACGACAAGTTCCAGTTTGAACGCCACGGCTACTTCTGTGCCGACAGGGTGGATTCAGTGGTGGGGAAACCGGTGTTTAACTTGGCGGTGGGGTTGAAGGATTCGTTTGGGAAGTAATGAAAAGCATCTACTTCGAGGACGATGACATACTTCAAATTCGTTTGAGTGACAAACCCATCCTCCGCGAAACGTCGCAAGACTGGCATACCAACATCAGCTATGCCAAAGACGGCACGATTGTAGAAATCGTCCTCTTAGATGCCCGTAAAGAAGTCGCGACAACCGAAACTCTTAATACATAGAAGCGTTTAACCCCATGCAACAACCCATCACCGGCCACTTCCAAGACGAAGAAAACCATTGGGTTGCCAAGCTGGCTTGTGGGTACAACCAGCATGTGCGGCACAACCCGCCGTTGGTTAGCCGGCCTTGGGTGCTGACGCAGGCGGGGCGGGATGAGAAACTTGGGGTGTTGCTAGGGTGCAAGAAGTGCGATGCGGGTGCGCCGGCTGATAGCCGCCCGAGCTGACTATGCGTTGAATGGAGCCATTTTTGCTATTTTTTTCATAGCTGTTTATGCAATAAATACGCCGGCTAGACGCATATTTGAGCACTGAAATATGCTTTTCTCGCCTTTGGAAGCAATTTTCAGTGCAAATGGCACTAGATACCCATTTTAGGTATAATAAACCCCATTATGGGTATGAAACAGTCTCCACAAACCGCCACGTCCAGCCTGGTTGACGCCTTGTTCCCCAAGGTGCGGCAGCGGGTGCTGGGGGTGTTGTTTGGCAATGTGGGGCGGAGTTTTTATGCCAATGAGGTGATAGCGCTGGCGCAGTCGGGCACGGGGGCGGTGCAGCGGGAACTGGTGGCGTTGGCGGGGTGTGGGTTGTTGACTGTTACCAAAGTGGGCAACCAGCGGCACTATCAGGCCAATGCAAGCAGCCCTTTGTTTGCCGAGCTGCGCGGCTTGGTGCTTAAGACTGTTGGTTTGGCCGATGTGCTGCGCACGGCGCTGGCACCGCTGGCGGGGCAGATTGAGGCTGCGTTTGTATACGGCTCGGTGGCGAAGCAGCAAGATACAGCGCAAAGCGATATTGATGTTTTGATTGTGAGCCAGAGCCTAGGTTATGCGGATGTGTTTGGCGCTTTGGAAGCAGCAAGCACCGCATTGAGCCGCAAAATCAACCCGACGCTGTACACGCAGGCAGATTTAGCCAAACGCATTGAAAATGACAATGCTTTTGTGACCAAGGTGTTGCAGCAACCCAAGATTTGGCTCATCGACAATGGGGCTGCAGGTGAAGGCGATGCGTTAAGATTCAACCATGAGCAACCCTCTTGAAAATCTCAGTGGACAAGGCAAACCCTTGCAGGCAGAACCTCCTGATGCGAAAGAAATAGCGGGTTTAAAAAAGAGTGGCTTGGCGCGGCTCAAGGATGCGCAAAACACTTCTTTAGCTATAGAAAGCCGGTTTGACTTGGCCTACAACGCTGCCCATTCACTGTGCCTAGCCGCGCTACGAGCCAAGGGTTACCGATCTGGCAACCGCTATATCGTGTTTCAGGTGCTGCCGCACACACTGGGTTTGGGTGCTGAGGTCTGGCGCGTCTTAGACAAATGCCACAACACCCGCAATTTGGGCGAATACGAAGGCATGTTGGATGTGGATGAGCGGCTGGTAGCAGACTTGATCACAGCCACACAAGCCGTGGAAAATGCATTTAATGGCTAGATTTACTATATTTTTTATAGCACTTTAGGCAATAAATACGAAGGCTAGAGTCATTTTTACCCTTCTAAAAATACTATCATTTTAATAGCATAATGCAGCAACCCACCCAACAACCCATCACCGGCTACTTCCAAGACGAAGAAAACCATTGGGTTGCCAAGCTGGCTTGTGGGCACAATCAGCATGTGCGGCACAACCCGCCGTTGGTTAGCCGGCCTTGGGTGCTGACGCAGGCGGGGCGGGATGAGAAACTTGGGGTGTTGCTAGGGTGCAAGAAGTGCGATGCGGGTGCGCCGGTTGATCGTGTTGTGCATTGAATAATAAAAATAAATCCTTGTAAATTGAAAGTTTACATTTTAAAATACAAAGATGAATATCGAACGATCACTCTACCCCAAGCTGCTTGAAAGCTTGAAAACTTTCCCGGTGGTGGGTTTGGTGGGGCCTCGGCAGGTGGGGAAGACGTCGTTGGCGCGGCACCTGGTGGCGGAGTTGGGACAGACTGGAAAAAGTGACCAAGGCGGTCAAAGCGCTGTGATGTTGGATTTGGAGCGGCCGTCTGACTTGGCCAAGCTGACCGAGCCTGAGCTGTTTTTAGAACCCCTCGCCAACCGGCTGGTGGTTTTGGACGAGGTGCAGCTGCGGCCGGACTTGTTCCCTGTGCTGCGCGCCTTGGTGGATGCGCGGCGCACGCCTGGGCGGTTTTTGATTTTGGGGTCGGCAGCGCCGGCGCTGATCCAGCATTCGTCTGAAACCTTGGCGGGGCGGGTTGAGTTTTTGGAGTTGGCACCGCTGAATTTGACTGAAGTCGCTTTGAACGAAGTCAACGCGAACGCTGGCAGTGGCAATATGACCCTCATGGCTCAAACCCTCTGGAGCCGTGGCGGTTTTCCGGACAGTTATTTGGCGCGCAGCGATGTGGCGTCCATGCGCTGGCGTGAGGCGTTTGTACGCAGCTACCTGGAGCGCGATATTCCGCAACTGGGCATTCGCATCAGCGCGGCCACCCTGCGACGCTTTTGGCTGATGCTGGCGCACTACCACGGGCAGCTGTGGAACGCGTCTACGCTGGCGGGTTCGCTGGGCGTCAGCGCACCGAGCGTGCGGCATTATCTGGACATTTTGGAGAGCACGTTCATGGTGCGGGTGCTGCAGCCGTACAGCGCCAACTTGGGCAAACGCCTCGTCAAATCTCCCAAAGTCTATGTGCGCGACAGTGGGCTACTGCATGCTCTGCTCAACCTGCCAGACCGCGACGCCCTGCTCGGCCACCCTGTGTTGGGCGCGTCATGGGAGGGTTGGGTGATAGAGCAAATTTTGGCGCAGGCTCCCGAAGGCACGCGCCCCTATTTTTACCGCACCGCCAGTGGCAATGAGCTTGATCTGCTGCTGGAGCTGCCCGGCGGCGCACTGCGCGCGGTTGAAATCAAGCATTCCGCCGCACCCAAAGTGGGCAAAGGCTTCAACGAGGCACTGGATGCGCTTGAACTGGACAGAGGCTTCGTCATCGCGCAGGTGGATGCGCCCTACCCGCTGTCCCAGCGTGCGCAGGTGCTGCCATTGAGCCAGATCGCCGAAATCTGGAAATGATCAGGAAGTGCTGTGAAGCTGACGAATTACCATGCTTTTCATAGCACCTTAGTCGATAAATACGCCGGCTATAGGCATTTTTAACCCATAAATTATCCTTTACACTCAAAATCCAATTGCAACGCCAACATTGTTCAATAAACAAGGTGTGTTGTTTAAGCCTCTGTTATGTGAATTTTCACATGTAAAGTCTTTAAATATCGCATCGAGATTATCTGAAATTGGATAAATGCTGCTTTAATATTTGCTATCCTCCGTGCAGCATGAATTCTTCAGTCCAAAACAGTAACGCTATATTCGCTTCACAAAACACCCCTGTTTTGTGGAAAAATTACCTTGCGTTTTTGGTTCCCATGATCATCAGCAACATGCTGCAGGCGCTTTCGGGAACGGCGAACAACATTTATTTGGGACAAATGCTGGGCGTAGGGGCCATGGCCTCGGTATCAGCTTTTTTCCCTGTCTTCTTTTTCTTGATCTCTTTCATGATTGGTTTGGGCTCTGGCGCTGCGGTGCTGATTGGCCAAGCCTGGGGCGCCAATGAACTGGAGCGGGTCAAAGCCATCGCCGGCACAACGCTGATGGTGGGCTTGCTTTCGGGGGTGACCGTCGCCGTGTTCGGCGGCGCTTTTACCGAAACCATGCTGCGGGCGCTGGGCACGCCATTGGACATATTGCCTGGTGCGACGGCGTATGCCCGCGTCATGCTGATCACCACGCCAGCCATCTTTGTCTTCTTGCTCACCACCTCGATGCTGCGCGGTGTGGGCGACACCAAAACGCCCTTGTTTATCCTGTTGATTTCAACCTTGCTGAGTTTTGTCCTGACCCCGGCCTTGATTCGTGGCTGGCTTGGGCTGCCACAAATGGGGGTAACCAGTGGTGCTTATGCGGCAGGCGCTTCTTTTTTAATCGCGATGGCTTGGGCGATCTGGTATTTGCGTCGTTCTGCCAGACCCAACAGAAGCGCGCATTCAGCCGCCATGCCTGTAATGGCACCGCCCATCGTCAAACACCCGCTCGCACCCGATGCCGCGTTTTTGAAGCATTTACGCATAGACCGCGTTATCCTTGGGAAGGTGCTCAAAATTGGCCTGCCCACGGGTTTGTCCATGATCACCATCTCGTTGGCAGAAATAGCCGTGCTGTTTTTGGTGAATCGTTATGGCTCGCAAGCGACGGCGGCCTACGGCGCTGTGAACCAGATTGTGAATTACGTGCAGTTTCCCGCGATTTCGATCGCGATTGCCGCCTCCATCCTGGGCGCGCAGGCGATAGGCGCTGGGCGGGGGCACACGCTGGGCCATATTGCCAAAACGGGCATCGCGCTCAACTTGGTGCTGACGGGGTCATTGGTGGTCATGGGTTTGATCTTTTCGCGCAGCATTATTGGGCTGTTCATCACCGACCCTGCGGTGGTTGATATGGCCAAAACACTGTTGGACATCATGCTGTGGAGCAGCGTCATCATGGGCATGTCCATGGTGCTATCGGGCTTGATGCGCGCCAGCGGTGAAGTGGTCATGCCCACCGCCATCACCATGTTGTGCATTCTGTGCATTGAAATTCCAACGGCATGGGCGCTGAGCAACATCTATGGCATCAAGGGGATTTGGGCGGCTTACCCCATCACATTTTTAGCCATGCTGGCCTTGCAAACGACGTATTACCGCATGGTTTGGCGCAAAAAACCGATCAAACGGCTATAGAATACATACCGTTGCTTTGGTAGGTTTGACGCAAGAAAAACCCAACAAACTGACACATCGCTAGGGGTGTTGTAGCCGCTTTGAAACACGGCAGCTACGACTGAGAAAGTCCCTTTGAACCTGATTGAGGTAATCCTCGCGCAGGGAAGCACAACTCTTAACCGGGAAAATTTTGTTTTATATTTAAGCCAAGGGCTTAAATTTTAAGCAAACTCTCAACTTTCCCACCAGGTTAGAGCGCGGCCTTCCTGCTATGACGAAAGACAACACGTTATGGCACTCCATATCCATTCCCATACTTTTCAAGACAATACAAAGCAGTTCAAGAAAAAACCCATAAATATTGCTGTAGCCGGCGTATTTATTGCTTATGGTGCTATTATTAATATAGCATCAATAGCTCTTCTTCCAACGCACGCATTTGCACAAAATACTGAAAATAAAGCCATTCCCACGCTGAAACCCGTAGTCGTGTCTGCCAACCCCAACGATGGCACCGCCATTTCCGGTGTCAGCCTTATGGGCGATGCGCCGCTGGCTCGCACCCCCATCAGCGCAAATGTGATCAGCGCAGAGCAAATGGAAGCCGTGGGCGCGAAACGCTTGGCGGATTTGTCCAAGTTTGACGCTTCCGTGAGCGACGCTTACAACACGGCGGGCTACTGGGATTACGTCACCGTGCGCGGTTTTGTGCTTGACAACAAGTACAATTTCCGTCGCGAAGGCTTGCCCATCAGTGCTGAAACCTTCATTGCCCTGGAGAACAAACAGAGTGTTGAAATTCTCAAAGGCACCACGGGCATTCAAGCCGGCACCAGCGCCCCGGGTGGCTTAGTCAATTACAACGTGAAACGCCCTACCGAAGCAGACTTGCGCACCGTGCGATTGGAAGCCACCAGCTACGGCAGCCTTTTGGCGGCGGTTGACTTGGGTGGCCGAGCCGGTGAGAACAAAGAATTTGGCTACCGCATCAATGCGGCGGCTGAAAAGGTAGACAGCTACGCGCCAGCGGCAACAGGCAAACGCCAACTGCTGGCCGTTGCGACTGATTGGCGCATGAGCAAAGACAGTATTTTAGAAGCCGAGTTTGAATACTCAAAACGCTCGCAACCCAGCGTTCCAGGCCTGAGTTTGACGGGCAACACCTTGCCCGCACCCAATGCCAAACTGAATATCAACAACCAAGCTTGGTCGCAGCCCGTGGTGCTGGAGGGTGTGACGGGCACCGTCAAATTTGAGCAAGCCATCAACAGCAACTGGCGCTGGTCTGCCCAAGCGGGTACGCAGACATTAAAGTCGCAAGACCGCGTGGCTTTTCCCTATGGCTGTACCGATGGCAACAACTATTACGCCAACACCTACTGCCCGAATGGCAACTTTGACTTGTACGATTTCCGCAGTGACAACGAAAACCGCAGTACCACCAGTGCCAAGCTGGAAATCAAAGGAGAAATCGACACCCAGTTTGTTAAAATCAACCCGACCTTGGGCATTTTGGTGAACCGCGTCAAAGACCGCTTTGACATGCAAGCCTACAACTATTCAGGCGTTGGCAACCTCAACAACTTTGTGGCTCTGCCCGCTGATGCGACGCTAACCGGTGAAAACACCAACCGCGATGAGCGCAGCACCGAGCTGTATGTCAACCAATCACACCAATGGACGGAAAGCTTCAGCACCTGGGCCGGTCTGCGCTACACCCGTTTGTCTCGTCAAAGCGTTCGCACAGACGGTTCACGCGCCACGGACTACACGCAAAATCTAAGCACAGGCTTCGTGGCGGCAAGCTACCAAATCAACCCCGCCCACATGGCCTATGCCAGCTTTGGTCAGGGCGTGGAATCTGAAGTGGCACCAGGCCGTTCGCGCTATACCAATGCCGGCGAAGCACTGCCGGCATTGACCAGCAAGCAGTTTGAAATCGGCGTGAAAGGCGAGTTGGAGCAATGGCGCTGGACGGCAGCGTGGTTTGACATCACCCGCCCCATGTTTGGCGACCTAGGCAGCTGCAGCAACACAGCCACCTGCACACGCCAAGTCGACGGCACCGCCCAGCACAGCGGCGTGGAGCTGACGCTAGCCACCCCCGCTGCCAGCGCAACCCAGCCGTGGCATGTGGATGGCGGTGTGACCGTTATCAACGCTAAACGCCAAGGCAGCACCATCGATGCGTCACAAAATGGTTTGCGCCCTACCAATGTGCCTGATTGGATTTTGCGACTCAATGCGGCGTACAAAATCACAGCTGTACCCGGTTTGGCGCTCAATGGGCACCTCTCTCACGAAGGCAAGCGCGCCGTCTTGCCAGACAATTCCATCAATATTCCAGCTTGGACACGCTTAGACCTAGGCGCAAGCTACGTCACCAAAGTTGGCAATAGCAAAACCACATGGTCATTTGGCGTAGAAAACGTGCTGAACAAAAGCTACTTCAAAGAGTCGCCTTACCAGTTCAGCCACGTCTACTTGTTCCCAGGTGCCCCCCGTACAGCTAGACTTTCTGTACAAATCGATCTGTAAACTTTAACAAGGCGCGAAAAGTGACCAGAAATCGCGCTATAATTTGAGGCTTATTCCTCGATAGCTCAGTTGGTAGAGCGCCGGACTGTTAATCCGTAGGTCCCTGGTTCGAGCCCAGGTCGAGGAGCCAGAGTATATAAAGGTCTGCTGCTATTAATTTAGTAGCAGGCCTTTTCTCTTTTGTGGGTCTGTAGGCAATCTGTAGGCAACTTGCACAAATGCAGCCCAGCACCAGACAAAAAACCATCGCTAGGTATGCGATTATCAGTACCAGCTGGATTAGCTGGCTTTAGGTCGTTTATGTGTTTTGCTGTTTCGAGTGCTATGTGTTGGCTCTGCGTTAAATATTGGTTTGCGTTGTCGGTTCTTGTGGCATAGAATCTTTTTATGTTTAAATTTGAACCAAAAAAAGAGCTATACGACCTTTACCCTAAAGACTCAGAAACCACTGATTTGATTGCAGTGTTTTCCCTTGTGTTTTGGCCGGCTTTCACTGTTGTTTCTCTTTGCGCTTTAATCTTCGCCATTCTGTTGTAATTGGCCGCCAGATAGCAGCGCACGCAAAGCGCGTTCCGAATCTCCCATGTCGTTTGTGTAGTTATGCGTCTATCTGCGATTATCTTTCCAAGCATTACCATTGATTCCACAATTACGCTCTAGTCCAGCAAACGAATCATCTGCGGAATACTGCTTTGACTTGTAGCCGTTAATAACAACCTGTACATAAGCCCTGCAATTCACAGGCAAGCCAGATTCTTTTCCGTAGACGGGCTTGGAATTGTCATCGTCAAGTAGGCAACCAGATAAAAGAAGGGCGAATGCCAGCAGCAAGTATTTCATGTGGTTACCCTTCATAACGGTTGAATCATGTTACTCGCTTTTGGATTTTGTCTTCAGGCTTTGAGTGAACACTCCCCAAACACCATAGCCACCCCGTATTCATTGCGCGGCGTTCCAGCCTTAGCTCTGTCTTTAAATTCTGTCTCTGTTTCGTTTGGTTTGCGGTGCCATTGGTTGCCGTGATTGTCATAAATGTGGACAAGCTCTTCATCCAATTCACCTAGTCCGGTAAGGATGATAAATACAACGCAATTCGTTTGTGGACTGGCCTGCTCCAGTGCGGCGATTCTCTTTTCAAGGTTTTGCATGGGTTGCTTCGAGTGCGGTGATGCGGGCGGTCAGTTGGTCTACCTCGGATATTTTGGCAAGCGTACCCAAAGCAGCTATCAGTTGCCCAGCTTGTCCGGGAGCCAAGTAGCCCGCAGCGGCGGCATTCAGCACGGCGGTGGCTTTAGCTGTCAGTGTCCCATCGTTTGGTAATTGAAGCTCTATCGTTTGTTCCGCGCCTCTCAGCGGGGCAACGCTTCTTTCGAGCAACAGACGGGCTGCTGAAACGTCGCCTTCAAGTGCCTTTGTCATTAATGCGGCCAGCAGTTCGGGCACACGTTCGGCGATGGCGGCGCGTATAGCTGCAACTTCACCCGTGCCCGGCTTGCGTCCGGCTGGGTTGCCACTTTGCCCCGGCTTCCAATAGCCCCGTTTCTTTATCGGTTCTAGCCTACACACTTTAGTGTATTTGGCTTCAATTTCATCTTCACTCCTGAGCTTGAAAGATGAACAAAACTCTCCTTTAATCAAGTACGCCTATTTGAATCAAACTTTATGAAGTAGGGCTGTCATGAAGATGACACATGGGTTGGTTAGTCTCACTACAAATCAACATGTATAGATAACCATATATGAGTCTTTATGCAGTCAGCCGGGATAACGGCGAATCGCTTTATGTGCAGATTGCACGTCAACTTGAACAAGAGGTTGCCACTGCCTATGGCCCAGGATGTTGCCTGCCCGCAGAGGGTTTGCTTTCGGTGCGATTCGGCGTTAATCGCCACACACTGCGCCGTGCGATTGATGAACTGGTCGAAGCTGGCCTGCTGGAGCGCCGCCATGGGCGTGGCGTGTTTGTGCTGGACAGCCAGATCGACTACCAGATTGGCACTGGCACACGTTTCACAGAAAACCTTGCAGCTCTCGGGATGCAATCGGAAAACCGCATTCTTTGCATGCAAACACTGCCTGCCACCGAGCGTGTAGCACATCGCCTGGAACTCAACATAGGTGAGCGGGTGTTCTGGATAGAAACACTTCGCACCGCGTCTGACCGGCAACTGTGTGTAATTTCACATTTCATCCCCGCTGAGCGATTTCCCGATCTGGATACACGCTATCACGGGGAGTCCCTGCACCAATTCCTCGCCGCTCAATATGGCTGCAAATTAAAAAGAACTGAAAGTCTTGTAACAGCGGTGCTCCCGCAGGGAGATGACGCGAAGTTGCTGGGCATGCCGCAGAACCGACCGGTGCTGCGCGTAAAAAGTGTGAATGTAGACGAGAGGGATGGAAGCCCAATCGAATACGCCATTACTCGGTTTCGCGCAGACCGGATCCAACTGCGAATTAACCCTTGACCTAGCCGTCTGACAACCCCGTTTTTCACCCTACAGGAGCCTATTAAAT
>CANKRG010000045.1 GCA_947485165.1 Comamonadaceae bacterium
AAACGCTGCAAACCTTGCGCTTCTTCCAGCGGGTTGAGGTCTTCGCGCTGGATGTTTTCGATCAACGACATGGCGGCGGCGGCCTCATCGGGCACGTCACGCACCAGCACCGGCACGCTGTCCAAGCCCGCCAGTTTGGCCGCCCGGAAGCGGCGCTCACCGGCGATGATTTCGTATAACTCGCGGACAGATCCGTTTGTAAAAGAAGCCTCAGCAGAGCGACCGCTCTGCTGTTCCTTATTGCGGTGCAACCGGGCTTGTTCGTCGCTCAAGCGGCGGACAAGTATAGGTTGCATGATGCCTTGCACCTTGATGGATTCGGCCAGCTCGTACAAAGCCCCCTCGTCCATGCGGGTGCGGGGTTGGTATTGCCCTGCCACCATATCGGTCAACATCAGCGTCGTTGGTGTGCCGGGATTGGCCATTTCTGCGGCTTTGGCGGCGGCCAAATTTGCAGCATGGTTGGCCGCATTTTCGTCAAAAGTGGGGCCTAGCAATGCTTCTAAGCCACGGCCTAGGCCTTTGGGTCGTTTGGTAACCATGTTTGTGTTCTCGTTCTTAATTGAAATTTGTTAATTTATTCAGCATCTCGCGTCCTACCGGCCAGTCACCCAGCCCAGATTCGGCGTTGATGTGGCCGCGCTCGCCGATGTTGACGAGTTCAGCGCCCCAGTTTCGCGCCAACTGCTGTGCCGCGGCAAAGCTGCAAAAAGGGTCGTTCGTCGAGGTCGCCAGCGTGATTTTGAAGGGTAATGTGTTCAGCACGGGCTTGCGCCAGCTGTGCAATTGCGGTGGCAAATCAGCCTGCAGCGGATCTGGTGGCGCAACCAAGAGTGCGCCGGCCACCTTGCTGACATTGGGCGACAAGGACGCCCAGCTCGCCACCAAATGGCTGCCCAAGCTGTGCGCCACAAAAGCGATTTGCCGCTCTGGCTGTTTTTTCAATTGGTTCTGCACCACGTCTTCCAAGCGCGTGATCCAGTCGCCACGCAGCGGCTGCATCCAGTCGTGCTGCTCTACCAGCTCGTCGCCGAACAGCGCTGTCCAGCGGATTTGCCAATGCTGTGCCCCGCTGCCCTGCCAGCCTGGCAGTGTGAAAACGTGCGGTGAGGAAGCTTGCGTCATGAAATAACTTATGCTATATATTTAATAGCAGCATAAGATGTAAATACGCCGGCTATAGGCATATATTGCTCTAAAAATAGCATTAATGCGGTGTTCAAAGGGTTTTCAGCCGTCATGTCGGATTTTTTACATGGTTTTGATGCGTTCCACCATCTCGGCGGCAAACTCCACAAACGCCACGCTGCCGCGCGCCGACGGGTCAAACACCACGCCGGGCAAACCGTAGCTGGGCGCTTCGGCCAAGCGCACATTGCGCGGGATCACGGTGTTGAAGACTTTGTTGCCAAAGTGGTTTTTCAGCTGCTCGCTCACCTGCTGCTGCAGCGTGATACGCGGGTCAAACATCACACGCAGCAGGCCGATGATCTGCAAATCGGGGTTCAAATTGGCGTGCACTTGCTTGATGGTGTTGACCAGATCGGTCAAACCCTCCAGCGCAAAATACTCGCACTGCATGGGCACGATCACGCCATTGGCGCAGCACAGACCATTCAAGGTGAGCATGGACAGGCTGGGTGGGCAATCAATCAGCACGAAGTCGTATTCATCCGCCACAGTGGCCACAGCGGCCTTGATGCGCTTTTCACGGCGCTCTACATCGACCAGCTCCACCTCCGCACCCGCCAAGTCGCGGTTCGCACCCAGGATGTCAAAGCTACAACCCGCCGCGATCAGCTTCTCGCTTTTAACCCGAGCCTCGGCAATAGAAGCGTTTTCCAGCAACACATCGTAAATCGTCAGCTCCAAACTGCGCTTGTCCACGCCCGAGCCCATGGTGGCGTTGCCCTGTGGGTCTAGGTCAATCATCAGCACGCGTTGGCCGATTTTGGCCAAGCCCGCGGCCAAGTTGACCGTCGTTGTGGTCTTACCGACACCACCTTTTTGATTTGCGACGCAAAAAATCTTAGCCATGCTGTTTTTATAAATTCTGGTTAATGGGTTGGTCGATGGACTACTTGCTGATTTACTTACTCAGCGCCAGCTTGACGCCGAAGCCGATGAGGAAAAGCCCAGCTATTTTCTGCAAGGCATGTGTCACCTTTGGGTTGGCGCGAATGCGCTCTGCCATGTAGTGCGTGATCAGCACCACAGAAAGGCAATAAACAAAGCCCAACACCGCAATAGTCGCGGCCATGACGCCAAACGTCACCATCCCTTGGTGCTTGAGCGGGTCTATGAACTGCGGGAAAAAAGCCACGTAAAACATGATGGCCTTGGGGTTGAACAGGGTGATCACCAAAGTTTGCCGGAAATAATGCCCCGCCTTGATGTTGAGCAGCGGTTTGTCCCCCGCCTTAGCCGTCAACATCTTGATGCCCAGCCATGCCAAATAGGCAGCGCCCAGCCATTGCAAGGCATGAAAAACTACGGGGTTAGCAGCCAACAAAGCCGCCACACCTGCCACGGTGAGCCACAGCAAAATTTGGTCGCCCAGCAGCAAACCAAATACAGAAGCCACGCCACCTTTCAAACCCCCCTTACCCGCAGATGTAATCAAAGCCAAATTGCCCGGCCCAGGCAGCAGCAAGAGCAAGACAAAAGCGATGATAAAAGCACTGTAATTGCTGATTCCAAACATGCACTAAGTTTACGCGAGAAAACCAAGCAATTTCTACTGGTTTTCTCGCATCCAAACAATACACCGCTCAGCATCCAGGCCTGGAACGATGAGTTGTTCCACGTGAAACACATTCACATCTGATGGCAACTCTGCCACTTCAGCCGATGTATCCTTGGCCTTCATCGCCAACCAAGCCCCTGTCACGGGCTTCAATGCGGCACGCGAACCGGTCACAAAATCCAACAAAGTGGCAAACGCGCGCGATGTGATGAGGTCGTATTTTTGAGTCAAGGTCTCGACACGGGCGTGCAGCGCCTTGAGATTGGGTAGTTTCAATTCTGTCGCCACCTGCTGCACAAAGGCCATCTTCTTGGCGACCGCATCCACACAGGTCACCGACACCTGCGGGCAGCAAATCGCCACCACCACGCCCGGCAACCCCGCCCCGGCGCCTACGTCTAGCATGTTGACGCTGGCACTTGCACTTGTACTTGCACTTGCAGTCTGTCGCATCAGCGGCGCCACAATCGCCAAACTGTCCAGCAAATGGTGCGTCAGCATCTCAGCGGGGTCGCGTATCGCGGTCAGGTTGTAGACCTTGTTCCACTTTTGAATCAAGGTGTGGTAACCCAAAAGTTGGCCAATTTGGGTATCGCTCAACGTGAGCCCAAGTGCTGCTACACCCTGCCGCAAAGGCTGTTCAAACACATTCGCCGTCATTCTGCGATCAACTCCGTTGCCACAGCCGCCGTCCTGGCCTCTGCGGAATCGGTGCGATTTTTATCCGAAAAGCCTTTGTAGCCATTCTTTTTCAGATACACCAACAGCAACGAAACCGTCGCCGGCGTGACGCCTGAAATGCGCGAAGCCAAACCCAAGGTCTCAGGCTTGTGCTTGGTCAGCGTCTGGCGTGCCTCAATACTCAAAGCGGTTACTTGCGAATAATCCATCTCTGGCGGCAGCTTGAATTGCTCAAAATGCAAGGCTTTTTCAACTTCTGCATGCTGGCGGTCAATATAGCCGGCGTATTTGGCGACGATTTCGATTTGCTCGACGACCGTCATGTCAGTATTAATATCGTCCGATGACAACCCATCGGCGTCAGCGAACTTGCCAGATTCCAGGCTCATCAGTGCAGCGTAGTCCACATCCGGGCGGCGCAGCAATTCGAGCAGGTTGTATTCGTGCTCTAAAACTTTACCAAATACACGCTCCGCCTCTGCGGCAGACACGTTTTTCGGGCTCGCCCACAGTGCTTTCAAGCGTTGTGTTTCACGTGAAACAGCATCGCGCTTGCGGTTAAAAATATTCCAGCGCAGATCGTCCACCAAGCCAAGCTCGCGCCCCACTTCGGTCAAGCGCACATCGGCGTTGTCTTCGCGCAGCTGCAGGCGGAACTCGGCGCGGCTGGTGAACATGCGGTAGGGCTCGGTCACACCCTTGCTGATCAAATCATCCACCAGCACGCCCAAGTAGGCCTCGTCACGGCGTGGCAGCCAACTATCGCCGCTGTAGCTGACACTGCCCGCCGCACTCAATGCGGCATCGCCAAAGCCTAGGCTGCGACATTGCAAAGCAGCGTTGATACCGGCAAACATGCCCTGCGCCGCCGCTTCTTCGTAGCCGGTGGTGCCGTTGATCTGCCCGGCAAAAAACAGGCCGCCAATGGCGCGGGTCTCGAAGCTGGTTTTCAGGGCGCGTGGGTCAAAGTAATCGTACTCAATCGCGTAGCCGGGACGCAGGATGTGGGCGTTTTCCAAGCCCACCATCGAACGCACCAGCTCGTACTGGATGTCAAACGGCAGGCTGGTGCTGATGCCATTGGGGTAGTACTCGTTGGTGGTCAGACCTTCTGGTTCAAGGAAAATCTGGTGGCTTTCCTTGTCGGCAAAGCGGTTGATCTTGTCTTCCACACTGGGGCAGTAGCGCGGGCCCACGCCCTCGATCTTGCCGGTGAACATGGGGCTGCGGTCGAAACCGGAGCGGATGATCTCATGCGTGCGGGCATTGGTGTGGGTGATCCAGCACGGCATTTGCTGCGGGTGCATGGCGGTTTTACCCAAGAAGCTGAACACCGGCGTGACAGGGTTGTCCGCGCCTTCCATGCCGTCGCCGGGTTGGCGCAGGCATTTGTCAAAGTCAATCGTGCGGCCATCCAGACGCGGCGGTGTGCCGGTTTTCAGGCGGCCTTGCGGGAGTTTCAACTCTTTCAGTCGGGCGCTCAACGACACGGCCGGTGGGTCGCCTGCCCGGCCCGCCGCATAGTTGTTCAGACCGACATGGATTTTGCCGTCCAGAAACGTCCCCGCCGTCAGCACCACCGTCTTGCTACGAAAGCGCACACCAACCTGCGTCACCGCACCGACGACTCTGTCACCCTCCACCATCAAGTCGTCCACCGCTTGCTGGAACAACCAAAGGTTGGGTTGGTTCTCCAGTTTGTGGCGAATCGCCGCCTTGTACAGCACACGATCCGCCTGCGCGCGTGTCGCCCGCACGGCAGGGCCTTTGGAACTGTTGAGGATGCGGAACTGGATGCCCGCTTCGTCCGTGGCCAGCGCCATCGCGCCACCCATGGCATCGACTTCCTTGACCAGATGACCTTTGCCGATACCACCTATGGACGGGTTGCAACTCATCTGCCCCAGCGTCTCGATGTTGTGCGACAGCAAGAGGGTTTTGCAGCCCATGCGGGCGCTGGCCAGTGCGGCCTCGGTGCCGGCGTGGCCACCGCCGACGACGATGACATCAAATTCTTGGGGATAGTTCATGGTGTTTAGCTCGATTCTTGGGGTGTGCTTATCAACGGGGAGTCTCCCGCTAGCACGTGTAGGCCTTCCATTTTAATTTAATTCACCGTTCTTGACACATTCTCAGGTTTACTAGAGCGTGAATGCCGCTTATAACTGTCTCATTCCAGTTAACAAGCCAGCGTATTTCGTCAATACTTCGCTATCAATTTCATCAAATCGAGATGCACCATGCGCCTACCCAACCCCTACCGCCCAGAAGCCACCATCGTCGCCCAGCGCCTCAACACGCTGGCCAACACCCTCGACTGGGCCAGCGCCGCCAAAGCCGCCGCCCCCTGGGTGCAAGCTGTGCGCGACAACCCGCCACCGTTTTGGGCGATGGAAAGTCTGCTGAAGGAATACCCGATCTCGAGCGCCGAAGGCTTGGCTTTGATGCGCTTGGCCGAAGCGCTGCTGCGCGTCCCCGATGCTGAAACCGCCATCGCCCTGACCGCCGACCAACTGGGGCGGGCGGATTTTGACGGCGCGCAGGATTCAGCTTTGACAAGGCTGTCTAGCGCCGCGATTGCCCTGTCCAAGAAGTTTTTACCGCCACCCGTTCGTGCTGAGCTTGTCGAAGGCGCTTCGACAAGCTCAGCACGAACGGAAAATGGCATCGGCCTGCTGGGAAAAATGGGCGCGAAAACCGTGGTTGCCGCCACGCTGCGCGCAGTACAACTTTTAGGTCACCAGTTCGTCCTCGGCCAAACCATGACCGAGGCGATGAAGGTGGCGGACTCGGCCCGCAAGAAAATCCCCAACTTGCGATTCAGCTACGACATGCTGGGCGAAGGCGCACGCACCGATGCAGATGCTTTGAGTTACTTGGCCAGCTACAAAAATGCTATTATTTCAATAGCTAAACAATCAACAAATAAGCGGGTTACATCCAAAAACACCGCTCAAAATGACGGCATCTCCATCAAACTGAGCGCTTTGCACCCACGCTACGAAGATGCGCAGCACAGCCGCGTCATGGCCGAGCTGGTGCCGCGCGTCTGGGGACTCTGCGAGCTGGCAGCGAAGGCGAACATCAACCTGACGATTGACGCCGAAGAAGTGGAGCGGCTGGAACTGTCACTCGACGTGTTCGAAGCGCTAGCAGCGCAAGTCGCAGCGCATTTCCCGCAGTGGGAAGGCTTGGGTCTGGCGATGCAGGCCTACCAGACCCGTGCTTTGGAGTTGATCGATCACATTGCCACGCTCGCCCGAAAATACAAGCTCAAACTCATGTGCCGTCTGGTCAAAGGCGCGTACTGGGACAGCGAGATCAAACGCGCGCAGGAACTCGGCCTGCCGCACTACCCCGTCTTCACCCACAAACACCACACCGACGTGTCGTATTTGGCCTGCGCCAAAGCCCTGCTGGACGCCCCTGATGCGATCTACCCGCAGTTTGCCACCCACAACGCCGCGACGATTGCCGCGATTTTGCAGATGGCCGCTAAAGCTGGTGTGCCTGCCGCCGCGCCGGGCCGCCCCAAGCGAGGCACGGCCCCCACGGGGGGCAGCGCAGCACGCGAAGCGGCGAGCGTGGGGGCAACCCAATTCGAGTTACAGCGTCTGCACGGCATGGGCGAAGGCGTGTACCGCGAAGTGTTGAAAAACCCGCTCATCAGCTGCCGCGTCTACGCCCCGGTGGGCGCGCACCGCGACTTGCTGGCTTATCTCGTGCGCCGGCTGCTGGAAAACGGCGCGAACTCCTCGTTTGTGCACCAGCTGACTGACGAATCGGTAGGCATGGCCGAGTTGTTGATTTCTCCCCTGCGTTTAGAGCCGCACAGCGCCTTTGCCCTGCCGCCGCAATTGTTTGGCGCCTCTGCCGATGCTCGTAAAAACAGCACGGGCGTCGATTTGACCGTGGCAACCATGCGTGCACCGCTGCAGGCGGCGTATGGCACGACGGTTGTGCCTGCCGTAGCCGAATACGCCGTGGCAGCCATTCCCGAGGCGCTAAAAACCAGTCTAGCCAGCTACAAAACATGGCGCAAAACAGCTGCATCCGACCGTGCCGCCATTCTAAGAAACGCGGCAGACGCCCTGGACGCCCAGTTGCCCACCTTCTGCGCCCTGCTGGTCAAGGAAGCCTTCAAAACCTGGGGCGATGCGGTGTCTGAGGTGCGCGAAGCGGTGGATTTTTTGCGCTACTACGCCGATGAGGCCGAGCGCGTCATGGCGCCGATGGCTTTACCAGGTCCGACAGGTGAGACGAATGAACTGCGGCTGATCGCACGCGGCCCGTGGGTCTGTATCAGCCCGTGGAACTTCCCGCTGGCAATTTTTGTGGGTCAAGTCGCCGCAGCCCTCGCCACCGGCAACACCGTGCTGGCCAAACCAGCGGAGCAGACGCCCGGCGTGGCGCAGGCCATGGTGGCGCTGCTGCATGGCGCAGGCGTGCCTGCAGGGGCGCTGCAGCTACTGCACGGCGCGGGTGCGACGGTGGGCGCTGCACTGGTCGCCGCAACCGGTGTGGCAGGCGTGGTGTTCACCGGCTCGACCCAAGTCGCCAAAATCATCAACCGCGCCTTAGCAGCGAAAGATGGCCCCATCGTACCCCTCATCGCCGAAACCGGCGGCATCAACGCCATGCTGGTGGACAGCACCGCCCTGCCCGAGCAGGTGGCTGACGCCGTGGTGCAAAGCGCCTTCCGCTCCGCTGGCCAGCGCTGCTCGGCACTGCGGTTGTTGTGCGTGCACGAGTCGATTGCCGATGGTGTGATTGAGATGATCCAAGGCGCAGCGAAGGAGCTGCGTGTGGGCGATACAGCCGATCTGGCCACCGACGTCGGCCCGGTGATCGACCGTGCAGCCTATGACAACATCCAAAACCACCTGAAACGCCTGGAAAAGGCATCAAGACCACTCTTAAATTCACATCTAGTCGGCGTATTTATTGACTCATCAGCTGCAAATAATATAGCAAACGTCATTCCTCCTGCGGCTTTCGAGTTGAACGCCATCTGCGACATCGGTGCCGAGATCTTCGGCCCGGTGCTGCATGTGGTGCGTTGGGGCGGCGACCCGGCTGAAGTCATCGCGCAGATCAACGCCCTGGGCTATGGGCTGACGTTGGGCATCCAAACCCGCATCGACTCCCGAGCCCAAGCTTTAGCCCGAGCCGCGCACGTCGGCAACATCTACATCAACCGCAACATGATTGGCGCGGTGGTGGGGGTGCAGCCCTTTGGCGGCGAAGGTTTGAGCGGCACCGGCCCCAAAGCCGGCGGGCCGCACTATTTGTACCGCTTTTGCGCGGAGCAGACGCTGACGGTCAACACCACGGCGGCGGGTGGGAATGTACAGTTATTGGCTTAAAGCACCGCTGACCAAGTGGTTGCGCAAAAAACTGTTCAACGCATCCAACGGCAGCGGTGGGCATAACAAGTAGCCCTGAAAATAGCCGCCTCAACCAAAGCCGTGCTCAGCTTGTTTGACTCTGTGTTTGACATGTCGCGACTCACCAAAGGTCAAATCAGCACCAATTTGACTGCGGTTAACCTGCCATTGCTGCTCGAACGCCTGGTCGTGCGATACCAACCAATTGCAGCGGCCAAAGGGCTAACGCTGCGCACCCGCTCCCGCGTAAACCCGCCATGGGCTGACTTATGGCCTGACATCTGCCGCGACCGACACTGAGAGAGACGCTTCGGTGACGAACTTGTTTCATTTTGAGAAATTTTGCGGCGGAACATCAAAAGCTAAGGCTAACCCTTGTAACAAGTTATCCGCCGTTCGGTACGCTTCAACAGCAATCACCAGTTCGATGTCGTACAACCAACCGCAAACGGAGAGTCCACCATGGCAGTTTCTTTTCAAATCAACGGCAAAGCCGTCAGCGCCAACGCTGAACCCGATACCCCGCTGTTGTGGGTCATTCGCGATGAGTTAGGCATGATTGGCACCAAATTTGGTTGCGGCGCCGCTCTTTGTGGCGCTTGCACCGTTCACCTCGATGGCGCACCGATCCGCGCTTGCCAAACGCCGCTGTCTGCCGTTGCTGGCAAAAAAGTCGGCACGATTGAAGGTTTGTCCAAAAACAACGACCACGCTTTGCAAAAAGCCTGGATCAAACACGATGTGCCACAGTGCGGCTACTGCCAGTCCGGCCAGCTGATGAGCGCTGCCGCTTTGCTGCAAACCAACAAAAACCCAAGTGATGCCGACATTGATGCCGCCATGAGTGGCAACATCTGCCGCTGCGGCACCTACCCGCGTATCCGTGCAGCCATCAAAGACGCTGCTGCAACACTGCGTACAGCATAAGGAGCACCATCATGACAACACAACACACAGCCAACGCTTCTACCGCTACGGCAGTTGCCTCCGACTCACGTCGCAGCTTCCTCAAAACAGCCGTCCTCGCCACCGGCGGTTTGGTCATGGGTTTTGCCCTGCCAGGCACCAAAACCGAGGCCATGGCCGCCGGAACCTTGTACACCCCCAATGCGTGGGTCCACATTGCGGACGACAACACCATCACCCTCATCACCGCGCGCTCAGAGATGGGTCAAGGTGTCTACACCTCCATGCCGATGTTGATCGCGGAAGAGCTGAATGTAGAGCTCAGCCACATCAAAGTAGCCATGGCTCCCCCACAAGCGGTGTACGTCAATGCGCTCTTGGGCGCGCAAATCACCGGCGGCTCCACGTCTGTGCGCGACGGCTGGGAAAAACTGCGTATCGGTGGCGCGCAAGTGCGCGAAATGTTGATCAGCGCAGCTGCCGACAAATGGAAAGTTAACCGCTCTACCCTGCGTGCTGAAAAAGGCCGGGTCATTGCCGAGGACGGATCAACCGCCACTTATGGTAGTTTGGCTGCAGCGGCTTCTAAGCTGCCAGTGCCAGAAAAAGTAACTCTCAAAGACCCGAAAGACTTCACCATCGTCGGCAAACCAACGCTGCGTTTGGACTCGCCGGCCAAAACCAACGGCACGGCCGAGTTTGGTATCGACGTCAAACTGCCGGGCATGGTCTACGCCAGCTTGGAGCAATGCCCGGTCATCGGCGGCAAGGTCGTCAGCTTTGATGCTTCTAAAGCCAAAGGCATGCCCGGCGTGATCGACGTGGTGAAGATTTCTGACGGCGTAGCCGTCGTCGCCACCAGCTACTGGCAGGCGCAAAAAGCCCGCAAAGCTGTCACCGTGGTGTGGGACGAAGGCGCTGGCGCGAAGATCGACCACAACACCGTGTTGGCAGGCACCCGCGCCGCAGCCGCTTCCGGCAAAGTGATACCCATCGGCAAACCGGTGGGCGATGTGGCAGCAGCCATGAAAACCACCGTCAAAACCGTCACCGCTGAGTACATCAGCCCGATGCAAGCACATGCGCCGCTGGAGCCGATGAACTTCACCGCCAGCTTTGCCGGTGGCAAATGCTTGTTGATCGGGCCGACCCAGTTTCAGCAGGGCGCACAAGGCGCAGTCGCTGGTGCTTTGGGCATCAAACCCGAAGACATCGACTTGCGAACCACCTTCTTGGGTGGTGGTTTCGGTCGTCGCATCGAGCTGGACTTCATCATCCAGGCGGCTGAAATCTCCAAAGCCGTCGGCAAACCCGTCAAGCTGCTGTGGAGCCGTGAAGACGACATGACGCACGACTACTACAGACCACTGGGTGTGAACCAAATCACCGCCGGCCTAGACGCCGCTGGCACACCTATCGCCATGCACTTCAAAGCCATCTCACAATCGGTCACGCAGCGTGCCTTTGGCTTACCGAAGGACACGTTTGACCCCTTCATGGCCGAAGCCGCTGTGCCCGGCTACGAGTTCGCCAATGCGCAGCACGATTTGATCATCCACGACAGCGGCATGCGCGTCGGCTACTGGCGTGCCGTCAGCCACAACATGAATGCCTTTGCCAATGAAAGCTTCATGGACGAGCTGGCCACAGCCGCTGGCAAAGACCCCTACGCCTACCGCATGGCTTTGTTGAAAAACAAGCCGCGTTTTGCCAATGTGCTCAAGCTCGCCGCCGACAAAGCCGGCTGGGACAAGCCACGCGCAGCGGGTCGCTTCCTCGGCATCGCCTTGATGGACGGCTACGACACCTACATGGCGCAAGTGGCTGAAATCTCCATGAAAAATGGCGAAGTCGTGGTGCATAAAGTCACCGTTGCGGCCGATTTGGGCCAAATGGTCAACCCAGACACCGTCGAAGCGCAGCTGCAATCCAGCATCATCTTCGGTATGGGCGCTGGTTTGATGCAAGAAATCACCGTGAAGAATGGCCGCGTTCAGGAGACCAATTACAACAACTACCCCGTTGTGCGTATGAACGAATCGCCAGCCATCGACATCATTTTGGTGAAAAGCACAGAAAAACCAGGTGGCATCGGCGAACCCGCCACCGCGTTGATCGCTCCTGCCATCGCCAATGCGGTGTTTGCCGCCACCGGCAAGCGCGTGCGTAAACTGCCGATGACGGCAGACGCCATCAAATCGGCGTAACGTCCAGCAGCTAGAGCGAAAAGCAGGGAACGGCATGGAAAGTTTAGATCTGCGGGTGCTTAACGATGTGCTGGCGTGGCGACA
Organism: Comamonadaceae bacterium; assembly: GCA_947485165.1. Lineage (GTDB taxonomy): Bacteria > Pseudomonadota > Gammaproteobacteria > Burkholderiales > Burkholderiaceae_C > Aalborgiella. The sequence goes on from CANKRG010000045.1 coordinate 12,012, forward strand.
CGCTGGCCATGCCGTCACCATGGTCACGGTGGTGGAAACCTGGGGCAGCGCGCCCAGGCCACCCGGCGCTTTGTTGGCGGTACGGGACGACGGCAGGGTCAGCGGCTCGGTGTCCGGCGGTTGCATTGAAGACGATTTGATTGCGCGCACGAAAGCGGCCTTCAAAACGAACCCCACCGCGCAACCGCCTCAAAACACACCAAAAACACCCTTAAATATGCCTCTAGCCGGCATATTATCGTCCTATGCTGCTATTAATAGCTTAGCAAAGCCAGCGATGATCGCCTACGGCGTGACCAAAGACGAAGCTGCCCGGTTTGGCCTGCCCTGCGGTGGCACGCTGCGTTTGGTGCAAGAGCCGGTGCTTGAGGTGACGTGGATTGAGCACATCTTGGCGCGCACCACCGCCCACCAGCTGGTCGCCCGCACCTTGAACTTATCCACGGGTTTGGTCACGTTGGCCGACGCCACCCGCGACCAAGCCATGACGTTTGATGGCTTGACTTTAACCACCCTGTTCGGCCCGAAATGGCGCTTGCTGCTGATAGGCGCCGGCCAGCTCAGCCAAGCCCTTGCCAGCATGGCGATGTTGCTGGATTTTGAAGTCTTGGTCTGCGACCCGCGCGAAGAATATGCGTTTGATCCCGCCCAAATCGGCGCCACCCGCGTTGCCGGCATGCCTGACGATGTGGTGCGCGAGATGCAGCCCGACGCCCACACCGCCATCGTCGCCCTCACACACGATGCTAAATTAGACGACATGGCGCTGATGGAAGCCCTGCAGTCCGACGCTTTCTATGTAGGCGCGCTCGGCTCCAGAAGCAACCAGGCCATGCGCAAAGAGCGCATGATCGAGCATTTCGACATGACGACAGAGCAACTCGCGCGCTTGCACGGCCCGGTCGGGCTTCGCATCAACGCCAAAACGCCGGCGGAAATTGCGGTGTCCATCTTGGCGCAAATCATTGCCGTGAAAAATACCCTTGCTGCGAAAGAAACACCCCCTTCAAACCACTCCGTTCGCCCTGAGCATGTCGAAGGGTTCTAAGACAAACACGCAGGCTTCGACAAGCTCAACCCGAACAGTGGATGTCCAAAGGATAATTTACCTTATCATCCATTGATGGACTGGCCAGCGGCACGCACCTCTTTACTGCTCGCATTTTTAACCGCAGCGCTCTTGCTGCCGTTGGGTGTCGTCTTGGCACGCTGGCTGGCCACCACCCCTTGGCGCGGCAAGCCTTTGCTTGAAGCTTTGGTGACCTTGCCGCTGTTGCTGCCGCCCACGGTGATTGGTTTTTACCTGCTCACCATGTTCGGGCAAAACTCGGCCTTGGGCGCTTGGTTGGCGCAACACCTCAATCTGCACCTGGTTTTCAGCTTTGAAGGCCTGCTGTTCGCCAGTGTGTTGGTCAATTTGCCCTTCATGGTGCAACCGATTCAGCGCGCTTTTGCCGGTATTCCGCACAACCTGCGCGAAGCGGCTTGGGTCTCGGGCTTGTCGACTTGGCGCACGTTTTGGAAAATTGAGCTGCCGCTGGCATGGCCGGGGCTGCTCGCGGGTGTGGCCCTCACCGCCGCCCACACCCTGGGCGAGTTTGGCGTGGTGCTGATGGTGGGCGGTGCGATTTCGGGCGAAACCAAGACCCTGTCCATCGCGATTTACGACCGCGTGCAAGCCTTTGACGCCAGCGGCGCACACGTCATGGCCTTGGCTTTGGTGTGTTTTTCACTCTTGGCGCTGGCACTGGTGTTTGCAGCGGACAGGTTGAGCCATCACAAAAAACCCATCCCAAGCTCTGCACCATGACATTTTCGGCATGACCAACAAGCTCACGGTTACCCTCAGCAACAGCGCACCCATGCACCTGAAGGTGCAGTTTGACTGCGCGCCCGGCGAGCTGGTGGCGCTGGTCGGCCCGTCCGGCAGCGGCAAAACCAGCGTGCTGCGGGCGATAGCAGGCTTGCTGAAAACACCCAGCCTGCAAGGCCGCATCACCGTGGGTGATAGCGTTTGGTTTGACCGAGCAGTTGATTCAAAACAACACACCAACCTGTCGCCGCAAGACCGCCAGGTCGGCTTGGTGTTCCAAAATTATGCCCTTTTCCCACATTTATCCGCTATTGACAATATTGCTGTAGCCACAACACATACGCCGGCTGAAGATGTAACTAACCGATTAACAGAGCTGATCCAACGGTTGGGCTTGGCCGGTCTTGAGCACCGCCTGCCCAGCCAGCTCTCAGGCGGTCAGCAGCAGCGTGTCGCCTTGGCGCGGGCATTGGCGCGTAACCCTGCGGTGCTGCTGTTGGACGAGCCCTTTTCTGCCGTCGATGCGCCCAGCCGCGCCCGTTTGTACCGCGAGCTGGCAAACTTACGCAATTCGGTGTCCACACCCATGGTTTTGGTCACGCATGATTTGTTTGAAGCGCGTCGCTTGGCCGACCGCGTCGTCATTTTGGACGCGGGCACAACGTTACAAAGCGGCACCCCAGAGCAAGTCTTCAGCCGCCCACGCAACGCACGGGTGGCTGAACTGGTGGGCATCCAAAACCATTTTCAGGGGCGCTTTTACAAATCCAGCAAAGCAGAGCAAGCGGGCTGGGGGCAACTGGATTGGCAGGGCTGCATGCTTACCGTGCTGGATAAAAACAAGCTGGACGATGGCGCACACATCAGCTGGGTGCTGGCGGCGGAGCATTTAGACATCACTTCTGATAACACCAGCGCAACTTGTGAACAAAGCCCGCCGCACAACACCTTGCGCTGTCAATTTTTAGAAGTTCTGTCGCTCGGGGAAACCAGCATTTGCACCTTGGCACCGCTGGGCTGGCCGGCTTTGGCCGAGCTGCGTTTGACGCTCACGCTGTCCAGCGCGCATGTGAGAAGTTTGGGAATAGAACCAGAAAATGCGGGTGACACAGCCCAACGCACGGTGAATGTTCACATCCCACCGCAAAGCGTTCACATCATGCCGATCCGAACGTGATTTGATTCAATTTAAATTTGCTATATTTTTAATAGCATTTTACACAATGAATACGCCGACTATAGCCATTTTTTTTAGCTCCTAGCCGCTTGCAGGCGGTTTAAGCAACCTTCACCGCGATGAACGCGAGCAAGAAAATGAGGATAGCGCCAGCGATCGGCAACATGTAAGACATTTTGTGCGCTACGGCTTCGATCACATCTTCTGAGTGGTCGGTGGTTTGCTCGTGGGTGGTTGGGGTGTGGTTTGACATCGTATTACTTTCACTTAAGATGTGACTATTTTAACGCATTCGCAGAAAACCTTGGCTGGCGTTAGCGTTTTGGTTGGCATACTGCCTTCCGTCCTTTTTTCTTATAAATTATTGTGGATAATCAGGGGATAAGTTACACTGACCGTGCCATTCAACTAAAAATATCCACAGACACTCTACGCGCATTTAACGCCTTCAAAAAAACAACATGACCTCGGCCAGCACCCCTTCCTCCTCCTCTCCCGCTGGCAACCAAGCTTCCGCACCTCTTGCTACCTTAGACGACGACCAAGCCCTCAGCCAAAGCCTGTGGCAAGCCTGCATGGACGTGCTGGCACAAGAACTGCCTGAGCAGCAATTCAACACCTGGATCAAACCCCTGGTCGTACAAAGCAGCAACGACCTGTCCAAAGTCACCATCTACATCGCGAACCGTTTCAAGCTCGACTGGGTGCGCGCGCAATACGCCAACCGCATCAGCGTCTTGCTTGAAAAAATGTATGGCCAACCGATTGCCTTGGAACTGGCCTTGATGCAACGCCAAGCGCCTCCTAGAACCACGATGGACGTGAAAAACGCCGAGTTCGGCAGCGTCGCTGAGCCTATCGATATGGTGGCGGACAGCGCAGCAGGGGGTTTAAGCGCCGCCAACGGCATCATGGGCAACAAACCGCGTTTGAACACCGCCCTGACCTTCGACACCCTGGTCGAAGGCACCGCCAACCGCATGGCGCGCGCCGCCGCCCTGCACGTCTCCGGCACGCCCGGCCAGCTGTACAACCCGCTCTTCATCTACGGCGGCGTCGGCCTCGGTAAAACGCATTTGATGCACGCCATCGGCAACCGCCTGTTGCAAGACCGCCCGACCGCCAAGGTGCTCTACATCCATGCCGAGCAGTTCGTCACCGACGTGGTCAAAGCCTACCAGCGCAAAACTTTTGACGAGTTCAAAGAGCGCTACCACTCGCTGGATTTGCTCTTGATCGACGATGTGCAGTTCTTCGCCAACAAAGAGCGCACGCAGGAAGAATTTTTCAACGCTTTTGAGGCGCTGCTAGCCCGCAAATCGCATTTGGTCATGACCAGCGACACCTATCCGAAAGGTTTGGCTGACATCCACGAACGTCTGGTCTCGCGCTTTGATTCAGGCTTGACGGTCGCCATCGAGCCGCCCGAGCTAGAGATGCGGGTCGCCATTTTGATCAACAAGGCCAAGGCCGAAGGCACCGAGATGCCCGAAGAAGTGGCGTTTTTCGTCGCCAAAAACGTCCGCTCCAACGTGCGCGAACTGGAAGGCGCGCTGCGCAAAATCCTGGCCTATTCCCGCTTCAACCAAAAAGAAATCTCGATTGCCTTGGCGCGTGAAGCCCTGCGCGATTTGCTGTCGATTCAAAACCGCCAGATTTCGGTCGAAAACATCCAAAAAACCGTCGCCGACTATTACAAAATCAAAATCGCCGACATGTACTCCAAAAAGCGTCCCGCCAGCATCGCGCGGCCGCGCCAGATTGCGATGTACTTGGCCAAAGAATTGACGCAAAAAAGCCTGCCTGAAATCGGTGAGTTGTTCGGCGGCCGCGACCACACCACGGTGTTGCATGCGGTGCGAAAAATGACGGCTGAAAGGCAGCTTTTGAGCGAATTGAACCAGCAATTACACGTGCTGGAACAGACGCTAAAAGGTTGAGGTTTCAGGGCAGCAAAAGGTTAAAATAGCAAGCTAATGCAGAAGCTAGACATAAATTGACGTAGCGCTAATAAAAGCACATTTTTAAAGAGGCAAACATGATCGTTCTGAAGGCAACCCAAGACAAAGTACTCGCCGCGCTGCAATCCGTCGCGGGCATCGTCGAGCGGCGTCACACGCTGCCGATTTTGGCCAACGTCTTGATCCGCAAAACCGGCCATCGCCTTGAGTTGACCACCAGCGACCTGGAAATCCAGATCCGCACCAGTGTCGAGTTTGACGGCGACGCTGGCGACTTCACCACCACGGTGGGCGCACGCAAAGTCATCGACATCTTGCGCACCATGCCGGGCGACCAATCGGTCTCTTTAGAATCCAGCGCGTCCAAGTTGATTTTAAAAGGCGGCAAGAGCAAGTTCACGCTGCAGACCTTGCCGGCGGAAGACTTCCCCCTCGTGCAAGAATCCGCCAACCTCGGCCCCGCCTTCAGCGTGCCGCAAAAGGTGCTGAAAGATCTGCTCGGCCAGGTCGCCTTTGCGATGGCGGTGCACGACATTCGCTACTACCTCAACGGTATTTTGTTCGTCGCTGAAGGCAAACAACTCAGCATCGTCGCCACCGACGGGCATCGTTTGGCTTTTGCGACCGCCACGCTGGATGTGGAAGTGCCGAAACAAGAAGTCATTCTGCCGCGCAAAACCGTCATCGAAATGCAGCGCCTGCTCAGCGACAAAGAAGGCGCGATCGCGTTCCAGTTCGCCACCAATCAGGCCAAGTTCAGCTTTGAAGGCATGGAATTTGTGACCAAGCTGGTCGAAGGCAAATTCCCAGACTACAACCGCGTCATCCCGAAAAACCACAAAAACGCCATCATCCTGGGTCGCGTGCCTTTCTTGGCATCCTTACAGCGCACCGCGATTTTGACCAGCGACAAG
>CANKRG010000046.1 GCA_947485165.1 Comamonadaceae bacterium
AACAGTTCATCAATCGGTTCAAAGTAACCTCCGCGCAATCCGACCGCAAAAAATCAACCGCCGGTGGTTTCTTTTGCGATCAACCAACGGTCGTCGACTTTGGTCAGCTACGAGGTTTTACGGCTAGATGTGGACAACGCATCTGCATCGTAGGTTTGGCGGAACTTCACCGTTGCAGTGTTGCCGTTAGATTTTGTCGTGATCTCGCTCACTTCCACACTGATGCGTGATTTGCCCATGATGTGGTCACGACGCTCCTCTTCCCACGCTTTGCGCGGAAGATTTTTAGGGGTATCAATGTTTTTGTCAGATGTCACAACAGGTTTTGCAGCACTCGGGTTGAGGCCTTTGCCGCCTGGTGCGAACAATTCGCGAATCAATGTCAACTTTGGTTGCAGGCTGGTGCTAGAGCCACCCAGTTGTAGTGCTTTGCTGTAGGCTTGGCTGGCCAAGTTGGCGTAAATGTCGCCTAAATTTTCATGTGCTGTTGAATAGCTTGGGTTGGTGCGAATGGCCATTTCTAAAGCGGCACGCGCTTTGTCAAACTGGCCAGCGCTGGCGTGCAGCACGGCCAAGTTGTTGTAGGGCTCCGGCAGCTCCGGGTATTCTTCAGTCAGCTTGTTGAATGTACCAATTGCGTCCTGCGGCTTGCCCATTTCGGTTTGAATCACGCCCTTTAAGAACCGCAGCTGTGGGTCACGCGGCTTGGTGGTGAGTGATTGCTCGACTGTGGTCAAAGCTTGCGCTTGCTTGCCTGCTTTGAGCAACTGGTTGACATCATCAATGTCGCCCGCATGAACAGACACCGCAAACAAAGTTGCCGTAAGCGCAAATGTCACTGGCAATAAGCGCAACAAGGCTAGAGGTGTAAATGAACGGATGCTTGGCATAGGTGGTCTTTTCTAGCTGTTAAACTGCATCGCAAATTGTACCCCCTGACGGGGTATGAGTAACAATATCAAAAACAACACCAACCGTTTATTCAAATCACCCCATGAGTCTGCGCATTTACAACACAATGTCCCGTGCTTTAGAGGATTTTTCGCCGATTGAGCCAGGCCACGTGCGCATGTACGTCTGTGGTATGACGATTTACGACCTCTGCCACATCGGTCACGCCCGTATGATGATGGCTTTTGACGTGGTGCAGCGCTGGCTCAAAGCCAGTGGCTACAAAGTCACTTACATACGAAATATCACCGATATTGACGACAAAATCATCAAACGTGCCTTGGAGAGGGGCATCACGATTCGGGCTTTGACCGATGAAATGGTCGCCGCCATGAACCAAGACATTGGCGCTTTGCACATAGAAACCCCCACGCACGAGCCACGCGCGACCGAGTTTGTGCCGCAAATGCTCAGCATCATCAAAACTTTAAAGCAAAAAGGCTTGGCTTACCAAGCGCCTAGCGGCGATGTTAATTTCTCGGTGCGCCAGTTTCCGGGCTACGGCAAGTTGTCTGGCAAGTCTGTCGATGAGCTGCGCGCTGGCGAGCGCGTGACGGTTGTGGAAGACAAAGAAGATCCGCTGGATTTCGTATTGTGGAAATCAGCCAAGCCCACCGAGCCAGAAGACGCCAAATGGGCCAGTGACTACGGTGCTGGACGTCCAGGCTGGCATATCGAGTGCTCAGCCATGAGTTGCGCGATGTTGGGTGAGACTTTTGACATTCACGGCGGCGGTGCAGATTTGCAGTTCCCGCACCATGAAAACGAAATTGCCCAAAGCGAAGGCGCGAATGGCAAGCCATTGGCTAACTACTGGATTCATAACGGTTTTGTGCGGGTGGACAATGAAAAAATGTCCAAAAGCTTGGGTAATTTCTTCACCATTCGCGAAGTTTTAGCCAAATACGACCCCGAAACGGTGCGTTTCTTCATCGTGCGTGTGCATTACCGCACGGGCTTGAACTACAGCGATGTGCATTTGGACGATGCCCGCGCATCGCTCAAGCGCCTTTATACCGCTTTAGACGCTGTCAAACCTGTTGAAATCGCCATTGATTGGAGTGATTCATACGCTGCGCGCTTCAAAGCCGCGATGGACGAGGACTTCGGCACACCTGAGGCTGTGGCCGTGCTGTTTGACCTCGCTGCGCAGGTCAACATCACCAAATCTGCACAACTGGCCGGTCTGTTAAAAGCGCTAGGCGGTATCTTAGGATTGCTGCAAAATGAGCCGACAAAATTTTTACAATCAGGCGTCGTTCAAACGCTTGACACAGTACAGATAGCGTTTAGGATAACAGAACGCAACGATGCTAAAAAAGAGAAAAATTTCGCCTTGGCCGATGCGATTCGAAATGACTTGTTGGCGCAAGGCATCGTTCTGAAAGACTCGCCAACGGGTACTACTTGGGAGGCTGCTTGATGCATCTGTATCTCTCTAAAATGATGATAAAAACGGCTCTAGCCGGTATATTCGATGCTTAAGTAGTTGTTAAAATTATAGCAATGTCATCCGTATCCGTTCCCGACTATTGGCAAGATGCCTGCAAACATCTGAGCAAAAAAGACCGCGTCATGAAGCGCTTGATCGCGCAATTTCCTGACGTCTCTTTGAGCTCGCGTGGCGACGCTTTCACCACGCTGGCGCGCAGCATTGTGGGGCAGCAAATCTCGGTCAAAGCCGCCCAAACGGTATGGGATCGGTTTGCGTTGCTGCCTAAAAAGATGGTGCCAGCCAGCATCCTAAAACTCAAAGTTGACGACATGCGGGCGGCGGGTTTGAGCGCCCGCAAGGTTGAGTATTTGGTTGGTTTGGCGATCCATTTTGACTCTGGGGCGATCCACAGCCAAAGTTTTGAGCAGATCGATGACGAAGCCATCATTGCCGAGCTGGTGGCCATTCGCGGCATTGGCCGATGGACGGCGGAGATGTTTTTGATGTTTTACCTGATGCGCCCCAATGTGCTGCCACTGGATGACATCGGACTGATCAACGGCATCAGCAAAGGCTATTTTTCAGGCGAAGCCGTCAGCCGTAGTGACATTCGGGAGGTCGCAGCCGCTTGGGCGCCGTTCCGCAGCGTGGCAACTTGGTATATTTGGCGGTCGCTAGACCCCGTACCTGTCGCGTATTAGAATAATTAAAGATAAAAAGAGGACCAACACATGGCTAAAAAAACATTTCTGGATTTTGAGTCGCCGATTGCTGAGCTAGATGCCAAAATCGAAGAGTTGCGCTATGTTCAAACTGAGTCCGCAGTCGATATATCCAGTGAAATCGACCAGCTGGCCAAGAAAAGTCTGCAGCTGACCAAGGACATCTACAGCGCTTTGACACCATGGCAAATCACCAAAATCTCGCGCCACCCTGGGCGTCCGTACACCATGGACTACATCAACGACATCTTCACAGATTTCGTTGAAATGCACGGTGATCGCCATTTTGCGGATGATTTGAGCATTGTGGGTGGTTTGGCGCGTTTCAACGGCGCAGCTTGCATGGTGATTGGCCAGCAAAAAGGTCGCGACACCAAAGAACGCGCCATGCGCAACTTTGGCATGAGCAAGCCCGAGGGCTACCGCAAAGCCCTGCGTTTGTTGAAAACGGCAGAGAAATTCAAACTACCCGTCTTCACCTTTGTGGACACGCCCGGTGCCTACCCAGGCATTGATGCGGAAGAGCGTAGCCAGTCTGAAGCCATTGGCCGCAATATTTTTGAAATGGCGCAGCTGGAAGTGCCTATCATCACCACCATTATTGGCGAAGGCGGCTCGGGCGGCGCACTGGCTATTTCGGTGTGTGACCAGTTGGTCATGCTGCAATACGCGGTTTATTCGGTGATTAGTCCAGAGGGCTGCGCTTCGATTTTGTGGAAAACCTCAGAAAAAGCCGAAATGGCGGCAGACGCATTGGGCATCACCGCGCACCGTTTGAAAGCCTTGGGCATTGTTGACAAAATCGTCAACGAACCCGTCGGTGGCGCGCACCGTGACCACAAACAGATGACAGCATTTTTAAAGCGCGCTTTGGTGGATGCGTATCGCCAAGTCAGCGATTTGAAGACCAAAGAGCTGTTGGATCGCCGCTACGAGCGTTTGATGAGCTACGGCAAGTTTTCTGACATTAAGGCAGATGCAAAGGCCGAAAGAGCAGACAAAGCTGAAAGCAAATCTAGCCAAAAGTAAGTTTAAGAAGCGAATTCAAGAGCGCAGTCAAGAAGTTAGGCAAAGTAGCAACTATTTGCCTTGTTTGGTACCATAACGATATGTACACATGTTTTTCCCAATCTTTAGCTGCTTTTATTTTCTTATTTTGCAGCTTACTATCAGTCCCCGCTTCAGCGCGTACTTTGTTCATTGATTTCAACAATGCGGAGCGGGAAATCGCTGTTTTCAAGCAAAGTCAGCTGGGCGTCGCCTCTGAAGTGGTGGTGGTGCCGTCTTACCAGCGGATCACCCGCAAGCAGCGCCTGCACATTGTGAAAGTCAACGAAGCGATTGAGGCATTCACCGTGAAGTTGCAAGATTGCGCCGTCGCCATCAAGCGTGACGCCAAGTGTGATGGCTACTACGACAAAATTTACAGCCTAGAGCAAGAGCGCGAAAAAACCACAGGTTACTATAGTGCGGATGATTTGAAAAAAGAGTTGCTGGCGCTATTGGAAGACAAAAATGCCATCCCATTCAACATGGTGGTGATCTCCGGTCACCATGAGCAAGGTTTTTACAGGGGCGAGTTAACTGACGCCAAAGTCAAAGAGTTCGTCGACATGATGGACGAAAGCCGCCCTCTGTACAGCAAGGTCAACACCGTGGTATTTTTGGGCTGTGAAACGGGCACCAAAGCGGTTTACAAAAACACTTTGCAGTCCATGTTTCCAGACGTGCCGGTGATTTTGGCCTCTGAAGACAATGCACCGACCCGCAACGAAGCGCGTAATTTGGCCTATATCAAGCAAGTCATGGCGATTCGCCCTAAACTTTTAGCGGCTAAATCGGTCAAAGAAGTACAGCCGCTGTTTCAAAGTTTGCTTGCAAGGCATTGGCCTGCCAGTTTGCTGTGGAAGCAAAATGTCGTGTTTTTAAAAGATTCTACCGAGTTGCTTGTTGAGCCTGTCCTTTGAAGCCGCCATCGCAGCTTTCTCTCCGAATTTGCCTCTAGCGATTGGCTACAGCGGCGGCGCAGATTCCACCGCTTTGCTGCTAGCCTGTGCCCAAAAATGGCCAGGCCAAGTCAGCGCCATCCATATTCACCACGGTTTACAGGCAGCGGCAGATGATTTTGCAGCGCATAGCGAGGCATTTTGTCAGCGCATCAATGTGCCACTGACCGTCAAAAAAGTCGATGCCAAGCATGAGCTTGGCGAAAGCCCTGAAGCAGCGGCTAGACATGCCAGATACAGCGCATTTTCTAGTAAAAATATGCCTGTATCTACTGTATTTATTGCTTATGCAACTATTAAAAATATAGCATTGGCGCAGCACGCTGACGACCAAGTTGAAACCCTGCTACTTGCCCTAAGTCGAGGCGCTGGTTTGCCAGGTTTGGCAGCGATGCCAGCAGCTTGGCAGCGTGATGGCATTCAGTACTACAGGCCGCTGTTACAAGTTTCCGCCGCTGAGATCCGGCGCTGGTTAGCAGCGCAAACCGAGTTCGGTCAGGGCGGCGCTCCCTTTGTGGAAGACCCGACGAACACCGATGAATCGTTCACCCGCAACCGCATCCGTGCCAAGCTCTTGCCCGCTTTGGACGCTGCATTCTCGCAGTTCAGAGACACCTTTGCCCGCAGCAGCAGCCACGCAGCTCAGGCGCAATTGCTTTTAAACGAAGTTGCTGTAGACGATCTGTTGAAAACTGGTAATCCCCCAAAAATTCAACCATTACAACAGCTTAGCGATGCAAGAATGGGCAACGCACTGCGGTTTTGGCTGAAAACAACGCACCAAACCACGCCCAGCACCGCGCAACTAAAGCAGCTCATAGCTCAAATCAAGGTGTGCACCACGCGTGGACACAAAATTCACATCAAAGTCGGACGCGGCTTCGTTGAGCGCAAAGAGGCGTTCATTGATTGGTACAATCCCTAGGTTTTACTTTTCCAGTTCGCTTTTTAGTTCGTTCATTTCAAAAAATTCCTATGGCTTTGATAGTTCATAAATACGGCGGTACCTCCATGGGCTCGACAGAGCGCATTGCCTTGGTCGCCAAACGCGTTGCCAAATGGGCGCGCGCCGGTCACAAAATGGTCGTTGTCCCCAGTGCCATGAGTGGCGAAACCAACCGTTTGCTGGCTTTGGCAAAAGAGCTAGCCCCCGCTAAACCGGGCGACGCCTACAACCGCGAGCTCGACATGCTGGCCTCTACGGGTGAGCAAGCGTCGTCTGCTTTGTTGGCGATTGCCCTGCAGGCGGAAGGCCTGGAAGCCGTCAGCTACGCCGGCTGGCAAGTCGCCATCAAAACCAACAGCGCCCACACCAAAGCACGCATCGAGTCGATTGACGACAAAAAAGTCCGCGCTGATTTAGATGCAGGTCGTGTTGTCATCGTCACCGGCTTTCAGGGCGTGGACGAGTTGGGCAACATCACCACGCTGGGCCGTGGTGGGTCTGACACGTCGGCAGTGGCAGTTGCTGCAGCGCTGAAGGCGGATGAGTGCTTGATTTACACCGACGTCGATGGCGTTTACACCACCGACCCGCGCGTCGTGCCCGAAGCGCGCCGTTTGCACACCGTCAGCTTTGAAGAAATGCTGGAAATGGCGTCCATGGGCTCCAAAGTGCTGCAAATCCGCTCGGTCGAATTTGCCGGTAAATACAAGGTAAAAATGCGCGTGTTGTCCAGCTTCACGCCGTGGGATATTGATATGAATGAAGAGGCCACTTCCGGCACTTTGATTACTTTTGAGGAAGATGAAGACATGGAACAAGCCGTCGTATCAGGTATCGCTTTCAACCGCGATGAAGCCAAAATTTCCGTGCTCGGTGTGCCAGACACCCCAGGCATTGCCTACAAAATCGTCGGTGCGGTGGCAGATGCCAACATAGAAATCGACATGATCATCCAAAACGTCAGCAAAGAAGGCAAAACCGACTTCAGCTTCACCGTGCACCGCAACGACTTCGCCAAAGCGGTCGATTTGTTGAACAGCAAAGTGATTGCTGTCTTGGGCGCGAAAGAAGTTGTCGGCGACGCGAAAATCTGCAAAGTCTCCATCGTCGGCATCGGCATGCGCAGCCACGTGGGCATCGCCAGCAAAATGTTCAGCTGCTTGGCAGAAGAGGGCATCAACATCCAGATGATTTCCACCTCAGAGATCAAAACATCGGTGGTGATTGACGAGAAATACATGGAACTCGCAGTGCGCGCGCTGCACAAGGTGTTTGGTTTGGACCAAGCTGTCGCCTGAACTTTTGTTTTGTTTGTGGTTTTTTGAAAGTCAATTTTAGAAATTGAACCCCAAGTCGTGAGATAATACGGCTGGATATCGAAGAAATTGCGATAAGTAGGAATCGTGACCGAGTGGCCGAAGGTGCTCCCCTGCTAAGGGAGTATAGGGTGTAGAGCCTTATCGAGAGTTCGAATCTCTCCGATTCCGCCAGTACTATGTTTAGGCTAGTCCGACAACATGCAAATAAGCCCTGTAATTCAATGAGTTACCGGGCTTTTTTGTTTTCTAGGTATCAATCACCTGAATGCATCATTTCCCCAAAGGTAATAAGAGCTCTGCCAAGTCACCTTCGGTAAACAAAGGTTGCTTGCGCGCTGCGGAGCCGCTGTACATGCTTTGTGCAAGCGCAGCCTTGCGTTCTTGCAGAGCAAGAATTCGCTGTTCAATCGTGCCTTGGGCGACAAGTTTGTACACCATCACCCGCTGGGTTTGGCCGATGCGGTGGGCGCGGTCTGTAGCTTGGGTTTCTACGGCGGGGTTCCACCACGGGTCGTAGTGAATCACGGTGTCCGCTTGCGTCAGGTTCAAGCACTTGCGGCGCTTTAATCACGGGCGGCAGTGGCAAACCTGCCAAGTTACGCAGCAGTGTTTAGTGAGCTATTCTGGACGGGCCATATTGTCACATAGTATGCGTGACGGTTACAATGCAAATTCACCAGGGGTGTCTGCGGACTGAGAAATACCCTGTTTACCTGATCTGGGTCATGCCAGCGTAGGAAGCGTGAGATTGAAAGACATTTCCTGTTTTTCTTTTTTTGCGGCCTGCGTGGCGTTAAAAGAATGCACAAGGAAAATATGCGCAACGTCAAAAGAAACATCAAAAAACAATTTTTACTTGCTTCAGTCGCTTTGGCAGCTGGCTTGTTGTCGGCTTCTGTTCTAGCCAAAGACTTGCGCGTCATCGTACACAGCTCGTTTGATTTGCCCAAGCCTTTGCTGGCTAAATTTGAATCCGAAGCGGGCGTGAAACTCAAAATCGTCAAAGGTGGCGATTCTGGTGAGATGTTAAATAAGCTGATTTTGACCCGCAAAGCGCCGATTGCCGATGTGGTTTATGGCATCGACAACGCGCAAGCCGTCAAAGCCAAAGCCGCAGACATTCTTGATGTTTACGATGGCGCTTCAGCTCAAGGCGAATCAAAAACCGAGTTTGCAGGCATGGCCGTCGCAGTTGACTACGGTTTTGTGACGCTTAATTACGACAAAGCCACCGTGGCTAAACGTGGTACGCCACTGCCAAAATCGTTGGAAGAGTTAACGCAACCTGTGTATAAAAAATGGCTGGTCGTAGAAAATCCAGCCACGTCTGGCCCTGGCTACGCCTTTTTGCTGGCGACGATTGCCAACATGGGTGAAGAAAAAGCCTTTGCTTGGTGGAAAAGTATGCGCGGTAACGGCATGAAGGTCGCCAAAGGCTGGACAGAAGCCTATTACACAGACTTCAGCCGCAATGGTGGTGCCTACCCAATTGTGGTGAGCTACGCCAGCAGTCCCGCCGCTGAGGTGTTTTACAGCAAAGAAAAATTGACTGATTCACCAACCGCCAGCTTGTTTTTACCGGGTGCAGTGTTCAGGCAAGTCGAGGGCGTAGCGCTCATCAAAGGTGGCAAGCAGCGCGCAGAAGCAGAGAAATTCTTAGAGTTCATGCGCACAGCAGACGTGCAAGAAGCACTGCAAACGACGATGTGGATGTACCCGATACAAAGTACCACCAAGCGTGCTGATGTGATGCGTTTTGCGCCTGAACCAGCTAAATTTGAAAGCATGGCCCCGGCTGTCATCGCTGAAAAAGGCGCTGGGTGGATCAGCCGCTGGACGAAAACTGTTTTAAAGTAAATTGAAGTAAAGTTTTTCAAATTAAGTTATGAAGCGCTCGTCAAGAGTGGCGTTGCTCCTGCTGCCCAGCACGGCGGTGGTGTTGATGCTGCTGTTGCCGATGCTGCGATTGGCTGCAGAAGGGTGGGGCGGTGCTGCAAGCGGGGCGGATGCTTGGTCGTTCATCACCATCTGGCAAGACGATTTCCTAAAGTGGCGGCTGTTGTGGTCTTTCACGCAGGCCATTGCAACCTGCGTTCTCGCACTCGTTTTGGGTCTTCCTGTTGCATGGGTGCTGGCGCGGTTTGACTTTCCCGGTCGCCAGCTGGTGTTGCGACTTTTGATGCTGCCCTTTGTCGTGCCGACGCTCGTTGCCGCGCTGGGCGTTTTGGCATTGTGGGGGCCGCAGGGCGTGTTTAGTCAATCGCTAGGTATTGATTTGCAAGACACACCGTGGCTACTTTTGTATGGCAATTTGTTTTTTAACCTGTGCGTGGTCATACGTGCTGGTGTCGATGCGCTGGGGCAGGTGAATGCGCATTGCGTTGCTGCCAGCCGTTCCTTGGGCGCAACGCCTTGGCGCGCCTTTTGGCGGGTGGAGTGGCCGGTGATAGCGCCTTGGCTCACGTCCAGCTTGTGTCTGGTTTTTTTGTATTGTTTCTCCGGCTTTGGCTTGGCCTTGGTGCTCGGTGGGCAACGCTATGCCACGGTGGAAGTTGAAATTTACACCTTGGTCGCCTATGAACTCAAGCTCGCGCAAGCCAGCAGTTTGGCGCTGTGGATGCTGCTGCTGACGGGCTTGATCGCTTTGGCTTACGCCTACGTTGAAAAGCGATTGTCCGTATCCACACGCCTCAACCCCATCGCTTTGCGCCATCCACAATCTGTTTTAAATTGGTTGGCAGTTTTTGGCAGCATGGGCGTTTTGTTTTTCTTCTGCGCCGCACCCATCTTGGCAATTGTGTGGCGCGCTTTGTTGGCCGATTCGCAAGCTTGGACCGCCTTGTTGGATACTGAAACCCAACTCGCGCTGTGGAACACCTTGCGCTTTTCAGCCGTTGCATTGTTGATCGCCACCGTGCTTGGCATCGCCCACGCCTTGGGCACTGGAACGGGCAGAGGCTCGGTCGCTTGGCGTGCGGCAGCGTATTTACCGTTGATAGCATCTCCCGTCACCGTGGCATTTGGTTTGCTGCTGTTGTACCCCGACTGGACAGCGAGTTTGGCTTTGTTGATCGCCGCCTACGCCGTACTAGCTTACCCTTTTGTCACCAAAGCCATGACCGCTGGTTTGGGCAGCCTGCCAGATAATTTAGGCCAAGTCGCCCGCACCTTGGGCGCTAGTCCAGCTCGAACGTTTTGGCGGGTCACTTTGCCATTGCTCAGCCCCGCTTTGCGTCGCGGTATGGCGTTTGCAGCGGCGACGGCCTTGGGCGAATTTGCCGTGACTTTGTTTTTGTCGCGCCCTGAATGGACAACCCTCACCACCCTGATTTACCAACGCCTGGGCAAACCAGGCGCTGTCAATTTAGATACGGCGATGCTGTTGGCTTGCCTGTTGATGTTGCTGTCTGCACTGGTTTTTGTAGTGATTGATTCACCGCAAAAATCTCAGACACGAAAATTGTAGGAGGCCCCATGCTTGAATTAAAAAACATCAGTAAACGCTACGAGAACCGGTTCTTGGCCGACAAGCTCAGCCTAAGCGTGTCGCGTGGCGAGATTGTGGCGCTGCTGGGCGCTTCAGGTGCTGGCAAAAGCACTTTGCTGAAAATTGTGGCAGGCTTGGAGCAGGCGGATACCGGGCAAGTCTTTTTTGACCAGCAAGACATCAGCCAGCTGCCCCCAGAAAAACGCCATTTCGCACTGATGTTTCAAGACTTCGCCTTGTTTCCCCACCTAAACGTCTTAGACAACGTCGCTTTTGGCTTGATCGAGCAAAAGCTCAGCAAAAAAGCAGCCCGTGAGCAAGCCTTAGCCATGTTGGAGCGCTTTAATTTGGCAACCCATGCGACAGACAAAGTCACCACCCTGTCAGGCGGCGAACAGCAGCGCGTTGCCCTAGCGCGGGCGTTGATCACGCAGCCCAAAGCACTGTTGCTGGACGAACCTTTTTCCGCGCTGGACGCAGAGTTGCGTCAATCCCTACGGGAAGAGTTCAAACAGCACATCACCAGCATGGGTGTGACCACGATCTTGGTGACTCACGACGAGTCAGAGGCACATGCGATGGCACATCGCGGCTTTCGCTTGTCAGCGGGGCAGTTAACGCCTGCTTGGTGATAAGGATTAAATTAAAAAATTGCTATATATAAAATAGCTGCTTAGGCAACAAATACGCTGGTTAAAGGCGTATTTCAGTCATAAATTCGAGGTTTTAACCAACCACAACCGCCGCGCCCGCTCCCTGCGGTGCAATCGCGCCGATTTCAAACACGGTTTCGCCCAGATCACGCAAAGTTTGCGCCACGGCGGCTGCACTGGCGGCATCTACCACCAGCACCATGCCGATGCCGTTGTTGAAGGTGCGGTTCATTTCGATGTCGTCGATACTGGCTGTGGCTTGCAGCCAGGCGAATAGCTCGGTTTGTGGCCAGCTGCCTTTTGTCAGGTGTGCGGCCATGCCTTTGGGCAGGACGCGGGGGATGTTTTCAAGCAGGCCGCCGCCGGTGATGTGTGCCAAGGCCTTGATGCCTGACGTTGTGCCGTCAGCAGCCGTATTCAGCGGATGCGCCGCCAAGGCTTTTAGCACGTTGAGCACGTACAGGCGAGTCGGCGCCATGACAGCTTGTTTGAAGGCTTGGCCGTCTAATGTGACGGGGATGTTGCCAGCAGCTTCTGCTCGCTCAATGCACTTGCGCACCAAACTGAAACCGTTGGAATGCACGCCATTGCTCTTCAAACCCAGCACCACGTCGCCCGCGCCAATCGATGCGCCAGTCAAAATCTTAGCTTTTTCAACCGCGCCGACGGCAAAACCGGCCAAATCGTACTCGCCAGCGGGGTACATGCCCGGCATTTCGGCGGTTTCGCCGCCGATCAGGGCGCAGCCGGACAGCTCGCAACCCTTGGCGATGCCTTGAATGACCGCCGCAGCCGTGTCGATGTGCAGCTTGCCGCAGGCAAAATAATCTAAAAAGAACAGCGGCTCAGCGCCTTGCACCAGCACGTCGTTGACGCTCATCGCCACCAAATCGATGCCCACCGTATCGTGCATTTGCCATTCAAAAGCCAGTTTCAGCTTGGTGCCCACGCCATCGGTGCCACTGACCAAGACCGGTTCTTTGAACTTTTTCGACACCTCAAACAGCGCGCCAAAGCCGCCAATGCCTGCCAACACGCCTTCGCGCATGGTTTTTTTAGCGAAAGGTTTGATGCGTTCGATCAGGGCGTCTCCCGCGTCAATATCAACGCCGGCGTCTTTGTAGCTGAGTGGGGTGGTCATGGTGTAAAAATGAAGTATTTGAAGTTTATTCGTTTGTTCAGGTCTGTTCGGACTAGAATTTGCTTTGATTTTAAGGGTTTTTACCAGCGACTTTGCTCAAATCACGCACTTCTATCAATTCATAATCGCCCATGCAATTCACGACAACTCAAAAAACCATCATGACCTGGCTCGGTATTGCGGCATTAGCCGTCGTGCTTTTGTGGCTTTTGGGGCCAGTTTTGACGCCTTTTGTGGTGGCTGGCGTGATGGCCTACGCGCTCAATCCGCTGGTGAACCGCTTAGATGCCTTGATGCGCGGCAAAATGCCCCGCGTGCTGGCGGTGTTGTTTGTGGAGATTTTGTTCATCCTCGTCGTGCTGGCTGTGTTGCTGCTGATTGTGCCAATTTTGACCAAACATCTGCCGCTGTTGCGCGAGCAAATTCCTGTGTTGATTGACAATGTCCATGCATGGCTCAAACCCTTGCTCGCCCAATTCGGCGTCAAATTCACGTTTGACTTTGCGCACATCAAAGACTTCGTCCTCAAATACCTCAATACCAATGTGGAGGACAGCGTGGGCTCCGTGCTTTCATCGGTGAAACTGGGTGGCAGCGTGGCGCTGGCGATTGTGGGTAATCTGGTGTTGATTCCCGTCGTGCTGTTCTATTTGTTGATCGACTGGGACCGCATTGTGGGTCGTTTTCAAGCCTTTGTGCCACCGCGCATGCATCCCGCGTTTGACAGTTTTACGAAAGAATCTGACGCTGTGCTGGGCCAATACCTGCGCGGCCAGCTTTTGGTTATGCTGGCGTTGGCGGTGTTTTATAGCGTGGGATTGGCGCTGTTTGGGCTAGATTTAGCCTGGCCCATCGGTATTTTTACGGGCTTGGCTGTCTTTGTGCCGTATTTGGGTTTTGGTTTGGGGCTGGTTTTGGCACTGTTGTCTGGGCTGTTGCAGTTTGCGTCGATCAAAGCCTTGGTCATGGTGGCTGTTGTTTATGGCGCAGGGCAGGTGGTTGAGAGCTTTTACCTGACGCCGCGTTTTGTGGGTGAGCGTATTGGGCTGCACCCGCTGTCCGTTATTTTTGCGTTGATGGCGTTTGGACAATTGTTTGGTTTTGTGGGCGTTTTGGTCGCCTTGCCAGCCAGCGCTGTGTTGTTGGTAGCGATGCGGCGTGTGCAGGCGAATTACATGGCGAGTAAGCTCTATCAGGGTTGATTAAGGGTAAGTCCAGTACCTCAGGGTTAATTTCCGTAAAATCGCAGCTATGAAACAAATTGCACTTGATATTGGCTTGCACACAGGGCCGACATTGACCAATTTTTTCGCCGGCCCCAACACTGCCGCCCTGCAGCACCTCAATGTGTGGGCCAGCAGCCCGACGCGGTCGCCTGTTCCTACTTATTTATGGGGCGAGAGTTCCAGTGGAAAATCGCACCTGCTCAAAGCGTCTGCCCATGCTTTACGCGAACTGGGTGTACACGTCGGCTGGCTAGACGCATCCATACACAATCCGCCCATGTTTGACGACTCGTGGGATGCCGTGTTGCTGGACGATGTGCATGTGTACACCGCCCAGCAACAGCACGCCGCTTTCAACTGGTTTGTCAACGCCATGACACCCAGCAGCGGCCAGCAGCGCTGGGTGTTGGCGGCAGGCGCAACACCGCCCGCAGATTTGATGCTGCGCGAAGACCTGCGTACCCGCCTGGGCTGGGGCCACGTGTTTGCGCTGCAGGTATTGTCCGAACCCGAACGCCGCGCCGTGCTGCGCCAAGAAGCCGATGCACGCGGCGTGTTTTTGAGCGACGAGGTGATGGACTTCATGCTCAACCGTTTCAGCCGCGACTTGGGTAGCTTGATGGAGCTGCTGGACGCCATAGACGGCTACGCCCTGCAGTCGAAAAAATCAATCACCGTGCCATTGATAAAATCTATGATGGACAATGGTTGAATAGGGGTTAAATATGACTCTAGCCGGCGTATTTATTGCCTAAGCTTCTATAAAAATAATAGTAAATTGTTTCGATAAAAATTTTCCATGATACAAAATATCACCCTATTCGACCTTGATCACACCCTTTTACCCCTAGATTCCGACTATTCGTGGGGCGAATTCACCACCCAGATCGGCTGGACAGACCCCGTTGAATTCAAACAACGCAACGACGAATTTTTTGCCCAATACAAAAAGGGTGAACTCAAAATATCCGAATACGTCAGATTCGCCACCCAGGCCATCAAAGACCAAGGCGCTGCTAAATCGACAGCAGCTCACGCCGAATTCATGTCGGCTACCATCCAGCCCGCCATCAAAAATGCGGCGACGGATTTGATCGCCAAGCACCGCGCAGCGGGCGACCAGCTGGTCATCGTCACCGCCACCAACGAGTTCGTCACCCGCCCGATTGCCACGGCTTTGGGCATTGACGAGCTGATTGCGGTGCAGCTTGAAAAAGACGAATCCGTGGGTGGCACGGGCTGGATCACGGGCGAGATCAAAGGCGTGCCTTCCGCGCATGAAGGCAAAGTTACTCGGGTGGCCGCGTGGTTAAAGACTAAAAACCTGAGCTGGCAAGACGTGCACACCACGTTTTATACCGATTCCATCAACGATATTGCGCTCTTGGAGAGGGTTAATGTGCCTATTGCTACCAACCCGGACGCTCGGTTGCGAGCGGTTGCGGTAGAGCGCGGATGGCAAATACTTGAGCTTTTTGCCTAAATTAGCTGGTTTAATACACAGACATGATTAAAAAATTTATAAATAAACTACTCGGCAAGTCTGAAGACGGCTCTCCAGCGGTAAAAGCGAAAAAAACGAATTACGGCAAACGCGAAGACATTGGCGTGGCCACGCACGGCATTGACAACAGCTTGGTGGACGACCGCGCGCGCGATGTGGTGCACGTCCTCAAAAACGCTGGCTTCGAAGCCTATATTGTGGGCGGCGCAGTGCGTGACTTGCTGGTCGGCCTGCGCCCGAAAGACTTTGACGTCGCCACCGACGCCACGCCCGAGCAGGTCAAACACCTGTTTCGCCGCGCCTTCATCATTGGCCGCCGCTTTCGCATCGTCCATGTCGTTTACGGACGCGGGCGCGAGCATGAGGTGATCGAAGTCACCACCTTCCGCGCCAATTTGGACAACGCAGCGGCAGAGCAGGTCATAGGCAACGAAAAAACCAGCAAATCTGAGCTGGCAGGCATGAAGCACGCCGTCGATTCGTCCGGCCGCGTGCTGCGCGACAACGTCTGGGGCACCATGCAAGAAGACGCCGTGCGCCGCGACTTCACCATCAACGCCATGTATTACGACCCTGAAACGCAAATCGTGGTCGATTTTCACAACGGTTTCAAAGACTCGCAAAAACGCGTCATGCGCATGATTGGCGACCCCGTAGCCCGCTACCGCGAAGACCCCGTCCGCATCATCCGCGCCGTGCGTTTTTCTGCCAAGCTCGCGCCTTTGGGCTTCAAGCTCGACGCCAAAACCGCCGCCCCGCTCATCAGTTCGCAAAAGCTGCTGGCCGACGTGCCGCAAAGCCGCTTGTTTGACGAAATGCTCAAGCTCCTGCAAACCGGCCATGCTATGAGCAGTATCGCTACACTCAAACAATTGGGCATGGCCAAAGGCATTTACCCGCTGTTGGACGTCGTGGTTGAGCGCTCTGAGCAAACCCTGGTTCGTATCGCCCTGGAAGACACCGACCGCCGCGTCGGTGAAGACAAACCCGTGGTTGCCAGCTTCCTCTTGGCCTGCGTGCTCTGGGCCGATGTCCGCGATGGCTGGGCAGCGCGCCTGCGCCAGCGCCAGCACAGCTTCCCCGCCCTGCAAGAGGCGATAGACGACGTGTTCAACGCCCGTATCGGCGATGTCTCCGGCCGTGGCAAACTGGCCGCTGACATGCGCGAAATCTGGATGATGCAGCCCCGCTTTGAAAAACGCGTCGGCAGCACCCCCTTCGGCATGGTCGACCAGCCCCGCTTCCGCGCCAGCTTCGACTTCATGCGACTGCGGGCGGTGGCCGGCGAGGTGGACGAGTCTTTGGCCGAATGGTGGCAAGAATTCAGCATTGCCACCGACGAGCAGCGTGAAGACATGGTGGCCGAAGTGCGGGAAGAGCAACGCGCCAAGCCAAAATCAACAACTAAGGTGGCAGCCAAACCCCGCACCGCAGCGCCCAAAGGTGACAAATCCGCAGATTCACCCCTGGATAACCTGCTAGAGCGCACTGAAGAAGAAGGCGACGACGACGGCGCAGAACCCAACAACACCGACCCCGCAAAAAAACGCCGCAGACGCAAGCGCGGTGGCGCGAAAAAGCCGAATCCGGCGTTTGTGCCGAATCCAAACGATGGCTCAACTCCCTAAATCTCCGTTCGAGCAGGTTAAAAAATATCCGTTCGCCCTGAGCCTGTCGAAGGGTTCTTGATGACTTCGACAAGCTCAGTCCGAACGGAGTTTTCAGATTGCATGGGTTTATGAGTAAAACTGCTCCCGTCACCGCCTACATCGCCCTAGGCGCAAACCTAGGCGACGCCGCCCAGACGGTTCGTGATGCCATCCAAGCCATCAACGCCTTGCCCGAGACCGAAGTCACCCAACAATCCTCCCTCTACAAAACCGCCGCGATGGAGTCGCTCCCAGGCGCTCCCAAAAGCCCAGATTACATCAACGCCGTCATAGAGATAAGTTGCCACCAGCCGGCGACTTTATTACTTGAGCAGTTGCAAAAAATAGAGCAAAAAGCAGGCAGAAGCCGCCCCTACCTAAACGCCCCACGCACGCTGGATTTGGATATTCTGCTTTATCGTGATGAAAGTGGCGATGCGCACATCCAAACCGAAATTTTGATAATCCCGCACCCCCGCATGTGGCAGCGGGCGTTTGTTTTGGTGCCGTTGGCGGAGATTGCGCCGGGGTTGGTTAGTGCGCAGAGGTTGGAGGGGGTTGAGGGGCAGGGGATTGAAAGGGTTTATGCAGCCCTATAACCAAAAACTGATCATCAAGTCCCGTACGCTTCGTGGACCTAGCCACAAATTTAGACAGCTGATTCCTCTAAAGCTTGGTTGTAAGCGGCTTCAAACTGCACTGGACTAAGCCAGCCATTGTGTGAATGCCTACGAATGCGATTGTAATAAGCCTCAATGAATTCAAAGACGACCTCCCGTGT
>CANKRG010000047.1 GCA_947485165.1 Comamonadaceae bacterium
GCAGCTCGGCAAACGGGGGCAGAAACCGTGATTGCGCTTGGTTACTCAGCGGGGCAACGCGCGATTGAGCAAATCAGGTTGGCGCAGAACAGCAACCACAAAAAACGCACATAACGCAAATAACTTATGTGCCAGCAGGTCTGGCAGGTGCGTCTGGCTGATCGGTTGACGGCGGTGTATCGTCTTGTACGCCGTCTTCTGGTTCACCTTCAATCGGATCACCCACTTTACGCTCAGACTTCATCTTGAGCTTTTCCTCTTTTTTCTTCTTTTTCGCGAGTTCTTTTTGACGCTTTTCGAAGCCGTAATTAGGAGTTGCCAAGGTGTTCTTTCAGGTAATGTTCGATGTCAGCTAAATGCTGAACTAGGCAGTGACTTTAACAGCTTATTCTGAATGACTTAAAAGCAAGTTGCATAGCCTGCGCCAAATCGGCAGTCAAATCTTCTACGGCTTCCAAACCAATCGAAAAGCGCACCAAATGCCCATGTTGCAAGTATTCAGGCAACGGCAAGGTACGCATTTGTCGCACTTTGTAGGGCACCACCAAACTCATCGGACCGCCCCAGCTGAAACCAAGTTTAAACACGTTCAAGGCATCGCAAAAAGCATCCACTTGGGCGCTGCTCAAGCGTCCGTGCAACACGATGCTAAAAAGCCCTGCAGATTGCCCCTGTGTGCATACTTCTTGCCAATGCGCGTGCCCAGGCGAGCCCGGGATGGCAGGATGCAACACTTGCACGATGTCAGACTGTTGTTGACACCACATGGCCAGTTCATGCGCGGCTGCACCATGCGCGGCATAGCGAACGGCCATACTAGGCAGTGAGCGCAGTACCGTCTCGATATCATTGACGCCAACACTGTAGCCAAGGCGCATGTGGCAGTGTTTGATCCGGCTACTCAGCGCCGCATCTCGGGTCATCACACTGCCCATCAGCACGTCACCGCCGCCGCTGGGGTATTTGGTCAAGGCGTGGACGGAAATATCAACGCCCTGCTCAAACGGATTGAAGGCGATACCCGCCCCCCAAGTGTTGTCAAAAGCGATCAGCACGTTTTTCGCTTTGCAAATGCGCACCAACGCAGGCAGATTGGGAAACTCCAAGGTCACTGAGCCAGGCGCTTCTAGCCACACAAGTTTGGTTTTCTGGCTGATCTTTGCCGCCAGATCCGCTGGGTTCATGGCGTCATACACTTGGTGGCTGATGCCAAAATTAGCCAATTCAGCGTTGGCAAGTGTTTTGCTGGGGCCGTAAACGTTGTCCGGAATCAGTATGTCGTCGCCTGATTTCAGCAAGGCCAAGTTGACCAGTGCAATCGCGGCCAAGCCACTGGGTACCAAGGTGCAAGAGTTGCCGCCCTCCAGCGTACAGAGCCGCTCTTCCAACAAAAACGTGGTGGGCGTGCCCTTGGTGCCGTAAGTGTATTGGTGGCCCACTTCGTCCTTATAACGCTCACGCAGGACAGCCACACTGGGGAAAATGATGGTGGAAGCCTTGAACACCCCCGGTTGCGGTGCGCTGTAGCCCTCAGGCGGCTGGTAGGGGTGATGAATAAGTCGCGTCGTTTTATCCATCAAACCACCTCTAAATTTAGGTTTCCGTTAAACCGACCACTTGGTGATCAACTGCTCGACCTTCGTGGAATCGTAACCTTCAAACGGCTGGTGAATCCACGGGTTGGTCGGCAAATGCTCGACCGAATAATCCGCCTGAAAAGCGGAGACGCCCTTGGTCCACAGCACGGCGCTGCGCAGCTCGGTGATGGGCGCGTAGTTGTTTTTCAGCTGATCGATGACTTTGATCAAGGTGTGGCCGGTATCCGCCAAATCATCCACCAGCAGCACTTTGCCAGCGATTTCGCCTTTGGGGGTGGTGATGAAACGGGCGATGTCCAGATTGCCCTGCTGCGTGCCGGCTTCGGCGCGGTAGGAGCTGGTGGACATGATGGCCAAAGGCTTGTCAAAAATGCGCGACAAAATATCCCCCGGACGCATACCGCCACGCGCGAGACACAAAATCGTGTCGAATTGCCAGCCGGATTGGTGGATCTTGATGGCGAGTTTTTCGATCAGGTTGTGGTATTCGTCGTAGCTCACGTACAGGTGTTTGCCGTCTTCAGTTAACATATCTCAAATTGCTCCTATTTTTATAGCACTCTAGGCAAGAAATACGCCGGATAGAGGCGAATTCAACACTTAAATCAACACTCAATCCGCTACAAACGGATGCTTCATCATGATGGTGTGGTCACGGTCAGGACTGGTGGAAATCACATCAATCGGCACACCAGTCACCGCGCCAATGCGCTCTAAATAGCGCTTGGCGTTGGCAGGCAGCTTGGCGTACTCGGTCACACCGACGCTGGTTTCAGACCAGCCTGGCAGAGTTTCATAAATCGGCACGCAGCGCTCAATATCGTCCGCACCCATGGGCAAGATGTCAATCATTTGACCGTCCAAGGTGTAACCGACGCAGAGTTTCAGCTCGGTCAAGCCGTCTAAAACGTCCAATTTAGTGATGCACAAACCGGTGATGCCGTTGACCTGGGCGGAGCGCTTCAACAGCGCCGCGTCAAACCAGCCGCAACGGCGGTAACGGCCTGTCACCACGCCACGCTCAGCACCGACCGTACTCATGTGGTAGCCGGGGGTGCCTTCTTTTTGCCATTCCAGCTCGGTCGGGAACGGACCGCCGCCGACGCGGGTGCAATAGGCTTTGGTGATGCCCAACATGTAATGCAGCAAGTTCGGGCCGACGCCAGAACCCGCTGCCGCATTGCCTGCGACGCAGTTGCTAGATGTCACAAACGGGTAGGTGCCGTGGTCCACGTCCAACAACGTGCCCTGTGCGCCTTCAAACAACAAGTTCACGCCCGCTTTGTGGGCATCGTTCAACTCGCGCGACACGTCAGCCATCATCGGTTTGATGCGTTCGGCTTGCTGCATGGCGTCGGCGTAAATCGGCTCAAATTCCAGCGCGGGTGCGCCCAAATAAGTGGTCAGCACATGGTTGTGCAGATCCAGCAGTTCGCGCAGTTTGGCGGCAAAACGCTCTGGGTACTTCAAATCTTGCACACGCAGTGCGCGGCGGGCAATTTTGTCTTCGTACGCAGGGCCAATGCCTTTGCCGGTGGTGCCGATTTTCTCAGCGCCAGCATTGCCGCGCTTGACTTCACGGGCCACGTCAATGGCTTCGTGAAAAGGCAAAATCAGCGGACAAGCCTCGCTGACGCGCAGGCGAGAGCGAACTTCAACGCCAATCGCTTCTAAACCGGCGATTTCTTTGAACAAATGCGCGCAGTTCAAGACCACGCCGTTGCCGATGTAGCACTTGACGCCTGGACGCATGATGCCGCTGGGGATCAGGTTGAGCGCCGTTTTGACACCGTTGATGACCAAGGTGTGACCCGCATTGTGGCCGCCCTGAAAGCGCACCACGCCGCCGGCGCTCTCGGTCAACCAATCGACCAGTTTGCCTTTGCCTTCGTCACCCCATTGGGTGCCGACCACGACCACATTACGGCCGACTTTTTGAACTGCGTTGCTACTTGTATTGCTCATGACTCAATTTTCTAGAAATGTACTTACTTGATACTGAAAAGCGTATTTAACTTTGACGAAATGAAACTTAAACCGCTTGAATAACCCATTGACCTGTCACCTCAACCAACTCGCGGTCACAGTCAAACTCGTCCACTTCGCTCTCATGGCTAGGCAAGACGCAGACCACGGTTTCGCCACCTTGGCGTAAACGTGCGATCGCAGCACGCAAACTGGCCGACTCGCCCCAAGGCGCGCGAATCGCGGCTTTGAGCGGGCGCGGTGCGACGGCGTTGACCAATTCTTTGATGTCCAGGCTGAAGCCCACCGCTGGGCGGTTGCGGCCAAACACGGCGCCGACCTCGTCATAACGCCCGCCACGCACCAACGCATCAGGTGCATTCTTCGCATAAATCGCAAAACGTGCACCGCTGTAATAAGCGTAACCGCTGAGTTCAGCGAGGTCGAATGTAACCTTAGTACCCGATATTTGTGATGCCAACCACTTCAAATTTGATAGCGTTTCAAGCAACACATCTGCCGGCTGAAGCACTTTTTTAGCCTCTTCCAAGACCTTCTCGTCACCGTACAACTGCACCAAAGCAAGTAAGCTTTCACGCGCTGGCTTGGGCAAGTTTTTGGTCAAGTTAGCTAATTCGCTGGTGTCTTTTTCAGCCAAAGCGGCATGAATTTGGCTCAGCTGCGAAGCGGGCAGCACGGTATGAATACTGGCTACTGAGAGCAAATAGCGCACAATCCGCGCGTCAGACATATCCACGCTCACGTGGTTGACTTGGGCGACGTTCAAACAATCTAACGCCAAGAGCAGCGCTTCCAAATCCGCCTCACGCCCCGCGTGACCGTAAATTTCAGCACCAAACTGCAGCGGCTCGCGGGTCGCTTGCGGGCGATCTGGGCGGGTATGCAACACAGGGCCGGCATAACACAGGCGGGTGACACCGACGCGATTCAGCAAATGCGCGTCAATGCGGGCGACTTGGGGTGTGGTGTCGGCACGCAAACCCAAGGTACGGCCGGAGAGCTGGTCCACCAGCTTAAACGTCTGTAAATCCAGCGCCTCGCCTGTGCCGGTGAGCAGCGATTCAAGATGCTCTAGCAACGGCGGCATCACCAGCTCGTAGCCATAGCTGCGGGCGGTGTCTAGCAAACTGCGACGGAGTTCTTCGATGTGCCTGGCCTCGGACGGCAAAACATCGGCAATATGATCTGGCAGCACCCAAGCGGACATGGCAATTTGTGACAGGCTGTTAAAACGTAGATTTTACAGGAAGCTTGAGCACTCACATTTGCAGATGCACTTTGCCACAAGTCAAGAACAAAACCGCCACTAACCAGACAAGCCAAAGAAATTTAGTCACACTTTTAGTCAATTTTAAATTGTTATTTATGCTAATATATCATTGAATTATTAGCATTTTTGCATACATATTAAGATATGCAATACACCATAGAGTTTTTTAGCCAGTCCGTAGAAGACGATATTTTGGACTTGCCAGAAACTTTGCTTGCACGCTTTTTTAACTTGGCTGACAGAATGACAACAAGTGGCGCCAATTTGGGTGAACCGCATACCAAAGCCATGGGCGATGGCTTGTTTGAGTTGAGGCTCAAGGGTGCGCAGGGAATTGCCCGCGTGTTTTATTGCACCTTGATAGGCAAGCGTATTGTGATGCTGCACAGTTTTGTTAAAAAAACCGACAAAACGCCTGCTAAAGAATTGACTATTGCGCACAAGCGCATGAAGGAGTGTAAAGATGAGAACTTATGAAGAGTTGAAAGCGATTGCGCTGTCCAACCCGGTTGTTCGCGCTGAGTTTGAACGCATAGAACGCGAAGAGATGCCCATGCTGGACGCTATTTTGAAAGCGCGCAAAGAAGCTAAATTGACACAGGAGCAAGTGGCCAAACGCATGGGCGTGAGCACGCCAGTGGTGTCGCGCCTAGAGAGCGCATTGATATCGGGCAAACACTCCCCCTCAATCGCCACGCTTAAGCGGTATGCCGAGGCCATGGGTAAGCGGCTGGATATTCGCTTTGCCTGATCTGAAACAAAACACCTCCGCCCCTATTTACTATGAATTTTATAGCACTTTAGGCAATAAATACGCTGACTATCGGCATATTTTTAAAGTTTAAATTCCACCGTAAAGCCAAGGCATATCCAAAATTTTCTCTCCCAACATCCCCATGGCGGCATCTCGCGCCCAGCTGACGGGTGGTTTAGCGTGGAAGATTTGGCCGTTTCGGGCGGCGCGGGCTTGCACTCGAGCGTTGCGTTGCCAGCGGGTTTGGGCGTACAGCTGCAGCGCTGAAGCTAAATCGTTGGGATTTTGCTGTATCGACAACGCCAAAGCCTGCGCATCTTCCAGCGCCATCGCCGCGCCTTGCGCCAAGTACGGCAGCATGGGGTGGGCGGCGTCGCCGAGCAGCGCAATGCGTGGGTGGGTGGGATTGGCCATCTGCGAACTTGAGCGAAGGGGCGGCCTGTCGAACAAATCCCAACGCGTCCATGCCTTTTTCTGAGCCGCCAAATGAAACACATTTTGCAATGTTTTTGACAGCAAACTATTCAATGAATACGTCGTCTGTAGCGATTTTTTTTTATTATTGGCCGTATTTTCACAGCAATCGACCAGGTTCAACGACTTCCCCTGCTGCACGGGGTAGGCGATGATGTGTCTATCCGCATCCAGCCACGCGGTGACGGTGTCTTGCTGCAGCTCAGGCGGCACATCGGCCATGGGCAGCAGTGCGCGCCAAGCCGTGTGACCAGTGGCGTGTGGCGCGGAATGCTCCAGCATCTGTTGACGAACGCTGCTCCACAAGCCGTCTGCCCCTATCAAGGCATCTGCCGTGAAGGTGTCGCCCAGTTCTGTCGTCACGGTCACTTGTCGGCCAAGTTGTTGCTTTGTTTCTGCAATGTCAGTGATTTTGGCATGCAAGTACAAATCGACATTGACCTCTTGTCGTAGGGCATTCAGCAGCAACGTATGCAAATCTGCACGGAGCAAAGTCGCAAACGGAAAGCCGTAGCGGGTGTGCGCTTGGCTGCCCAGTTGCAGTTGCCCAAGTAATTTGTCGGATGTGGCGCTTCTAACTTGCAAAGCTTCGGGGAAGTTCGCAGTTTGCAGCAAGGCATCGCCCAAACCCCAGCCCGACAACACCTTGTACGCATTTGGACTGATTTGCACCCCAGCGCCCACTTCGCCAAAGACGTCTGTTTGCTCTAAAACGGTGACTTTGATGCCGATTTTGGCCAGTGCCAACGCCGCACCCAAGCCACCAATACCTGCACCTGCAATCAGGACGTGAGCCGTCATACCTGCGACCCAGACTCAGGATACAAACTTTGCAACACCGCTTGGTAGTCAAACACCAGCCCCCGCCCATACATCGCCAGCAATGCGCCCAAAGCCAGCGCCGCTGCCGCGATGAGCGCATAAACCGCCATGTTCCACAGCATCAGCAGCAACAATGCCCCTAAAACGACTAGCCACCCAAGCCTAGATGGCCACTTCAACGCGGATTGCCAAAAAGTCATATCCGCAGTGGGTGTCAACGCTTGAGCAATACTTTCAGTGCATTCTGCACCCGTCGTGCCGCACCATCGTCAAACCCGTTGGCGAACACTTTGGCGGCGTCTGCTGTCCAGGTTTGTGCGGGCGCGGGGTCGTTGCGTTTCGTCAGCAGTTGCAATTGCAGCATGCGGCGGGCGGCCAAATGGTCAGCGGGCGTTGGCAACTCAGCCGCCATTTCTAAGCGCAACAAGGCAGTATCCGCATCGGCTTGCTTGCCTGCTGGTGCTGCGGTGATGGCGGCTGTCCACGCGCTGCGCGCTGTAGGCGGCAATTGTTTGCCCAAGTCTTGCGCCGTTGGCATTTTGGCGGCGTCGCGGGTTTGCCAAGCGTCTAAGAGTTGCACCAAAACCTCGCCATGAGCGGCAGCGGCTAGCTTTTTGAGGGCAAACTGGGCAGATTCCAAAGCCTCGCGTTGGGCGCGGAAGGCGGCGTCGCCCAAGCGCGGTCCGCGGTCTTCAAAGGCTGGGCGATCTGAGAATCTGTCGCCTCTTGAATCAGCACGTGAATCCGAACGTGGACCGCGTGAATCGCCACGGCTGTCACCCCGATTGTCTCGGTCACCGCCCGGTTTACGGTCGCCAAACTTGCGGTCGCCGAATTTACCAGCAGGTGCAGGCTCGGCCTTTTTCATGCCCGGCCGGTCGTCGCCACGTACGGCGATGACCTTTTTAGGTGCAGGTTTAGGGGCTTCGACTGGTTCTATAGACTCAGCAGCTGCTTCTTCGGCAGCATCGGCAATGGCATCAGCCTCAACATCAGCGATCTCCTGCGCCTCAACCTGCTCAACGGGGCTAGCACCTTCGGTAGAGTTAACAACAACAGCCGAATCCACCTTAACTACAGTAGTAATAGCATCATAGGCAATAGATACGCCGGATATAGCCGTTTTTGACTCATTTTCAGCAGCTGCAGCGGCCGTTTCAACCACTTTAGCCGCGGTTTGGCCTTTGATGGCCGCTTCCAAGGCGGCGATGGCTGCGCGAATCTGCTGGCCGTCGCCTGAGGCGTTGGCGGCTTGCAGCGCTTTGGAGGCTTGCAAGACGTGTTTGTCGTGCTCTCCCATCGCAGACGCGGCTTTTTCGCGATCTTGGGTTTTGCGGTTGAAGGCCTCGTCAATCGGCTGGCGGAAGGCGTCCCACAGTTTTTGCTCAAACTTACGATCCAAGGGAATCGTTTGCGCCTCATGCTGCCAGTTGTGCTGCAACGCTTTGACTGCGTCGATGCGCATGACGGGCATCGCGCCCAGCGCTTTGGCCTCTTCGATCATGGCGTGGCGGCGTTCAATGCTTTGTTTTTGTGCGGCTTGCAGCGGTGCGTAAGCGGCGTCCATCGCGGCTTTCCACTGGGGTTGCAGCTCGGCAAAGGTTTTTTCAGACACATGGCCCAGGTTTTGCCAGCGCTCGGCAAACTGGTTCAAACCACGGCTGAGGCCT
This sequence comes from Comamonadaceae bacterium, assembly GCA_947485165.1. Classification (GTDB taxonomy): domain Bacteria; phylum Pseudomonadota; class Gammaproteobacteria; order Burkholderiales; family Burkholderiaceae_C; genus Aalborgiella. The sequence continues at coordinate 8,575 of CANKRG010000047.1, forward strand.
TTCCAATCGCTCTTGCTGGCCAGCTCTGACACGGGATTCGCGCCCCACACCGTCACTTCAGCCACCAAGTTCAGGCGTTCAGCGCGATGGATGGCGTTTTCAGCTTTGACTTTCTCAATCCAGGCTTCCACCACCTCGTGGGCGGCGTTACAGGCGTCGTCAAAACGCTTCCATAAAGTGTGGTTGGCGGGGCCGCCTTGGTCAGTTTGCTTCCATTGGTCACGCATGGTACGCAGGGTTTCTTGCATTTTGCGACCACCCAGGGCTTGGCCATCGGGGCGTTTCAATAAACCTTCGGCTTTGATCAACAGCTCTTCACGAATTTGATCCGCACGCCAGCGCTGCCAGCCTTCCAGCTCGCCGGCAGCGGCCAGCGCAGCGTGGGCTTGGTTTTCCAGCTTGTCGTCAATCAGTTTGCCGTGCTCTTTCAAGGCGTTACGCAGGGCATTTGCCGCGCCTGCACTGGCTTTGCCGTGGCCTTCAGCCACTTCTTGCTCTAGTTTTAAGAGCGTCGTACGCACATGATTGGCTGCCTGGAGCTTGATTTCAGGGTCAATTTTAGGCTTGGCAGGCTTTTTAGGCGCTTCTTCCGCTTTGGCGACGCCACGCAAGGCGCGCAGCTCATCCGCCCAAACGGGCACAGGCGGCAAGTGAGCAGATGCGTCTGCCGCTGCCACTTCTGTCATCTTCAAGGCAGCTTGGAAGGCGTCCCACACGACTAATAGTTGCGCCTTGGAGGCATCTAGCTGTGGGGCAAATTTCGTATCGACGCTGGACCAGTTGGCATCTACCACCAAAGCCTGCGCTTGGTCTTGCCAATGTTGCACATCAATTTGCAGCGCTGGCAGCACGTTTTGCGCATCTTTGTAGCTCTTGGTGGACAAAATTTCGGTGCGCTGCGCTAATAAGACTGCGGCTTCGCGCTGCACTTGGGTGTGGTGCTGCAAATCTTCAATACTTTTGACGCGCTCGGCCAGCTTGAGTTTGACGCTGGCCAGCGGCTCTTTGGACAATGGCGCGCCGGCTTTGGCGGCATCGCGCTGCCACGCCATGGCGTCGGCAATGTTGAGTTTGCCTAAGGCTAAGAGCGCTTGCGCTTTGGCAGCCCACTCTTCGCCCACGGCTTCTTGGCCTTTGGCTTTTTTGAGTTCGTCCAACTTTTCACGAATCGGTTTGACGGCGCCTTTGTCGCGGGCGCTCAGCTCTTTGAAGACTTCTTGCATCTGCTCTGCGCTGGGGTTGGTCGCCATCCAATCACGCACTTTGGCTGCGCGGTCGCCAGCGGTGGGCGCAGAAAATGCACCTCCAGTGAGGCCGTCTAGAGGATGAGATTCAGGGGCGGATTTAGCGTTCATGGGGACTTTAGGCACGTTGGCAGCTGGTGTGGCTGGTGCAGATTTATTGGTTAAGAAATCAAACATAGCCAAGTATTATCGTTTATCCACGGCGGCTGTAACAAGCACACCATGAAGACTATAAACAAGCCGCGTTATACACGGCGAAGAAGTCAAAAAGAAGTCAGCAACCGGTTTTTGAGGGAAATCTCACATTAATTTGCGATTTTTTACAAGCCTGACAAACTGAGAAATTTCTTAGGGAAACTCTGCATAACCCCTCCCGTTCGGGCTGAGCCCTTCGACGGGCTCAGGACAGGCTCTATCGAAGCCTTCTCTAAGTTATTGATTTATAACGAAAGCATTTCGACAAGCTCAATGCGAACGGACTTATGCAGGTGTTCCTTAGACAAACACATCTAAATCATTAAAACAAAAGAAATTTTGGATGAATATACAGCTAATTTCTTATCTAAAGACAAAAATTAGAATATCAAATGCATTTAATATGCTTGACTCGATCTATATACCGCGTTTAGAATTCGCGCATTCATCGGAATATTAGGGTTTACCTAGGTGTAACACCTAGGTCGCAAAGTATTCCGCACCCGTTGCCGACCTCCGGCAAGGCTCATCGTCACAAAAAGGATAGCACGATAGCCCACGTACCCAACTGAAACGTTGTCGGCTTGCAGACTCGCCCCCAAAAGGGATAGCCAGCTAACCGAACCGCAAAGAAAAGGACATGCTTAATGAAAGCTACTAGTCAACTGGCCACTTCTAATACAGGCCTGAAACTCAATATTGTTAACAATGTAAAAACTGCAGTACGTGACACTGCCGACGGATTTTTTGAAATTTTCCACAATGGCTTTGCCGTGATTGGCTTAACAGCCGCTATTTTGGCTTTGGTGATTTTGGGTCGCCCAGATCTTCGCTATGAAGGCGAAACAAAACTACTCAGCTGGCTGCAAGTGCGCCATACCGTCTTCACCACTGACGTTGCAACAGCCTCAGAAGAGGAAGTCGCGTTGACGGACCTCGAGGCCAGTGACCGCGCGACTGCGACTGACCCGGCCGATTTACCCAAGCAGCAAGCTGCTGTGGCCTATTGGCTCAGCAAGAAGTATAAAGTCGCCCCTGAGCCGCTCAGCGCCTTGGTGGCTGAGGCTTATGCCGTGGGCGCGAAAGCCAAGCTCGAGCCAACGCTGATTTTGGCGATCATGGCGATAGAGTCTGGCTTCAACCCATTTGCCCAAAGCCCGGTGGGTGCCCAGGGTTTGATGCAGGTGATGACCAAGATTCACAGCGATAAGTACGAAAACTTTGGCGGCAAACTGGCGGCTTTTGACCCGATCACCAATTTACGCGTCGGCGTCAAGGTGCTGCAAGGCTGCATCGCACAAGCTGGTTCTATTGAAGGTGGCTTGAAATACTACGTGGGCGCAGCCAATATGGCGAGCGACGGCGGTTACGCCAGCAAAGTGGTGGCCGAATATGCCCGCCTCTACCAAGTTGCTTACGGCAAGGCTGCACCGCAGCGTCAAGCTGAGCCAAGTGCTGGGCCATCAATGGTTCGCGCCAAAGCATCTTCGACAGACACACAACCGGTTCTGATACCCGTTATGGCGCCTGCCAAGCCTGCGGCAGAAGCATCTGTTGAGAAAATAGCCGCTTTGTAACCTTCATCGAACTTTGCTACACTAGCTGGGTACGCAACTGGCGATAGGCAAAAGCCCTCACTGGATCAAGTAGAGGGCTTTTTGCTGATGTGGGATCAATATAATAAGCATTGAGCAACCACTAGGAAGCGTACCGCCCTGCTATTTTTAGAAGTAGCCAAGGCGTTCAGCCGTTCGCCTGGGCAGACTTTTACGTTTACGCTGGCTTACAGCAAACGACAAGGTCATAGCGCCTGTAAATTTCATGATTGGACTGAACCCATGTACAACCGTAACATTCTCATCGAGCAAACCGACCCTGAGCTGTACGCCGCGATTTTGCAAGAAAACGCCCGCCAAGAGCACCACATCGAGCTGATTGCCTCTGAAAACTACGCCTCCCCAGCTGTCATGGCCGCGCAAGGCAGCCAGCTGACCAACAAATACGCCGAAGGCTACCCAGGCAAGCGCTACTACGGCGGCTGCGAGTATGTCGATATCGCCGAACAATTGGCTATTGACCGCGTGAAACAGATTTTTGGCGCTGAAGCCGCCAACGTGCAGCCGCATTGCGGCGCATCCGCCAACGAAGCCGTGTTCTTGGCTTTCTTGAAACCCGGCGACACCATCATGGGCATGAGCCTGGCCGAAGGCGGCCATTTGACGCACGGCATGCCGCTCAACATAAGTGGCAAGTGGTTCAACGTCGTCTCTTACGGCCTCAACGCCAAAGAAGAAATCGACTACGAAGCAATGGAGAAAAAAGCCCATGAAAGCAAGCCAAAACTAATCATAGCCGGCGCATCTGCGTACTCTCTTGCTATAGATTTTGAACGATTTGCCAAAGTGGCAAAGGATGTGGGCGCGATTTTCATGGTCGACATGGCGCACTACGCCGGTTTGATCGCCGCTGGCATCTACCCCAACCCGGTGCCGCATGCAGACATCGTCACCTCCACCACCCACAAAAGCCTGCGCGGCCCGCGCGGCGGTATTATTTTGATGAAGGCTCAGTACGAAAAAGCCATCAACAGCGCTATTTTCCCGGGCTTGCAAGGCGGCCCGCTGATGCATGTGATTGCTGCCAAAGCCGTCGCCTTCAAAGAAGCGCTGCAGCCAGATTTCAAAATCTACCAGCAGCAAGTGCTCAAAAACGCCCAGATCATGGCCGAGACCCTGGTTTCACGCGGTTTGCGTATTGTCAGTGGTCGCACAGAAAGCCACCTCATGCTAGTTGACCTGCGCGCCAAAGGCATCACCGGCAAAGAAGCGGAAGCCGTTTTGGGCAGCGCCCACATGACCATCAACAAAAACGCCATCCCCAACGACCCTGAAAAACCCATGGTCACCAGTGGCATCCGCATCGGCACGCCCGCGATGACAACGCGCGGCTTCAAGGACGAAGAAGCTCGTTACACGGCCAATTTGGTAGCCGATGTATTAGACAATCCACGCGATACAGCTAATATTGATGCCGTCCGCGCTAAAGTGAATGCGCTTACAGCTAAATTCCCTGTCTATATGTAATGAGATAAACCACCAAGATGAAGTGCCCGTTTTGCAGTCACACCGATACCCAAGTGGTGGAAACGCGTGAGTCTGAAGATGGCGGCTTCATCCGCCGGCGCCGCCAGTGCGCCGCCTGCGAAAAGCGCTTCACGACCTACGAGCGCCCAGACCTCAACTTCCCCTTCGTCGTCAAAAAAGACGGCCGACGCATCGACTACGAACGCGCCAAACTCATCGCCTCGTTCAACCTGGCCCTGCGCAAACGCCCTGTCAGCACCGAGCAGGTTGACAACGCCATGGAGCGCATCGAAGAAAAGCTCCTCAACCTAGGCGACAGAGAAATCGCCTCCACCCGCCTGGGTGAAATGGTCATGCGTGAGCTGCGCAAGCTCGACAAAGTGGCCTATGTGCGCTTTGCCAGCGTTTACCGGAGCTTTGAGGATATTGATGAGTTTAAAGCGTTGGTGGATGAGGTCAGGCGCTGACTATTGCGGGCACTGCGCCACCGTCGTCTTCAAGGTGCGTGGCCGTCCAGAAATGCTGATCTTGATCTCACGGGCTGCTACGCTGGTCGCTGACTGCGTACAGACTGTGAGAGTACCGGCCTGGAACCCACCCGACGTGTAGTTGGTCCTCCCCATCGGGGTGTAAGACACATAACTGACCACCGGGTCGTTGCCGGTAAGCCGGATGGGTTGCGGCAGGGCTTGTTCCCGCGACACAAGGTCCTCGCCCGCATCCAGCGCAGCATTGTTGTTGGCATCGTGAAACACAATCCAGCCCTGTTCCCAACCACCGGAGGTGATGCAAGCGTTGCCGGTGGCGGACTTGCACACCACAGCGCGAGAATTGCGTTTGATGGCCTCGCTGCGTGCCAGCAGCAAACTGGAAAACAATGAATTGGTTGCCGTGGTCAGCCGCATGGAATTGACCATAGCGGAAAAGGCCGGCGCCGCCAGCGACTGGAGTATCACCATAAGGGCTACCACCACCAGCAACTCGATCAGCGTGAAACCTGCACACCCAGACTTCTTAGCCATGCGTATTTCCTCCCTAAGTACAAACGCCTGTCTTGGTCGTACTCACCGATACACGACCGGTGACACTGATCTCGATTTTTCTCTCCTGACCTCCCGCAGAGGGGGTGGCGCGGCACAGTTGCAGAGTGGCCGATGTCGCACCAGCCCCAATCGACTGAAAAGCAATGCTGTAAACGTCTCCTGTCAGAAGATAGTCCGCCGACAACGCCTGCTGATACTGGATTACCGTGGTTCCGCCCAGAACAATCCAGCCCTGCTGCCAGCCACCGGAACTGGCGCACGTCGTTCCGTCGGCCGACCGGCACAGCGTGACAACGGCATTGCGCTTGATCGCCTCGCTACGCGCCAGCGTTGCGCTGGCAACAAAATTGTTGGCGAACGATGTTAGCTTGTTGCTCAGGATGGCTTGATTGAAGGATGGGGCCGCCACTGCGGTCAGTATCCCCAGAATCGCGATCGTGACCATCAGCTCGATTAGAGTAAAGCCACGTTCAAAGGACAGGGCACAGGCATCAGCAGACCTTACCGCCCTGTTCTCCGGGATCGGCGCACTGCCCGATAGAACTTGTGCCCTGTTTTTTGAATGGATCATTGCTGGATGTACCAGTACACGCGGGACTTCGGCTGATTCGCGCCAAGCGGTGGGGGCGGAGTTTGTCCGGGCGGGATTGATCCTTCGCCAACACTACCGAATACTGTAGTAACAACGCTTCCATCGTCCAGCTTGACCTTGACAAGCACAGGGTTTGTCGACAAACCATCTCCTGCACGATCAAGATCGCGGCTGGTTCCGCTGCCGGGGGCGGCGTTGAGGTAGTTTATGTTGTAGACACGTGCCTCACCCAGGTTCGAACCACAAGAACCCGCCACCGCCACGGCAGGCTGGTGTGTACTGAACGTAACTACGCCATAAAGTGTGACTGCGCTGGTGACCACCTGTTCAGTTGTACGCAAGCCAAGATACCAGCCTTTAGTCGTATCCAGACTGGTCTGCAACGGATTGGCACCGTTCAATATCGGTGTCAACGAAGCCAGGCAAATCACATTTGCGCCGCAAGTCGCATTTTGTGATGTCAACCAGGTGGTGTCTGCCGGTTTGTCTTTCACCATGAAGAAATAGTTGGTCACCGCCGAGGCTGCGGTATAGCTAAGCAAGGGCTTTTCACGGTCGCCCGATCCCAGCAACAGGAGATAGGTACCACTGTCCTCGACGACGTCGGTAGAAAACATGAATTTTCGAGCTGCCGTGCCGGTGCCGCCAAGCGAAGCGACCTTGGTAATCGTCCAGCTCGCTGGCGCAGTGGATCCAATCGGCGTGTTGGCGTTAATACCGGAAATACGGTAGACATTACCGCCCAAGTCGGTCGCATAGGCATATTTGACTAAGCCGGTCGTCTGATCGGGCACCACGAAGACGTCCCCTACCACGCTACGATCCGTAGTCAGCGTCGTGAGCAGCGCTCCGGTATCCGCATCCATCACATAAACCTTGTTACCCTTGTTAGCGGCGGTGCAGGTGTGCGGATCGGCATCCTGGCAGGTGTCATAGCCCCCGCCCATGATAAGCATGGGCGAAGCGCCCGAGCCGTAGCCGCTGGACTTAATCACCTGCGGTGTAGACCAGGTCTGGCCAACATCGCTAAAACCGGTGCTGCAACCCGTATCGTTTACTGTTCCCGAGGCGGGAAAATTGTTGGGGCAACCCTTTTTCCATTTAAGCGTCGGACTGGCCGGGGTAGTCACATCAAAGGCATACAGTGCCCGTCCGCCGCGCCGCATGGTGGCGTAAATAAAAGCTTTAGGCGACCCGCTGATATTCCCTTGATAAGCCGAGATCGGGCCGTCGATACCGTAGGGCTTCGGCAGCGGTGTAGGCGTACCCGTAGTGTTATTCGGGAAACTGATTTGCGTGGTGTTGTCACGAATGCGCTTGATTTGAGGATAGAACTCTGGTGGGACAAAGGCCCACAATTCGCGGCCAGGGGTGACCGAACCAATATTGGGCGTGGCTCTATCCGGGCGATTGCCATTGATTGCGCGCAACATGCCGTCGTTGGCGCCGTAAAACACGACAACCTGAGGTGCAGCGTCGGTGCCGAAATTGATCGCTACCGGACGCGAGTGCAGCACATCGCCATGCACCGAAGGACGCATCTCGGTTAGGGTGACACCGTTGACATTCTCATCACCATCAATTCCACCAGGATTCGGAATAGGTACTGCAACATCCAGGCCTGTCGCCCAGTTAATCAAGCTATCCTGCTCTGTTGTACTCGCCGCACCGAGCATCGTCTGGGTGACATTGGTGTTATTGAAGTCGGTCAAACTCGTACACGAGGCAAAAGTCGCAGAGCAGGTTTTGACTGTGCGGGTAATCGAACTGCGGCGCGTATAGGCCTGTCCGCCTTTTTCCACGATGTTACCGTCCGGATAATTGGAAATATCCGAATTGGCAACCGTAAGACAGGCACCCTGTGGTTTGAATGCCCAGTAACTATCCGTCGTGCTAGGCGTCCAAAAGCTGCGTGCGCACTCGGTAATAAAACCGGTCTGAGCGTTGTTGGCATCTCTGCTATCAGCATCTTGCAGCTTCAGAACATTATTGATAAACCCAATCTTGTATTGCTTCAGATTACCCGACCAGCGCGGGTAGGCATTTTGATCCGGCCTGAACATCCCAACAAACACCTGATTCAAATAGGTGCCCTGGGTGCTTACGCTTACCGGCAAACTGACAGAAGCGAACACGCTGTTGACGGACTGGATTTCTGAGAATATATCTCCCAGTGCGTCTGATATTTGTTGACCCGAACTTGCAGCCGAACTAACATCAAAATACTTTCCGCTGCTTACCCCTGCCATACTTTTTAAAAGCGCCGTCCAACCAGGCCCTTGACCCGTGGTGACTTTATCGACATCGACAGTGTAAGTAGTCACGGCCAGGCTGCTTTTTTTCATAAAGCGCGCCCATTCATCACTTGGATTGTTTTGCGATCCGCTGGGTGAAATAGGAATGGCGGTTGTGCTGCCACCCGCTGCTGTCAGCATGGCATTGGCCTGCGTGATTACGGAGTTGTTGTCTTGTGATGCTCCGTTGCTGAGATAGATGATAAAGTTTTTCTGGCACCCGGAAGTAATGGGCGAAACGTATGACGTTCCATTGAAAGAAGCCAAGGCATTACCTGCCAGCTCATAAACAGCTCTGGATTGCACTGTGCCGCCTTGGGCATTGGTTAAGGTATTGCCTGTGTAATCTGTCTTGACTTTGCCATTGCCTGCGTAAGGCACACCCGCCGACAAATAACGATACGCCTCGGCCATCACCAGACTTGTGATACCGCTATTACCTCTATCCCCACCTACGCTAAAACTGTTTATCAGGTTCTGGTATTTGGTTTTGTTGGTGCTATCAAGCAGCCGAATGGCAGCCCGCACATAGCCACCTCCGGTATTGTTGTTAGCGTTGCCCGTTTCATTGGCAAACATGATGCCAACCCTGAACTTGTTAACTGGCAATGCATTAATTGTGGCCACCAAAGCAGCCATTTCATTGGTAAACGCAGTATTCCAGTTGGCCGTGTTATCCACAATGATCAGCACATTTGGCACCTCAGTGGCAGTAGGCGCTGCCCCCACGAACAGGTCGATGTCCTCCGCCGACGTCGCCAGAGTAAAGACC
>CANKRG010000048.1 GCA_947485165.1 Comamonadaceae bacterium
AACGCCGGATCTTTGCTAAGGTTCCCACTTTGATCACTCCTGTCTCCTGTGCATAACTACTACGCACAGTGTTTCTAACAGGGGTCAAATTTGAATGAAAATTAATGCATCAAAGGGGTCAATTTGGAGTGAGATTCAACATGAATATAAATGCTTGCAATTGCTTACAGCATACAGGGTGTACAGCATGGCCATGTGGAATAAATTTGACATACATCAAGTATTTTTTTGGTTAGGTTCCTAGACTAAACGCTGAATTTATCGCGTAGCTGTTGGCATTAACGTTAAGCAGACAAATCCCACATCACATGGGAAGTTTGTCACCGACAGCTTTTTTGCATTTTTTCAAGCGCCGAATTCAGATCAAGGAGGATGTGATGTGCTATTTTGACCATTTCAAACAAACCGATGATGAAGCTTTACCAAACGCGAAAATCAACCTTGATGTGCTGCAGCGCGCCCTTGATTCGCGCATCAGCCTGTCGGCTGTACGGACTGAGGCTGCCTTCAAACAGGCACTGCTTTCAACCGACCCAAGTGTGTTGTCGATAGTTGATCAGCAGATCGACCTGCTCCAGTCTATTCGTGTTGATGCCGAGTGTCTAAAAAACCTTGGGCGTGCTGATTCTTATGTGCGCTTGGGTCGCATTCTTGACGACTTCACTGCAATGCGGGCCACATTTGCAAAAACCATAGGACTGCTTCTAGCTGCCAGTTTATCGCTAGAGCCAGCCATCGCCATTAAGGCAAACTTGGAGTGCGCCTTAATGGGCAGACTATTAGAGCAGATCAATGTGAATGGCTTTGCAGCGGGTGGTGGTCAGATTCACCGCACGATGCAACAAGAAATTCTTTCTTAAACATGCAAATACTAGATAAAGCTTGGTAAAGCTTGGCAAAACTGGATCAATGATAATTTCGCACGCGGTTGCACGTATGAAGCCATGCTGGCGGATATGCTGAAAGCAGGCATCTCGCAGGATGTGGCGGTGTTTAACTTGAGCAATCGCCAAGACAGTGCTGGCTCGACGAATGAAGGCGTATCGAACCAACAAAGCGACTCCTACGAGCAAGAGGCGAGCTATTTGTTTCAGCATGACAACACCATCGTCACCTAAGACAGACAGCACATTCATGACGCACGACGCGTGCGATGCTTTTTGTGAGTTATCAAAAAGAACCTTGACAAAATCTACCGTGGTGGATGACGTCACGGGCGGCCATGTGGGGCACGAACACCGCACCAGCTTGGGGACGTATTTACCTCAAAGGGGACGGTTGACCCTATAACCTTGCATGGCGGATCACCTGTGGTTGAAGGTGAAAAGTGGATTGCAACCAAATGGATACGTGAGCGTGAGTACGCTTAGCCCGCATCCTATCAATCGCTCTGCATCACCTTAAATAACTCTTTCAGCCCGTAACTCGTCAATGTACTCAGCGCTGTAGCCCAGTTGCTTCAGCACTTCATCAGTATGCTCACCCAACAGCGGTGAACGCGTCACCACAGTTTCGCTATCAGACATTTTGATGGGGTTACCAACAGTGAGGTATTTGCCGCGCGTTGGGTGGTCTATCTCGACAATCGTACCTGTCGCACGCAAAGCGGGTTCTTCGGCGATTTCTTTCATCGACAAAATGGGGCCGCACGGAATGTCAAACTTGTTCAAAATGTCCATGGCTTCAAACTTGGTCTTGGTCATGGTCCATTGTTCAATGCGCTTGAAAATCGGGCCTAAGTGAAGCAAGCGAGCAGCGGGTGTGGCGTAGGCTTCGTCGTCAATCCAACCTTCTTCACCAATCACTTTGCACACCGCTGGCCAGACTGCGCCTTGGGTGATGAAGTAAATGTAGGCGTTCGGATCTGTTTCCCAACCTTTGCATTTCAAAATCGAGCCTGGCTGACCGCCGCCGGATGCATTGCCAGCGCGCGGCACAGCATCGCCAAACTTGCCATCGGGGTATTGCGGGTATTCGTGCATGGTGCCGGTGCGCTCTAGGCGCTGTTGGTCACGCAGCTTGACGCGGCAAAGATTCAGCACAGCGTCTTGCATAGGTGCCAAAACTTTTTGACCACGGCCGCTGGTGTTGCGCTGGTAGAGTGCGGCAACAATTCCCAAAGCCAAATGCAAGCCGGTGCCACTGTCGCCAATTTGTGCGCCGGTCACCACTGGCGGGCCATCGTCAAAACCGGTGGTTGATGCTGCACCGCCCGCGCATTGCGCGACGTTTTCATAGACTTTGCAGTCTTCGTAAGGGCCAGGGCCAAAACCTTTGACCGACGCCACGATCATGCGTGGGTTCAGCGATTGAATATGCTCCCAGGTGATGCCCATGCGGTCAAGCGCGCCTGGCGCGAAGTTTTCAACCATCACGTCGCAGGTTTTGATCAAGGTGTCCAACACGTCTTTGCCTTTGGCGCTTTTGGTGTTGAGCGTGATGGAGCGTTTGTTATGGTTCAACATCGTGAAATACAAGCTGTCCACACCCGGAATATCGCGCAATTGGCCGCGCGTGGCATCGCCCTCGCCTGCACGCTCCACCTTGATCACATCTGCGCCAAACCATGCTAGCAGCTGCGTGCACGTAGGGCCAGATTGCACATGCGTGAAGTCAAGAATACGGACGCCATCTAATGCTTTACTCATAAAAATTTTCCCTAAATAAACTTAAAAATCAAAAATTCTTTGTTATCGCCACTTAAATCACTTCTTAAATATCTACTTAAATGGCTAATTATGCGGCTCTGTTTTTTGCCAGCCAGTCGTTCACGACGCGAACGGATTGATCGACACTAGCGTGCTGCAACCCTAGCTGTGCCGCAAAGGTTTGGACAATCATATCAACACGCTCAATATGCGTTGCACCGGCCGCCAAAGCACGCGCGGCTGAGGAAGGCTTGGCCAGCCCGTCGGCAGCAGCGGCATACTTTTCAAACGGCACCAGATCGGCTGGCGACGCGCCCATTTTCTCGCACAATTCGGCCACCCACTCGTAAATGTCTTTGGATTGGGCCAGATCACCCAAAACAGCGTCTTTGATGGGGCGCATGCCGTCGGCTTGTATGCAGCGGTAATTGCCTGTCAACAACATGCTCCACTTTGCCAAGGGGACGAACAAAGAGTCGAACACCTTGAGTTTCACGGGCAATTCCAAAGCTTCACCATTGAGCGTGTAACGCACAGCCTCAATATCAACCTCAAGTTGTTGCAAAATTTGGGTATGCTTGTCGGACTCAAATCGTGCCACTTTGAAGTTCGTTGGCAACGCCACTTGCAGCACGTTGACGGGCTCATCCACAGGACGGAAAGCTTGCGGGTCTGGGCTGGACAATGTCATGCAAGCTGGGTCGAACGCATCCCATACCTCAGCCTGGGCATAAGCAGATCGAAATTTACTCAAATCAATGTTCACCGTGCTCAAATTATCTTGCGCAACCAAACGCGCCAAATACGGCAGCGGCGGCATGTTCATGATAGGCATGCAAGGCAACTTGGCCAAGGCGATTTGCTGCATCAACTCACGAATGCCATCTTGCCGGTACTGCGGCTCTTGCATGGCAAGCACGACCACATCAAACGCGGCTAAATCAATCACTTGCTGCGGCGTGCATGCCGTCAAATGACCCTTCAGCTTTTTTGAACTGACCTCTACCAGACCATTCACACCCACATCGCGCCGGCCTTTGATGGGCAAACGAACGCGAATGCCTTCAGCATTAATCAAATGAGCCGTTGCAGATCGGCATGTCATCGTCACGTTGTGACCCGCTGCCAAGCATTTGATGGCTAAAAGTGATCCGTACGAAGCACCCAAAATTAAGATATTGAAAACAGGTTTTTTACTCATACACCAATGATACGGGTAAATATCTAAAAATCATCGAGTCTTATATAAGATATAAGATATTAGACTTGCTATTTTTAAAAAAATTGACTGTGGTCAAAGTTTATCGCTCAATAGAACCATTAAATTTCATGCTACGTTTTATCGTTTCATATTGTGATTTATTGGGTTTCATTTTCGCTGTGTAATGGTTCATTTCAAAAAATATGTACACTTATTTGTTGCGGAATTATCATGAACTAGTTATTATTAATAACTATATTCACGCAAGACAACGATCAGGAGACAGCTATGTGGACTTACAACGCCCCGCTGCGGGACATGCACTTTGTCATTGAAGAAGTCTTGCAAGCGCCAGCCGCTTGGGCGCAGACACCGGCTTTTGAAGATTTGGATGCCGACACGTCGCGCCAGATTTTAGAAGAAGCCGGCAAGTTCGCCAGCGGCGTGTTGGCTCCTATTAACAGTGCTGCAGATTTAGAGGGCTGCACGTGGAAAGATGGCAATGTCACCACACCGCAAGGTTACCCCGCTGTCTACAAAGCCTATGTCGAAGGCGGCTGGCCGGCGCTGGCGTGCGACCCAGCCTACGGTGGCCAAGGGCTTCCGCAGCTGTTGAACGCAGCGCTCAACGAGATGATTGCCGCCGCCAACCACGGTTGGACCATGTACCCCGGCTTGCTGCACGGTGCATATGACTGCATCAAAGCGCATGGCAGCGACGCCCTGAAAGCCCGCTATCTGGAAAAACTGACCCGTGGCGAGTGGCTGGCTACCATGAATTTGAGTGAACCCCAAGCTGGCAGCGACCTGAGCCAAGTGCGCACCAAGGCTGAAGTGGGCCCCATGACGGACGACGGCGCGAGCTGGCTGATCACCGGTAGCAAAATCTGGATTTCGGGCGGTGACCAGGACATGACCGACAACATCGTGCATCTGGTGCTGTGCCGCCTGCCCGATGCGCCTGCGGGCAACAAAGGCTTGTCGCTGATTGTGGCACCGAAGTTTTTGCCGGATGGCTCGCGCAACAAGATCCGCTGCGATGGGATTGAGAAAAAAATGGGTATCAAAGGCAGCGCCACAAGCGCGATGAGCTTTGAGGGCGCGACCGGCTGGCTGGTGGGCGAACCGCACAAGGGCCTGACCGCCATGTTTGTGATGATGAATTCCGCCCGCCTGCACGTCGCCATGCAAGGATTGGGACATTTGGAGATGGCGCAGCAAAATGCCCACACCTACGCCAGCGAGCGCGTACAAGGCAAAGCGAAAGCCAAAGTAGACGGCAAAGCAGGCACGATTGACCAGCACCCCGCCGTGCGCCGCAATTTGTGGAGCCTGCGCGCATTGTGCGAAGGCGAACGTGTGGTCGCCTACTGGACGGCGCAGTTGCTGGACGAGGCGCACAGCCACCCCGACGCTGCCCAACGCGCCAAAGCGGAAGACCGGGTCGCCCTGCTCACCCCCGTCGCCAAAGCCTTTTTCACCGACAACGGCAACCGGGGCGCGAATGAGGCGTTACAGGTGTGGGGCGGCTACGGCTATGTACACGAGTACGGCATTGAGCAAACCGTGCGCGACAGCCGCATTGCCATGATTTACGAAGGCACCAACGAAATCCAGGCCATTGACCTGCTGCAGCGCAAGATCATGAGTGATGGCGGCGCAAAGCTGCTGGATTTGCTGGCGGTGTTAGAACAAGAGCTTGAAGCGGCTGCAGGTGAACCTGAATTGAAAGAATTCACGGAAGCGCTGAGCGATCAAATCTCCGCTACCCGCGATGCCGTTGGCGCATTGCTGGCAGCGCGGGAAGCTGACCCCGACTGGTCACTGCGCGTAGCAGACGACTTTTTGCGCGGGCTGGGCTTTACGCTGTTGGCCTGGGCCTGGGCACGCAGTGCGCGGGTTGCCTTGCCGCAAGTGGCAGACGTCTGGTATGCAGACAAAGTCAAAGCGGCCCGATTTGGTGTGCAGTGGCTGCTGCCTGAGGCGAGCTACCGCTGGCAGCGGGTGATGGCACGAAACGCCATTTTGCCTGAAATTAGCTAATTTCACCCTCAAAATACGCCTCTAGCCAGCGTATTTATTACCTAAGCAGCTATCAAAATTATAGTAAATTCAATTGATTTGGCGGAATTACTAAATCTTAATTTGCAGCCTTGGCGACTTTGGCCAGTCTAAGTGGAAGAATTCACCGCGCGGTTTGTCGGTACGCTCATAGGTGTGAGCGCCAAAGTAATCACGCTGACCTTGCAGCAAGTTAGCAGGCAAATTGGCGCTACGGTAGCCGTCAAAATATGCCAAAGCAGAGCTGAAAGCGGGAACAGGGGTGCCGTGACGTACGGCTAAAGCAATGGTATTACGCCAGTTGTTTTGTGCATCATGCAGCGCATGGGTGAAATAGCTGTCCAACATCAAGTTTTTCAAATCAGGCTGGGTGTTGTAGGCGTCAGTGATTTTCTGCAAAAACCGTGCACGGATGATGCAGCCGCCGCGCCAGATTTGGGCAATGGTGGCAAAGTTCAGCGTCCATTTGTATTCTTTCTCAGCTTCTTTCATGAGTTGAAAACCCTGTGCATAGGCGCAGATTTTGGAGCAATACAGGGCATCGTGAATCGCGGCAATAATGGTTTTACGGTCTTTTTCTACCGGTAGTTGCGGGCCTTTAAGGATGTGACTGGCTGCCACGCGCTCGGCTTTGAGGGCGGACAAGGCGCGCGCAAACACGGCTTCGGCAATGGCGTTGGCGGGGGCACCCAGCTCAAGCGCATTGGCAGCCGTCCACATGCCCGTTCCTTTTTGCCCTGCGGTGTCCAGCACTTTGTCGACCAAATAAGTTTGGCCACTGGCGTCTTCAGGGTCTTTTTGCTGCAAGATATCTGCGGTGATTTCGATCAAGAAGCTGGACAAAGTACCTTGGTTCCATGTGTCGAATACTTTTCCAATCTCGCCCGCTGTCATGCCCAGCATATTTTTCATCACGGCATAGGCTTCGCAAATGAGCTGCATGTCGATGTACTCAATGCCATTGTGCACCATTTTGACGTAGTGGCCTGCGCCATCCGGGCCAATATGCGCTGTACAGGGCACGCCGCCTACCAGTGGGTGGCCTGGGGTTGCGCCCTCTAACTGCTGCCCCGTCACAGGGTCAACTTTGGCGGCAATGTCGCGCCAGATCGGCTCCAACGACGCCCAAGCTTTAGCAGTGCCACCTGGCATCAACGAAGGACCAAAACGTGCGCCGGTTTCACCCCCTGAAACGCCGGAGCCGATGAAGGCAAAGCCTTTGGCGCTTAGTTCTTTTTCTCGGCGAATAGTGTCACCCCACAGCGCATTGCCGCCGTCGATGATGATGTCATCGGCTTCTAAATACGGTAACAGCGTTGCAATCGTGTCATCAGTCGCCTTGCCAGCTTTGACGAGCAGAATGATTTTTCGTGGACGTTTGATGCTTTGCACAAAGGCTGCTACATCGGTGTAGCCAGCGACTCGCGGTGCTGAGGGTTCGTTAGTTTTACATTGGGCGATGAAGTCATTGGTGCGCTCTGGGTTGCGGTTAAAAACGGCAATGTTGTAGCCGTGGTCAGCGATATTGAGGGCTAAGTTTTGACCCATGACTGCCAAACCTACTAAACCGATGTCTGATGTTGGGTTCATAGAATTTATCATGTGAAAATTTTGTCGTAAATTTGTGCCGCTAAAAGTGCCATTATGATAGGCGCTTTAGAAATTGAATCTTGCTGGAAAAAGATGTCAAATACTTTATGCCAAATACTATAAATACCCATTTTGTGCCCTGGTTTCGGTCAGTCGCACCCTATATCCACATGCACAGAGGCAAAACCTTTGTTGTTGGAATTGCGGGTGAGGCGATTGCGGCGGGTAAATTGCAGCATTTGGCGCAAGATTTGGCATTGATTCAAAGCATGGGGGTCAAGGTGGTGTTGGTGCATGGTTTCAGACCGCAGGTGAACGAGCAACTGCTCGCTAAGGGGCACACACCTCGCTATTCGCACGGCATGCGCATCACCGACGGCGTCGCTTTAGATTGCGCGCAAGAAGCGGCTGGGCAACTACGCTACGAAATTGAAGCGGCATTTAGCCAAGGGCTGCCAAATACGCCCATGGCTGGTTCTACCGTGCGGGTGATTTCGGGCAACTTCATCACGGCGCGTCCTGTGGGCATTGTGGACGGCGTGGATTTTCAACATTCAGGGCTGGTGCGCAAGGTTGATACGGCGGGCATCATCAAAACGCTGGATTTTGGCGCCATGGTGTTGCTGTCGCCATTTGGTTTTTCGCCGACAGGTGAGGCGTTTAACCTGACGATGGAAGAGGTGGCCACATCGGTTGCGATTGCATTACAAGCGGACAAGCTCGTATTCATGACGGAGATTCCTGGCATCAGGATGCAACCGAACGATCCCGCAGGTGCAGATAACCCGATTGATACTGAGCTACCTTTAGCTGCTGCCAAGTCATTGCTGACGAACTTGCCGTCTGCCACGCACCCTTCGGATACCGCGTTTTACTTGCAGCATTGCGTGAAAGCCTGCGAAGCTGGCGTAGAACGCAGCCATATTCTGCCTTTTGAAGTTGATGGCGCATTGCTGCTAGAAATTTATGTGCATGACGGCATTGGCACCATGGTGGTAGACGAAAAACTTGAAAGTTTGCGCGAAGCTACTGCCGATGATGTGAGCGGTATTTTGCAACTGATTGAGCCATTTGAGAAAGACGGCACACTGGTCAAACGCAGCCCGACCGAAATTGAACGCGATGCCAGCAACTACAGCATCCTCGAGCACGATGGCGTGATTTTTGCCTGCGCGGCGCTGTACCCCTACCCTGAATCTAAAACGGCTGAAATGGCCGCGCTCACAGTATCACCGCATGTGCAGGGGCATGGCGATGGCGAGCGTGTGCTCAAACGCATTGAGCACCGCGCCAAGGCCGCTGGGCTAGACAGTATTTTCGTCCTGACCACACGCACCATGCATTGGTTTTTAAAGCGCGGCTTCAAACAAGTTGACCCTGATTGGCTCCCAGACGCACGCAAGCGCAAATACAACTGGGACAGGAAGAGTCAAGTTTTGGTTAAAAAAATTAGCTAGGAGGAAGAGCTACCCCACCCTTTGGGCACCCCTTCAAGGCGTGGGTGGCTGAGCGACAAGCGCAAATTGAGCTTTTCTACCTGCCCAGCCACAGCCCTCAACTCAACCCCGAGGAGCGGCTCAATGCGGATCTGAAGCAGGAGATGGGCAGGCGTGTGCCGGTGCGTACCAAAGCCAAGTTACGCGAGGCGGCTAACGAGCACATGGCCATGTTGGACCGAACCCCAGAGCGGGTTATCGGTTACTTCCAGGATCGCCGGGTGTGCTGTGCAGCTTGCTACTTCATCGCGGATCGGGCCGGAGCAATAAGTTATCTTGGTGAACCTTCAGCTCAGCTTCGGTCGCAGCTATCGGTTGGTTGTTTTCATCTGTTTTAAGAACCACATTGACGAAGATAGAAACAGAATGCAAACAAAAGTACGTGATTTTTATCACACTATTGGCATAAAACTACATTAAGCAATCTTTCGACTACTTGTAGATTTAATTCTAAAGGTGCTCAAAATGGCGACGAGTGCAATGCCACAAAAACACAAAAATGACCAATTAGCAATTGAACCTCCCAAAAAAGTCCAATCAATTTTGGTGCAATCTCCAGAACCCTTCAAAATCATGGGAACGAGGTTTTGCAGTGGAAACGTCTCAATCATGCCGTAAATATCGCGTCCGCAACTTGCAATTTCAGGCGGATACCACTGCAGCCAGCTTTGCCGTGCAGCCACAAATGCGCCGCCTAGTGCGGTGAGGACAACCAGCCAAGAAGCGCTAATTTGAATGCCTTTTATACCTGTAGCCAACGCAATAATTGCCAATACAGCTATTAAAATCATAGCATAACGCTGCACAATACACATCGGGCATGGCTCTAAACCGCCGACGTGCTGTAAATAAAAGCCAAAACCCAGCATGGCAACGCAGCCTGCAGCGATCAAAGCCATGGTTTGCCGAAAACTTAGCCAATGAATCAAACGGGATAAAAAGCTCAAAGCATTCAAAATAACGACTCCACGGTAAAATCACAGCTAACACATTCACAAAAACTAGATAAGGCACACATCATATGGCACGCATGGTCAAATGTATCAAATTAGGCATAGAGGCTGAAGGCTTGGATTTTCCGCCATACCCGGGTGACTTAGGTAAGAAACTTTGGGAAGGCGTGAGCAAGCAAGCTTGGGCAGACTGGATGAAACACCAAACCATGTTGGTCAATGAAAACCGTCTCAACTTGGGCGATTTACGTGCCCGCCAATACTTGGCGCGTCAAATGGAAGCGCACTTTTTTGGTGGCGGTGCAGACGCGGCACAGGGCTACGTACCCCCAAGCGCCTAATTTTTTGCTGTTATTTATAGCCTAAAGCAAAGGTAGCTGTATCGCTCACTGTATTGTTATCGGTGCGGGTATTACGGGGGCTTGCACTGCGCAAAGCTTGGCTCAACGCGGTTGGCTAGTCACAGTATTAGATGCTGCGCCAGAACCAGCCAGTGGCGCTTCTGGCTTACCCGTCGGTTTGTATGCGCCGTACGTTTCGGCAGACAACAACTTTACCTCGCAAATCTCAGCTGTCGGCGTTCAGTTCACGCAGCAACTCGCCTTTCGCTTGTTGATTGAAGGCAAAGACTGGCAACCCAGCGGCGTGATGTCGCGCAAATACGGTGAAGCTGAGCAATGGCATGCTGAAGCAGGCTGGATCAAACCTGCCGCTTTGGTAAAAGCCTGCTTATCGCAAACAAATATCTCATGGCGTGGGAATTGCACAGTAAAACGACTTGTTCAGGAAGGCGATCTTTGGACGCTTTTAGGTAGTGATGACCAAGTTATTCTGCAAACAGATATGGTTGTTATTGCCGCCTCCAACCAAAGCGCTGAGCTGCTGAATACGATTCCAGCAGCACCAAAATTGAATTTTCAAGCTGTTCGCGGACAGGTGACGCATGGCAACTTGGACGACAGCGAGTCAACCAAAACACCGACTTACCCCCCTAATCACCCAATCAACGGCGGCGGTAGCTATATTGAAACCGATACCGAGTGGCTCGTTGGTGCAAGCTATGACAGAGACAATCTCAGCTTAGATGCAAGCGTGCGCGATCAAGTCGAGAATTTTGAACGCTTAGAAAACCTAGTGCCTGAAAATGCAGCACGACTCAAACCAGCCTTTGAACGCGGTTTGGTGAAAAACTGGGTGGGCATACGCTGTGCAACGACGGACAGACTACCTATCGTTGGAGAAGTAGCACAAGGTTTGTGGGTTTGCACAGCCATGGCCTCGCGAGGCTTGACGTTTGCGCCGCTGTGCGCGGAACTGTTAGCCGCGCAGTGCCAACGCGAAGACCTACCGCTGAAACCGCGTCTTGTTAAAGCACTCAGCGTGCAGCGCTATATGAAGAAATAGACACAGGAAGTGCTATTAGTGTGAGAATCACAGCGACTAAGCAGACTCAGTGATACAAAATCGACAACAAATCACGACATCCAAACATTGATGAACGGCGCACTACCCACATGAACACGAAAAAACTCATCATCCTGTTGGCAGTCATAGCCGCGGTCATCGCTTTTTTCGTGTTTGATGTGGGTCGTTTTTTCAGCTTAGCGTATATGAAGGAAAGCCAGCAATCGTTTTCAACGCTGTACAGCGAGCGGCCTGTGTTTATCACCGCCGTATTTTTTGCCCTTTACGTGGCGATCACGGCATTGTCATTGCCCGGCGCGGCCATCATGACATTGGCTGCCGGCGCAAGCTTTGGACTGGTTTGGGGTACGGTCGTGGTGTCTTTCGCGTCAACCCTAGGCGCAACCTGCGCGATGTTGATTTCCCGCTACGTGCTGCGCGACAGTATTGAAAAACGCTTTGGTGCTAAGTTGATCGAGGTCAACAAGGGCATGGAAAAAGAAGGCGCGTTTTACCTGTTCACCCTGCGCTTGATTCCCTTGATTCCCTTCTTCATGCTGAACGTGCTGATGGGGCTCACCAAAATGAAAACTTTGACCTTCTTTTGGGTCAGCCAATTGGGTATGCTAGCAGGCACGGTTGCTTACGTCAACGCAGGGACTGAAATCGTAAAAATCGGTTCTTTGCGCTCTATTTTGTCACCTGGTTTGATTGGCTCGTTCGTCTTACTTGGTTTGTTCCCGCTGTTGATGAAAAAGGTCATCGACTTCTTCAAAAAACGCAAAGTCTACGCCCGCTGGAACAGCGTAAAACCCAAAACCTTTGACCGCAACCTCATTGTGATAGGCGCGGGCGCTGGTGGCTTGGTGACAGCCTTGATTGGTGCAGCGGTCAAAGCCAAAGTGACTTTGGTGGAAGCCCACAAAATGGGTGGCGATTGTTTGAACTTTGGCTGCGTGCCCAGCAAAGCCATCATCAAATCCGCCAAATTAGCACACCAAATGCGCCATGCTGACAATTACGGTTTGCAAAAGGCTTTTCCCGCCTTTGACTTCAAAGCCGTGATGCAACGCGTACACGACATCATTGCAGCGATTGCCCCGCACGACAGCGTGGAACGCTTCACCGGTTTGGGTGTCGATGTGCTGGAAGGCTACGCCAAAATCGTTAACCCGTGGACGGTTGAAATTGCCATGAAAGACGGCAGCAAAAAAACGCTGACCACGCGCAGCATCGTCATCGCCGCAGGTGCCAGCCCCGTGGTGCCACCGCTGCCGGGCATTGAGCAATCTGGCTATGTCACCAGTGACACCTTGTGGGACGCTTTTGCCAAACTCGACGCCCTGCCAAAGCGATTGGTCGTGTTGGGCGGCGGGCCGATTGGCTGTGAACTGGCGCAAAGCTTTGCCAGACTGGGCTCTGTGGTGTCGCAAGTAGAAATGGCACCGCGCATTTTGATTCGGGAAGACGAAGAAGTATCCAGCTGCGCAGAAAAATCGCTCGCCGCAGACGGCGTTCAGGTGCTGACATCGCACAAAGCGCTGCGATTCGAAAACATCAACGGCGTCAAAACACTCGTCGTCGAACACAGCTTAAACGGGGAAGTTACTGAAAAACGCATTGAGTACGACGAAGTGATTTGCGCGGTAGGCCGTATCGCACGGCTGGAAGGCTACGGCTTGGAAGATTTAGGAATTCCTACCCAGCGCACGGTCGATACCAATGAGTATTTAGCAACCATCTACCCGAATATTTATGCCGCTGGCGACGTGGCTGGCCCCTACCAATTCACCCACACTGCCGCGCACCAAGCGTGGTATGCGGCTGTCAACGCGCTGTTTGGCACCTTCAAAAAATTCAAAGTCGACTACCGCATCATCCCCGCCGCCACGTTTATCGACCCAGAAGTGGCACGCGTTGGCTTGAACGAGCTGGAAGCCAAAGCGCAAAACGTCGCCTACGAAGTGACCAAATACGGCATCAACGACCTAGATCGCGCGATTGCCGACAGCGAAGCGCACGGCTTCATCAAGGTGCTGACCGTCCCTGGCATAGACAAAATATTAGGTGTCACCATCGTCGGCGTGCATGCGGGTGACTTGCTGGCTGAATACGTTTTGGCCATGAAGCACGGCTTAGGGCTCAACAAGATACTGGGAACTATCCATACCTACCCGACTCTAGCTGAGAGCAACAAATATGTCGCTGGCGAATGGAAGCGCGCACACCAGCCTGTGAAATTGCTTGAATGGGTGAAGAAATACCACGATTGGCGCAGAGGCTAAAACCAATCAACAAGGTTAATTTCAAAGCTAAAACAAGGATAAGTATGAAGCTATTTACGACGTTTTTTATAGCACTATTAACAATAATTACGCTGTCTAGCTCCGTATTTGCACAATCTTTTGACCACGATTACGCAGCTTACGATGCACAGCTCAAAAAACACGTCAAATTCCTGCCAGACGGCAAGCAAAGCCGCATCAACTACAAAGGTTTGGCTGCGCAACGTGCCGAGTTGACCAAAACCTTAGACACATTCAGCGCCGTCACCCCCGCGCAGTTCGCCACCTTTAATAAAGAGCAGCAAATGGCGTTTTTGATCAACGCTTACAACGCCTTCACGATTGAGCTGATTTTGACCAAATACCCCGATGTCAAATCCATCAAAGACCTCGGCAGCACCTTTTCTAGCCCGTGGAAGAAAAGCTTTTTCAAACTCTTGGGTGAAGAGCGCAATTTGGACTGGATCGAGCACGACAAGCTGCGTCCTACCGGTAAAAACATCATCAACGGCGGCTACCAAGACCCACGCATCCACGTCGCCATCGTCTGTGCCAGCATTGGCTGCCCTGCGCTGCCACCCGAAGCTTTCATCGCTGCGAAACTAGATACGCAACTTGAAGCCAGCATGGCACGTTTTGTGCACGACAAAACCCGTAACCGCTATGCCGATGGCAAACTGCAAGTTTCCAGCATCTTCAAATGGTTCAAAGACGACTTTGAAAAAGGTTACAAAGGTTTTGGCAAGGTCGAGGACGTTTTTGCCAAATATGCCGATACTCTCAGCAACGACCCAGCTATTCAAGGACAAATTCGTGCCAAAACAGTTTCTATCAGCCATCTCGATTACGACTGGTCCCTTAACGACAGCGGTCGTTAAGTTCCTATTTTTAACGATCCTGGCAAGTGAAGCTGCTTTTGCCGCAGATTTAAGCCCGTTCTCTACAACTACAAACACCACGCCCCCCGCGCCGTGGCATGTGCTGGGTTTGACCGGCCGCTACAGCAAGCCAGTGACGCAGTTTGACGTGACCGAGCTGGACAACAAAAAAGTGCTGCGCGTACGGACCGACAAATCCTACGGCAATCTGGTACATGCGTGGCAAGGCAAAGCCAGCATGCTGTCGTTCAAATGGCGCTTAGACGAGCCTTTGCTAGAGGCCAATTTGAAGGCAAAAAACACCGACGATGCGGCGCTCAAAGTCTGCGTGAGTTTTGACATGCCTCTGGAAAAAGTACCCTTAACCGACCGCGCCAAACTCAAAATGGCCCAGTTCTTGAGCCAAGACCGCCTGCCCACGGCGACTGTTTGCTACGTGTGGGCGCATGCCGAGCCCGTGGGTGCTGACTTTGACAACCCCTTCTCGAGCCGCGTGCATTACATCGTACTGAACTCGGGCGAAGCGCAGCTCAAAACTTGGCAATCGCACCAGCGCAACATCAGTGCAGATTTTTTGAAAGCTTTTGGCAATGAAACCCATGTTGTGCCACCAGTCACGGCAATCATTGTGGGAGCGGACTCGGACAACACACTTGGCTCTAGCCTTGGCTATGTGGCCGATATTGTGGTGCAACCTTGAAACTCGAACTTTGAATCTGATAGCCTGCGGCAAAAGCGTATAACCATTTCATGAAAACACTGCTGCTCTTCAATTACGACTGGGACGCCGAGGGCTTTGCGCGTATCGCCAAAGCGCGCGGCCAGACTTGGGCAAAAAGTTTTTCAGCACGTGGTTTTGACTTGTTTTCCTTTCCCAGCAACGCTCATTTGGTACTGTTTGACCTAGACCGCTTCGTCAACAAGCTCGCCAAACAAGCCAAACAAGCGGGCTGGACGGCCGTGTCGTCGCAGCATGAACAATTTGGCGCCCTCGCCGCCGCCATGCTCGCTGAAAAAATGGGCTGGCCTGGCACGCCGCCTGCAGCCGTGGTCGCCTGCCAACACAAACTGCATGCACGCCAAGTGCTGCAGCAAGTTTGTCCTGAAGCCAGTATCCCCTTCCAACGCATGCCCGCCGCCTATGGCGAGCCTGTGCCAGAGGGTTTCAGCTATCCCACGTTTGTCAAGCCTGTCAAAGCCGCCTTTTCAGTCTTGGCCAAAATCGTCCATTCCCGAGAAGAGCTGCACCAGTTCACCCGCTTTGGCGCCTATGAGCTGTGGGTCATCAAACGCTTGGTTGAACCGTTTGAACGTGTTGCCAAACGTCTTTTACCCCCATCCTGCCAAGCCGGGACAGCCCACAGCATGATTTTGGAAGCACCCGCCAACACGGCCGCCGCGCAGCAATACAGCTTAGACGGCATGGCTTTTCAGGGCGACATCAAGCCACTGGGTGTGGTTGATGCCGTCATGTACCCCGGCACACAGGCCTTTATGCGGTTTGACTACCCTAGCCGCTTGCCGCCAAGCATTCAAGGCCGCGCCTTAGACGTGGCAACCAAGTTTTTAAACGCCATCGGCTACAGCCATGGTCTGTTCAACATGGAGTTTTTTTACGACGCAGAAGCAGACAAGCTCACCGTCATTGAGTTCAACCCCCGCATGGCCTCGCAGTTTGCTGATTTGTACTTGCGGGTTGACGGCATTGACCTCTACGCCATGGCTTTGGAGCTGGCGCATGGACGCGATCCATGGTTGCTACCACGACATTTGCCTACCGCCCAAGCTGCCACCAGCGCCGTCTACCGCGTGTTCGACAGCGCCCAGCCCACCCTGCAGCAAACCATCCCGCCTATGCCAAGCAATGCGCAACTGCTTGATTTGAAAAAACAATTCTCTGACCACCTGCTGCTCAGTTTCCCCAAAACCGGTGGCTCCACCGCACGAGATTTCAAATGGCTGGGCAGCTACCGCTATGGCGTTTTGCATTTGGGCGGACAAAGCGAGGCCGATTTAAAATCAAACTTGGTAGTAGCCAGCGAACTTCTGGCTTGGCCTGCGCCACTGGCTGAAAATTACCAAACTGCAACTTTCTCGTACCGACAGGCTCAAAACGAGTCAAATACGGTTCAAAGCACAGCACAATCCGCAGCACCACAAGATTTATCAAACAGGAGACTCAGCGCATGACTTTAAAAAACCTCAGCCTTATCAAAGGCTTAGCCTCATGGCTAGCCACCCTCGCACTGGTTTGCGTGGCCGGCTGCTCCACCATCAGCGCCAACACAGCGCAAAACCCAGGCGGCGCGTACACCCCCGTCAACGCGCACGAGCAAGACGGCCAAAGCCGCCTGATGCTCAAAGGCCATGACGTTGTCTCCTACTTCACCCAAAACAAACACGCCATGGGCAAGCCAGAATTCCGCAGCGTGCATGAAGGCATCACCTTCCAGTTCGCCAGCGCCGAGCACAAAGCCCTGTTCGACAAAGAGCCCGCCAAATACCTGCCCCAATACGGCGGCTACTGCGCTGACGGCATTTTGTACGGCATCCCTTGGGGTGGCGACGCGGACACGTGGACTTTGAAAGACGGCAAACTTTACATCTTCGGCGGCCAAGCTTCCAAAGACGCGTGGGAGCTGAACCTGCACGACAACTACAAAACCGCCGACAAGTTGTGGAACGACGAAATCAAAGGCGGCAACAGCTTCTACCAGCGTCTCAAACGCCTCGCCTTCAAAGTGCCGTATTACAACTCCGGCAGCGAATTGGCCGCTTTGGTGGCGGCGAAGAAGGCCGGGAAATAATATTGAATTAAATAAATATTATTACAAATTAAAATCCCGCACAGGCGTAAAGCTTACAGCGGGTTTTCTTTTGTCTTTCCAAACAATATTTGTTTTATTGTCTAAATATTCCAATTTAAATCTCGGACACTTCCCATCCCCCCGCACCCGTAAAGCCACCGCTCGGGTAACACATAGACCACCGTTTTC
Organism: Comamonadaceae bacterium; assembly: GCA_947485165.1. Taxonomy (GTDB): domain Bacteria; phylum Pseudomonadota; class Gammaproteobacteria; order Burkholderiales; family Burkholderiaceae_C; genus Aalborgiella. The sequence continues at coordinate 17,513 of CANKRG010000048.1, forward strand.
TTTGGCAACCATGTTGCCCATCCATTTCATGTAGCAATGGTTCAGCTTATCGGACTCGGGCATGGAAGAGGCCTTCTTCGACACCCCCCTGTACCGCGAGTTTACCCAGCTTGAGGCGTTTTCCCGCCTACCTGACGAGAGCACCATCCTTAGTGAATGCTCACCTTTCGGAGCATACCCAGCTTGTCTGAAATCTAAGGCGTAGGTTTTTTGCTTTCATCTTTTGCTATGTCCATCCAACCACTCTAAACAC
>CANKRG010000049.1 GCA_947485165.1 Comamonadaceae bacterium
AAGGAACACCTGCATAAGTCCGTTCGCATTGAGCTTGTCGAAATGCTTTCGTTATAAATCAATAACTTAGAGAAGGCTTCGACAGAGCCTGTCCTGAGCCCGTCGAAGGGCTCAGCCCGAACGGGAGGGGTTATGCAGAGCTTCCTTAAGGGTACTTTCTGCTTGCGCGTTTTTGGCTTAAAGCGTCAATAGCCCCGATAAAAACCGATGTTGTTAAAAAGCTTGGTAATTTTACAAAAAATCTAACAATTGACCACTTCAGCTATATATTTAATAGCTGCATTGACAATAAATACGCTGTCTAGATGCTAATTTTAGGAGTAAAATCCGTCGCTTTTTGAACCACTGTTTCAGCGGTCAATAACCGCTTTGCCATGCACAGCACAGCTTGATCTTTGCTCAGCAGGATTGCTTTGTGCTGTATGGCTAGGTCGATAAACTGCTGGTCATCAGGGTCTTTGCAGATCCATTTTGCTTTGGGGGCTGGGTCTACCAAGGTGGCTAGTTGGTCAAACTTGTCCAACACATCCGCCGCTGTGACTTGGTAAAAAGCCATGCGGGGCGTGATTTTCGGGTAAGTGAGCACGCGCTCCAGCTCGATGCGCATGTCTTGCGTGGCGATCCAGTTCAGCTGTTTGTTCTCCAAACCTGCAAGTAGGGCGGGTTTGAGGGAGGCAAGGTATGGGTCGTTGAAGACGAACAAATCTAAGATGACGTTGGTGTCTAGGATCAGCATCTAATCCGCTTTTTTCACCCGCGCTGAGCCTGCCACCATGTCAAACTTGAACAAGCGACACTCAATCGGGCCGTTCCACATGGGCACGCGACGGGATTCTTTAAGGCGCATTTTGGTGGGGAGCTTCATGTCGGGCGTGAGTACATGGGCGGTCCAGCCGGCATAGTTTTTCTTCCAGTGGGTGGCCAGTTGGGGGAAGAATTCATCACCATTCTCGGTTTGAGCGGTTTCGCGTTGGCCGAAACGGGGTTGATCTGGTTGGTTATCTTGCTCAAAATCAGCAGCGTCGGGGTTGAAGTTGGCGCTTTGATTTGCGTTTTGGCGTGGATTCTGCTGCCCGTTTTGTTGTGCATTCTCGCGCCCACCGCTGCGTCTGGCGTTTTGACCTGCCACGCCACTGATGCCAATCCTGTCGCCATAAGGCGGGTTGACGATCATGATGCCGTTTTTCTTCTCGTTCTCACAAGGTGGCATGCGTTGTAGCGCGTCACCACCGCGGAACTGCACCACGTCGGCCACGCCAGCACGCTCGGCATTGCGGGTCGCAAAGTCAACCATACGGAAGGATACGTCACTGCCAAAAATTTGAATATTTTCGCGCTCAGCCGTCGTCAATACAGCCTGAGCTGCTTCGGTTTTAATAGCGTCCCAAACGTGTGGTTGGTAGGGTAACAGCTTCTCAAACCCAAAGCGACGGGTGGAGCCGGGGGCGATGTTGCAGGCGATTTGCGCCGCTTCAATGGCGATGGTGCCGCTGCCGCAGCAGGGGTCGTAAAAGGGGGCGAAGCTGGGTTCAGTATCGCTGTCATCCGATTCCTCGTAAATGGAGTCTGCCCAACCGCTTGCAGCAATCATGGCGGCAGCCAAGGTTTCTTTCAACGGTGCCTCGCCTGTATCTTGCCGCCAGCCACGTTTGAAAAGTGGCTCGCCCGAGGTGTCGATGTAGATGGTGGCGGTATCTGTCGTTAAATGTGCGTAAATGCGTGCATCTGGCCACTGGGTGTTGACATCAGGGCGAATGCCGGTTTTGAAGCGGAAGCGGTCGGCAATCGCGTCTTTGATTTTGAGCGCCGCAAAATTGAGCGATTGCAACGGGCTGTGCTGCGCGGTGATCTCGATTTTGAAGCTTTCTTTGGGGGTGAACCAAATCTCCCAAGCGACGTTGCTGGCGGCTTCGTACAGGTCTTGCTCGTTGCGATACTCACCCAGATGCAGTTGCACCAGCACGCGCTGGCACAGGCGGCTGTAGAGGTTGAGCCGCATGGCGTCGCGCCAAGAGGAGCGTAGATTCACGCCGCCGCGCATGACGCGCAGATCGTCACCCTGCAAGCCGGTGATTTCATGCACTTCTTGGGCTAAAAAGTCTTCTACGCCAGCGGCGCAGGGGAGGAAAAGTTGGAGTTGGTTCATTAAATTGGGTTGTTTAGAGCAATTTTCGCAGATTGGTGGGCGCTATCTTCATACCTTCGCGGTATTTGGCCACGGTGCGGCGCGCGCAGTCTATGCCTTGCTCTTTCAGCATGGCGGCGATTTTGTTGTCGCTGAGGGGTTTTTTCGGGTTTTCAGCAGCGACAAACTGCTTGATTAGTGCCCGCACCGCCGTGCTGGATGCGTTGCTACCGCCTTCTGTGCTCAAGCCAGAACCGAAGAAATACTTCAATTCGTACGTGCCAAAGGGCGTGCTCATGTACTTGGCAGTCGTCACACGGCTGATGGTGGACTCGTGCAAACCCAGCTCATCCGCAATGTCGCGCAGCACAAGCGGGCGCATGGCCAGCTCGCCGTGTATCAAAAAGCCCTTTTGCCGCTCGATGATGGCGTTGCTGACACGCAAAATCGTGTCAAACCGCTGCTGTATGCTTTTGATGAACCAGCGCGCTTCTTGTAGGCGCTGCTGCAGCGCCATCGCGCCCGAAGCCCCTTCACCTTTGAAGTTTTTCAAGGCACTGGCATAAATGTCATGCACCCGCAGCTTGGGCATGATGTCGCTGTTGAGCTGGGCGCGAAACTGTGGCTCGGCGCCTGGCTTGCTGCGACCTAGGGCAACGACGAACACATCTGGCACGATGATGTTGCGCTGCACATCGGCAAACATGCGTCCCGGTTTGGGCTCTAGGCGGGCGATCAGCGCGATGGCGTCTTTGATGTTGCTCTCAGACGCACGGCACAGTTGCACCAGTTTTTTGAGGTCGCGTCTGGCCAACAAATCAATCGGCTGCTTCAAAATGCTGAGTGCGGTTTGGCACGTCAGCTTGGCGGGTGTTGCAGTAACTGATTCAAGCTGCAAGTCGTTCAACTTGGCCTTCACTTGCAAGCTCAGGCATTCGCTCAAATCGCGCGCACCCACGCCGGTAGGCTCTAAGCTTTGCAGCAAATGCAGCGCCACGGTGAAGCGGTGCACCAGCTCGTCTTGCTGCTCAATGTCGTTAGGGTCGCCCAAGCTTTGCGCCAGCGATGGCAAGTTTTCTTCCAAGTAACCGTCGTCGTTCAGCGATTCAATCAAATAACGCAGTGCGGCGCTGTCAATGTCGCTGAGTCGTAGCGCCAAAGCTTGGCCGTGCAAGTGCATGATCAATGACTCTTGCTGGCGTGCCAGCTCGGTGGCATCTAACGTGGACTCGGAATTATTTTGAGAACTGTTTTGAGACGTTGAAGCCGTTGCATCGCCACCCCATTCGCTGTCATCGGGCGAAATATCGACGCTGCCATCGCCGTCCCAATCACTGGGTGATGTTATCGACTCCGCAACATCATCCGTATTTGAGCTTGTTGAGATTTCATGTGCAATATCGGTATTGGCCGGCGCATTGATTGTCTGAGTTGCTATTGAATCAATAGCGTTTTCAGTGCTTTCAAGAGGCGCATCGCTTTGCGCCAAACCAAATTCTTCACGCACGGCTTCTTCGGTCTCACGCTCTAAAAAAGGGTTGTCGTCGAGTGCTTGTTCAACTTCTTGGCTGAGCTCAAGTGTCGATAGTTGCAAGAGCCGAATTGATTGCTGCAGCTGCGGTGTCAGCGATAAGTGCTGCGACGTACGTAAAGAAAGCCCTTGTTTCACATGGCCCTTGCATCACATCGAGAAATTTTCGCCAAGATACACGCGGCGCACTTCGGCGTTGGCGATGATATCTGCGGGTGTGCCCTCAGCCAGTACTTGGCCGTCGCTGATGATGTAGGCGTGGTCGCAAATGCCCAGGGTTTCACGCACATTGTGGTCGGTGATGAGCACGCCAATACCGCGTGATTTCAAGAAGTTGATGATCTTTTGGATCTCAATCACCGCAATCGGGTCAATACCGGCAAACGGCTCGTCCAGCAAAATAAAGCGCGGCTGCGTCGCCAAAGCACGGGCGATTTCAACGCGGCGGCGCTCGCCACCTGAGAGCGACAGCGCCGTCGAGTGGCGCAAATGGTCAACATGCAACTCTTTCAACAGCGCCGTCAAACGCTGTTCAATGTCGGCCGAACTGAGTGGTTTGCCCTTTTTGTCGCCTTCTTGGTATTTTTGCAGTTCCAATACCGCGCGCACGTTTTCTTCCACATTCAATTTGCGAAAAATCGAGGTTTCTTGCGGCAAATAGCTCAAACCCAGCCGTGAACGGCGGTGAATGGGCAAGTGCGTGACGGAGTGGCCGTCAATCGATATGTTGCCGGCATCGGTGTGCACCAAGCCGACGATCATGTAAAACGAGGTGGTCTTGCCTGCGCCGTTGGGACCTAAAAGCCCGACGACTTCGCCTTTTCTGACCCAAAGCGACACATCTTTGACGACTTTGCGGCTGCCGTAGGATTTTTGTAAACCTTCTACTGCCAACAAGCCTTCTGGCGACACTGCACGCGCTATCCGCAAAGGGTTGCCTGTGTTGGCCAACTCAGCGGCACTCGGCATTACTTTTTCTCTCCGCCGCTAGGCGCTGTGTTTGCAGGTGTATTTGGATTCAATGTGGTGCTTTGGCGCAATGTGCCTTGTGGCACAGCCGGCGCTGGTGTTGTCGTCGATTTAGGGCTCAAAACCGCGCTAACACGGCCGCCGCTGCCGCCTTGATCTGCGCCACCGTCAACCGTGTAGACGTCCGTTGTGTTGTCATAAACCAGCAAACCGCCAACGATTTCGTCGTTGGTGGTCGCACCACGCAAGCGCTTCAAATTGGCTTTTTTGACAAGCCTAACCGTGTCCGCTTTGCCATCGTACTCAATCGTATCGGCCAGGCCTTCAATCCATTCATCCACGCCATTTTCACGTTTTTGCTTGAAATAGGCTTGTGCATTGCCGTTTGAGGTGATGGTGGCGAACTGAAAGCCTTGTGGATCTTGCCGAACGTCCACCCGTCCACCGCGCATGATGATGCTGCCTTTGGTGATGATGACATTACCCGTAAACACGCTGGTTTGCTTCAAATCGTCATATTTCAGCGCATCGGCATTCGCATTGAGCGGCTTGTCCCGGTCTGCTTTTTCTGCCCAAACCGTTGATACTGACAAGCAAAGTGTTACACATGCTGCGCTGGAGATTATTTTTTTAGAGAAAGAGGTCATAAAAAGCAACCTGTATAGCAATCGGTTAGGAGGTGATTATTTTTTGAAACTGTTGGCAAGGTGGGGTATGAATCTTGCTTGCTGCGCTTGTTGCATTCAATTGTAGCAACAACCCGCCCACAAAAAAGCCCACAAGCAGATGCTGTGGGCCTTTAATCGAGACTTTACTTTGAGCTTTTAAACTCGGTTTATTTGGTTGTGGCTTGGTTGGCCAAAAACTCGACCACTTGCAAAGCCCGCGTCATGCCTTTTGCCAAGCCGGCTTCTGTGTAAAACTTGCCGGCAACGCCCAAGGACGGCACGCCCTGAATTTTGTAATCGTTGCTCAACTGCTTGGCGCGTGACACTTTGGTGTTGACAGCGAAGGAGTTGAAAGTTTCCACAAACTTCTTCTCATCAAAACCTTGTTTCACGGCCCATGCAACGATGCCGTCTTGAGTATTCAAGTTTTGCTTGTCTGCATGAATAGCGGTAAACACCTTGCGCTGCATGTCATTGACTTTACCCATGGCTTCCAGCGTGTAATACAGCTTTTGCAAAGGCACGGCCGCTTCTTGGAAGGCGATAGGCACGCGTTTGAAGCTGATATTTGCAGGCAGCTTCTTCAACCAAGCTTCCAATTCAGGCTCAAAAGCATTGCAATGTGGGCACCAGTAGCCAAAAAACTCAATCACCTCGACTTTGCCAGCAGCGGCTTCGGTCGGCACAGTTTTGTCTAAAACCAAGTAATCCACACCCGCTTGTGGTTTGGCGGCTTGTGCTTGGGCTGAGGTGTTCGACTGCAAGGCAACTGCTGACAGCGATGTCACAGCCGCTGCGGCAACTGCTACTTGGGTAAATTGACGACGTTGCATTTAAAAGGCTCCTGAAAATAAGGGAATAACCATAGCGATGACAGCGATATAACGCCAGATGTGACTGGAAAGACGACAAATAGTTCGAAAATTCAGTGAATTTAACGCTGTACACGCACCAAAGCGGCATCCACGCCCGTGGCGCTCAGCTTGTCTTTGACGCGGTCGGCATCTTCTTCTTTGTTGAACGGTCCGCTGCGCACACGGTAAACCGTGCGACCAGCTTGCTCACGCTCGGTCACTTTGGCATCAATGCCCTGCAGCGACAAGCGTGCGCGCTGCGCTTCTGCGTCCTCGGGTGTTCTAAACGCACCAGCTTGCACGAAATAGATAAACGGTTCGGCTGTTGAATTGGTCGATTTCGGCTCTGCTTTTGATTTCATCAAGTCGCTGATCGGGTCAGAGCTGCCAAGTTTGGGTGCGGCTTTTGGCGCTGCAACAGAAGGGCTCAAAGAACCTGCAACCACAGGTGGTGGTGTTGAAGCTGTTGCTCCAGGCGCGGGCTTGGCTTCCTTCTCGGGCGGCATAGCGGGTGCAGTGTTGGCAGCGCCAGGCTTGGTCTCAGACCCTGTGCCTGCTACTGCGGGTGTAGTAACTGGTGTGGTGATCGCACTTGGCGCAGCAGCGCCGGGTACAACTGGGGGTGTCGGTTTGGCTGGGTTTTTGCCAGACAGTGCCGCATTGGGATCCCAGTCTTTGTTCTTTTTAGACTCGGTGGCATCCGTCTCGACCGTGTGGTTTTGCATCTTGTTGTTAAACGGCGAGGGTGTTTTGGTAACAAACACCGCCACAGCCAAGGCGGCCGCCAAACCCAGCACCACGCCCATCATCAAGCCCAATACCGTGCCACCGCGTTGTTTGTTCATTGTTGTCATCATAAAAATTGCTGTTGAATTCAAACCCAGTGTAGCTAATTACATTTTCTCAGGCGCGCCTACACCCAGCACGACCAAGCCGTTACGAATCACCTGTGCTGTCGCCGCCACCAAGGCTAGACGTGCGGTTTTCACCTGCACATCATCCACCAAAATGCGCTCGGCATCGTAGTAGCTGTGGTAACAAGATGCTAAATCGCGCAGGTAAAAAGTCACGTCATGCGGGGCAAAGTCCAAGGCTGCAGAAGTCAGCATCTCAGGGTATTTAGCCAGTTGCAGCATCAAAGCCAAGGCTTGCGGGCTGGTTAAAGGGCTCAAATCCGCTGTTTTGAGCGTGGCAACATCGCCGCCCGAAGCCGTCCACGTGCTCAGCACCGAGCAAATTCGCGCATGGGCGTATTGCACGTAGTACACCGGGTTGTCGTTGTTTTTGGCCAAGGCCAAATCCACGTCGAACACGTATTCGGTATCAGGCTTGCGGCTGAGCAGGAAGAAGCGCACGGCATCCTTGCTGGTCCATTCGATCAAATCACGCAGCGTCACGTAAGAACCAGCGCGTTTGGAGATTTTGACCTCTTCACCGCCGCGCATCACCCGCACCATGGTGTGCAGCACGTAGTCGGGGTAACCCTGTGGAATGCCAACATTCGCCGCTTGCAGACCGGCGCGCACGCGGGCGATGGTGCCGTGGTGGTCGGTGCCCTGAATGTTCACCGCTTTGGCAAAACCACGCTGCCATTTGGTGATGTGGTAGGCCACATCGGGGACGAAGTAGGTGTATTGAGGGACAGCACCTTCTTCACCGGCGGCTGCCGATTTCCTCATCACGCGGTCTTTGTCATCGCCGTAATCGGTCGATTTCAGCCACAGCGCACCGTCCAGCTCATATGTTTTGCCAGCGGCTTGCAGCATCTGCACCGCTTTATCGACCAAACCATCAGAGTAAAGGCTAGATTCCAGGTAATAGTTGTCAAATTTGACCGAAAATGCCAGCAAATCCAAATCCTGCTCGCGACGCAAGTAGGCGACGGCAAAGTCGCGGATTGATGCCAAATCGTCCAAATCTCCGCTAGCAGTCGTGCTGCGGTCATCTGCTGAAACCGTCTTTTTAGCGAGGAAATCAGCAGCGATATCGGCAATGTAATCGCCGTTATAGGCCGCTTCAGGCCATTGTGCATCGCCAGGTTTGAAGCCTTTACCGCGCAACTGGGTGCTGTTGGTCAAAGTGCCAATTTGCACCCCCGCGTCGTTGTAATAAAACTCGCGGTAGACGTCCCAACCCTGAGTTTGGTACAAATTGCAAATCGTATCCCCCAACGCCGCTTGCCTGCCGTGGCCGACGTGCAAAGGGCCGGTCGGGTTGGCCGAGACAAACTCCAGCATCATTTTTTTGCCCAAGCGCGCTTGATCACCAAAGTGCGTCGACCCTGCCAGCACTTCACGGATGACCTGCTGTTTGGCTTCGGCTTTGAGGCGGATGTTCAAAAAACCGGGGCCGGCGATGTCGATAGATTCAACCCAGCGTGCAAACGACGCTGTTTTTAGCAGCGCCTCACGCAGTATTTCTGCAACTTGGCGTGGGTTTTTGCCCAATGGTTTGGCCAATTGCATGGCCGCAGTCGAAGCAAAGTCGCCATGCGAGGCGACTTTGGGGGATTCAAAAGCGGCTTTGGCAGCAGCGCCTGGCAGTAATTTGTCTAACTGGTCGGCTAAAACGATCAGTAGTTCGTGTTTGATGGATAGCATGCTCTGATTTTAAGGCTCATAAGTCGGTATCGGCAGGGTAGCTGCATAATCCAGAAAAATTAGGGTAATCCCTAGTTTTCTGATCATATTATTGCGATATTCTTTGGATACAGAGTTCAGAAGACGGTATTTTAAATCTAGTTTGACCGACCCACCACAAGGAGCCCAACCATGACCACATTCCAGGATAAGTTTGAAAATACTGCCAGCACAGGTAGCCCCTCCGTCAAGAAGCTCACACCTTTCGGCGGCTACTTTACTAACAAAGAACCCGGCCACGACAAAGAGCTTACCGAAATCGGTGCAGGAACTCCAACGGGCGAATACATGCGCCGCTTCTGGCACCCGGTCTGCATGACGATAGAGCTGACCGACACGCCCCGCTTCCTCAAAATTCTGGGTGAGGAGCTGGTCTGCTTCCGGGACGGCAGCGGCCACATCGGCTTGCTGCACGCCCACTGCGTGCACCGGGGCGCATCGCTGGAGTACGGCAAGATTCAACAGCACGGCATTTCCTGCTGCTACCACGGCATGGTCTTCGACGTCGACGGCACCTGCCTGCGTGTGCCTTTTCCCGAGGGCGAGGAAGAAGAAGGCGAGCGCTACCGCTGCTCCATCCGTCAGGGCGCCTACAAGACGATCGAGCATCACGGCCTGGTCTTCGCCTACATGGGTCCTCCCGATCAGGAGCCTCCTTTCCCTGAATGGGAAGGCAACTTCACCGTGGCCGAAGGCGACGAGCTGGTGCCCTACAGCAACTTCCAGCACTGCAACTGGCTGCAGGTGCAGGACAATTCGGCTGACAACTACCACACCATGGCGCTGCACGCCAAGGTACAGGTCACCGGCGAACACTACCAAGGGACAACTTTCGACGAAGTGGGGGCGGCGTCGATGGAGGTGCCACCCGACATGCAGTTCGTGCCGATCCATGGTGGCCGCGGACTGGCCTGCTCAGGCGCACGCCGTTCCGACGACAACCACATGTACATTCGCGTCCAGCACCAGGTGCTGCCCAACCTCAGCCTGCACGCTTACACCTCCGAAGATGGCTATCAGAAGAAGTTTTTCGGCCGCTTCCACATGATCCGCTGGACAGTGCCAGTGGACGACGTCAATACCAAAATGTTGGGCTGGCGTGTCATGGGCCCCGGCATTGACACCCGCGGCGTGGGCGACAAGAGCCTGGTGGGCTACGAGACCATCGACTTTCTCGAAGGCCAGGTAGCCTTGCGCCGACCCGAGCGATTCGGAAAGTACAAGCTGGAAGACCTCCCGCCGATCCCGAGCGACCACCGCGCTCGCGCCAACTACAAGGACGCCCAATACGCACCCGGCGACTACGAGGCCATCATCAGCCAGCGCCCCGTCGCCATCCACGCGCTGGAGAACCCGACCAAGTTCGACGCCGGCCTGTACATGTTCCGCAAGCTACTGCGCGACGCCGTGCGCGGCACCAACCCCAAAGCCGGTCCAGAACAGTTTGCGGCCTGGCTGCGCGACTGCGACGGTGAGCCCAACAGCTACTGCTCTGGCAATGTGTTCGACTTGCCCGTGGGTCGGACCAAGGAAGAAGAAGTCACGCTGCGCCGCCACCTGGCGCGCCAGGTCGTGACTATCCTGACCGAATCCGACGGCTTGAAGGGCACCGAGCGCGACAGCTTCGTGAAGGCCAAGCTCGAAGCTCTGCAGCAAGAAGTGCTGGCGCGGCGACAGGCATGAATGCCCCAGTTCCGCTAGGCCTCGGCGAGTTCGAGGCAGACACCATCCCCTTGCTGAGGCTGCGGGTGCAGGCAATCCGCTTGCAGGCCGATGGCATTCACGCATTCGAGTTGGTCGACCCGGATGGAGCCAAACTGCCGCCGGCGACAGCCGGTGCCCACGTCGATGTGCACCTGCCCGACGGCCTGGTGCGTTCCTACTCGCTGTCCGGCGACCCAGCTGACTGCACCTTCTGGACCCTGGGCGTGCTGCGCGAAGTCAACGGACGGGGCGGATCGAAGGCCATGCACGACAGCCTGCGCGTGGGCGAGCTGCTGACGGTGAGTCGACCGCGCAACGCTTTTGCCATGGTACCGAGCGCCGCGCACACGGTGCTGCTGGCTGGGGGCATAGGCATCACGCCAATCAAGGCCATGGCCCACACGCTGACCGCGGAGGGGAAATCATTCGAACTGCATTACTGTGCGCGCACTCCGCGTAACGTCGCTTTTATCCGCGAGTTGCGGGCCTTGGTCCCGCCAGACAGGTTGCACTTCCATTTCGACAATGGCGTGCCCGGGCAGGGGCTGAACATCACCAACCTGCTGAAGCAACAGCCGGCTGGTGCCCACCTGTACTACTGCGGACCGAGCGGCTTGATGAAAGCCTGCGACCAGGCCAGCACACACTGGGCACCGGGCAGCGTGCACTTCGAACACTTTAAGCCACCTGAGCCGGCACCCAAGGCCGCCCCGGATGCGAGCTTTAAAGTGCGGCTGGCACGGCGTGGCATCACGGTGCCGGTATTGCCTGATCAAACCATCGTGCGGGCTCTCGAGCTCGCCGGCTTTCGGGTCCCCACGTCCTGCCTGTCTGGATTGTGTGCCTCCTGCAAAGTCGAGTACCTCGAAGGCGACGTGGAACACAATGACTACATTCTCAGCGACGAAGAAAAAACCCACTGTCTCACGCTCTGCGTTTCGCGTGCTCGCAGCCCTCTCCTCGTACTCGACCTCTAAAACATCAACCCCCATCCTTTCTGGAGAACACCATGCTCGACAAAGTCAAAAACATCTCGATTTACCAACCCACCCAATCGGGCCTGATCTACCCCGAGATCCCGGAATTCGACAACTTCGAGGCGGAACGTCTGCACCGCAAGCAGCGGCTGGTTGCCGCATGCCGCGCCTTTGCACTTGAGGGCTTGGACTACGGGTTTGCAGGTCACCTGACCATCCGTGATCCGGAAAAGCCAGAGTTGTACTGGACCAACCCGATGTGTGTGCATTTTGCCCAGGTCAAGGTGTCCAACCTCATCCTCGCAGACCACAAAGGCCGCGTCGTCGAGGGCAGCCATGCCCTTAATCGCGCTGGATTCGTGCTGCATGCGGCCGTGCATGAGGCGCACCCGGACATCATTGCGATGTGCCATGCCCACACGGTTTACGGCACCGCCTTCGCTGCGCTGGGGCGTCCACTGGACCCTATTTCGCAGGATGCCGCGGCCTTTTTCGAAGATCACGTGGTGATCAAGGACGAAGCAGGCCAGGTCGCTGTCGAAGAGAGTGCAGGCTTGGCCGTTTGCGACTGGTTCAAGGGCGTGAAAGCTGCCATTCACCAGAACCATGGCCTCCTCACCGCCAGCCGCCACAGCATCGAGGCCGCGGCCTTCTGGTTCATCGCTCTCGAGCGTTGCTGCCGCCAACAATTGTTGGTCGAGGCCACAGGTCACAAGCCTGTCATGGTGACGCCCGAGCGAGCGCGCTACAGCCGCGAACACGTGGGGTCGGAGTACATCGGCTGGTTGCATTTCCAGCCCATCTATGAACACTTGGCGCTCTCCCAGCCTGACATGTTCAACTAAGTGAGCGATGCTCGTGGCTCGACCAATCGCGCAGGTGAACCTGCCGATTGAGCAGGCGTGATACAAATGGGCAAAGTCACCCAACATGAAATGTGCACATGCGCTTGAAACTTGAAATTTTCCCCACCCGCAGCGACTTTGTCGAGACGGTCTACAACGTGCTGCTCGATGCTATCACCGATGGCTCACTAGCTCCAGGTGAACGTATCACACAAGAGGAGATCGCAGAGCAGTTGCATGTGTCTCGCTCGCCGGTATTGCAGGCGCTAAGCCTGTTGAAGAAGGATGGTCTCATCGAGGACGCGCCTGGTCGAGGTGTGCAGGTCGCGCCGCTGGACCCGGAGGGGGTAGGCCATCTCTACGAGGTCCGGGGTGCGCTCGATGCACTGGCAGCACGCTTGGCGGCTCAGGCACGCGTCACCATCGATCCGACACTGATTGAACAGGGGCGTTTGATCTCGCAAAGCGGTGATCTCAAGCGCATCATCGACGCTGATATTGCCTTCCACTACGCCATCTACGCTGCCTCGGGCAACGCGCTGATCGCGGAGAATGCCAACCGTTACTGGGTACATCTACGGCGCGTCATGGGTGCAGTCCACCGCTGGTCCAACCAACGCTCAGCCATCTGGGACGAGCACCAGGCGATTGCCGAGGCGATAGGCCAAGGCGACGCAGGCCATGCCGTGTTTCTGACGGAACAGCACATCACACGCGCAAAAACGAATCTCGTGAACCAGCTCAAGGACAAGTTGGCGCGCGGCTGAAACGAAAGCAGGATACGCAAAAAAGCCCGTAAATACGAGCCTTTTTTATTTTTTCTAAACGTTTTTAGAAAACGTACTGTCTAAAACGGAATATCGTCATCCATATCGTCAAAACCGCTGGCAGCAGGTTTTGCAGCAGCTGGGCGCTGCGCTGGCGCTGACGGCGCGCGTGGTGCGCTGGCTGGGCGGGCGTTGTAATTGCTGCCGCCACCGCTGCTTGAACCTTCATCCCCGCTCGGTGCGCCCATGCCTTCACGGCCACCCAAAAGCTGCATTTCTGTGGCGATGATGTCGCACGTATTCTGCTCATGCCCGTCTTTGTTGGTAAATTTGCCGTATTTCAAGCGACCTTCCACGTACAAAGGTCGGCCTTTTTTGACATACTCACCGACGATTTCAGCCAATTTGTCATAAAAAGTGACACGGTGCCATTCCGTCGTTTCGATGTTTTCACCCGTGTTTTTGTCCTTACGGCGGCTGGAAGTCGCAATGCTGATGTTCGCCACCGCTTGGCCGCTGGGCAAATAGCGAATTTCAGGGTCGCGCCCACAGTTTCCGACCAAAATAACCTTGTTGACTGACGCCATGATGTAGTGCTCCAAATAGTTGTGTAAATGCGTGTGCGTTGTAGCCTGTCATTATTCTACATACCAAACAGGTGATTTGCGGATGATTCGTTAGACGCTTATCATAGAAGGTTGTCTTTTTGACGCTCTTTAGCGATTTTTTGTGAATTCATCTACCGATTCCTCCGCCGTTGCCGTATCCATCGCCAGTTTTGAAGCTGCTTTCGAGAAAGAAAAAGCCGCTGAAAAGGCTGTAAACGACCAAAGCGGTCGTTACCTGGCGCAGGCTTTGGCGGCTCAAAAAATCAGCATTCGAGGAGCGCGAACGCACAATTTGAAGAATATCGACATTGATATTCCGCGCAACCAGCTGGTCGTCATCACGGGTTTGAGTGGGTCGGGCAAGTCGAGTTTGGCATTTGACACGCTCTACGCCGAAGGCCAGCGCCGCTATGTGGAGAGTTTGTCCACCTATGCGCGGCAGTTTTTGCAGTTGATGGACAAGCCGGATGTGGACGTGATCGAGGGCCTGAGCCCCGCCATCTCTATTGAGCAGAAAGCCACCAGCCACAACCCACGCTCCACCGTGGGCACAGTGACGGAGATTCACGATTACCTGCGGCTGCTGTTCGCCCGCGCGGGCACGCCGTATTGCCCAGAGCACAACCTGGCCCTGCAATCGCAAACCGTGAGCCAGATGGTCGATGCCGTGCTGGCGCTGCCTGAAGACACCAAGCTGATGATCCTTGCACCGCTGGCGCGAGAAAAGAAGGGCGAGTTTTTAGACGTGTTTGCCGCCATGCAGGCGCAGGGCTACGTGCGCTTTCGGGTGGATGGGCAGGCTTACGAGTTTGACAATTTACCCAAACTCAAAAAGACCGAAAAGCACGACATCGACGTGGTGATTGACCGCCTGAAAGTACGCGAAGACCTGAAGCAGCGCCTGGCCGAGAGCTTTGAAGCGGCGCTCAAACTGGCCGATGGCCGGGCAATTGCGCAAGAGATGGACACTGGCGTGGAACATCTGTTCAACGCCAAGTTCTCCTGCCCCGTCTGCACCTACTCCATCAGCGAGCTGGAGCCGCGCCTGTTTTCGTTCAACTCCCCCGTTGGCGCGTGCCCAAGCTGCGACGGTTTGGGGCACATGGAGTTTTTCGACCCCGCGCGGGTGGTGGCGTTTCCGACGCTTAGCTTAGCCAGTGGCGCGATCAAAAGCTGGGACCGGCGCAATGGTTACTACTTCGCACTGCTGGAAAGTTTGGCCAAACACTACAAATTTGACATTGAGCAAGCGTTTGAAAATCTGCCGGAGAGTGTGCAAAACGCAGTGCTGCATGGCTCGGGTGAGGAAGAAATCAAGTTCAGCTACGTGATGGATTCGGGTTCTTTTGAAGGCAAAAAGCTCAGTAAAAAGCACCCGTTTGAAGGCATCATCCCCAACATGCAGCGGCGCTACCGCGAGACGGAATCAAGCACCGTGCGTGAGGAATTGTCGCGTTACCGTGGCTCGCAGCCCTGCACGGCTTGCAAGGGTTCACGCCTGCGCACCGAGGCGCGGCACGTCTATTTGGTCAGTGATTCCGTTCGCCCTGAGCTGGTCGAAGGGGAGGCTTCGACCATCTCAGCCCGAACGGGCGGGGGAGAATCGCGAACGGATAAAAAATCAATTTTCGAAATCAGCCACTGGACGCTGCGGGAAAGTTTCGCTTACTTCAATGCGTTGGAAATGCATGGCTCCAAAGGCGAAATCGCCGCCAAAGTGGTGCGAGAGATTGGTCTGCGCCTCAAGTTTTTGAACGATGTGGGATTGAACTACCTCAGCTTGGACCGCAGCGCCGAGACGCTGAGTGGCGGTGAGTCGCAGCGCATCCGCCTGGCGTCGCAAATCGGCTCGGGGCTGACGGGCGTGATGTATGTGCTGGACGAGCCCAGCATCGGCCTGCACCAGCGCGACAACGACCGGCTCATCAGCACCTTGAAACACCTGCGCGACATTGGCAACAGCGTTCTCGTTGTCGAGCATGACGAAGACATGATGCACGCCGCCGACCATGTGATCGACATGGGCCTGGGCGCGGGCGTGCATGGCGGGCGGGTGATTGCACAGGGCACGTTTGAACAAGTGAAGAACAATACTGAGTCGTTGACGGGGAAGTATTTGTCTGGGGTGTTGAAAATCGAAGTCCCTAAACGACGCACGCCGTGGCTGCCAACTTTGAAGTCAGAAACCGTTGCCGCCTTGAAAAAACCAGCGAAAACAAGTGCTTACGCAAAAGCACCGAGCAAAGCCGCATTGGCTTGGGCCGACCGCAACGCCCATCACTTAGCCACGCAGGGCGATGTGCAGGCACTGCGGGTCATCAACGCGACGGGCAACAATCTGAAGGGCGTCAGCGTCGCGTTTCCGGTGGGTTTGCTGACCTGTGTGACGGGTGTATCTGGCTCTGGCAAGTCCACTTTGGTCAACGACACGCTCTACACAGCGGTGGCGCGCCAGTTGTACCGTGCCCATGAAGAGCCGGCTGCACATGAGGAGATTCAGGGCATCGAGCATTTCGACAAAGTTATCAATGTCGACCAGTCCCCCATTGGCCGTACGCCGCGCAGCAACCCCGCTACCTACACCGGCATGTTCACCCCGATTCGTGAGCTGATGGCGGAGATGAACTTAGCCAAAGAACGCGGCTACGGCGCGGGACGCTTCAGCTTCAACGTGGCCGGTGGCCGTTGTGAAGCCTGCCAGGGTGATGGCGTCAAAAAGGTGGAAATGCACTTTTTGCCCGATGTCTACGTGCCCTGTGACGTGTGCGTGGGCATGCGCTACAACCGCGAAACGCTGGAGGTGATGTTCAAAGGCAAAAACATTGCGCAGATTTTAGATTTAACCGTAGAAGCCGCGTTCGAGTTCTTCAAAACTGTGCCCACCATCGCCCGCAAGCTGCAAACGCTGCTGGACGTGGGCTTGTCCTACATCAAGTTGGGGCAGTCGGCCACCACGCTGTCGGGCGGCGAGGCGCAGCGCGTCAAACTGGCGCTGGAGCTGAGCAAACGCGACACCGGCCGCACGCTGTACATCCTGGACGAGCCAACCACCGGCCTGCATTTTGCCGACATCGCCCTGCTGCTCAAGGTGCTGCACCAGCTGCGCGACGCCGGCAACACCATTGTGGTGATTGAGCACAA
>CANKRG010000050.1 GCA_947485165.1 Comamonadaceae bacterium
ATTTTCATTCACTATGAAGAGCAATTCAGGTCTTGGATGACGATGAGTTTATGCTACAAATAAAATAGCATATTAGTCAATAAATACGCATATTACAGTCGAAATTAGCATTAAAAAAGGCTCTACACATCACGTGAGAGCCTTTTTAGTTGGGTTTTACGCGTTTTACGCAAACTCAGCCAATGTTTTTTTCATTTTCTTCATCGCCGCCACTTCAATTTGGCGAATCCGCTCGGCGCTGACGCCGTAGATAGCTGCCAGGTCGTGCAAAGTCATGCCGCCTGAGCTGTCGTCGTTGACTTTCAACCAGCGCTCTTCCACGATTTTGCGGCTGCGGTCGTCCAGTTCGGCCAGGGCTGCAGCTATGCCGTCGCTGGCCAGCAGGTCGCGCTGCTGCGCTTCTATCATGTTGGTGGGTTCGTGGTGGGTGTCGGACAGGTAGGAAATGGGGCCAAAGGCTTCTTCGCCGTCGTCGTTGGGCGTTGGGTCCAACAGCACGTCGCCACCGGATAGGCGCATTTCCATCTCCACCACGTCTTCGGGTTTGACGTTCAGGGTTTTCGCCATCAGGCCGATTTCACTGGCTGACAGGGTGTTGCTGTGGGTTTCGTCACCCAAGGCTGCGGCATCGGCTTTGAGCTCTTGCTTCATAGACCGCAGGTTGAAAAACAACTTGCGCTGCGCTTTGGTGGTCGCCATTTTGACCATGCGCCAGTTTTTCAGCACATATTCATGGATCTCGGCCTTGATCCAGTGCATCGCGTAGCTCACCAAGCGCACGCCTTGGTCGGGGTCAAAGCGTTTGACGGCTTTCATCAGGCCGATATTGCCTTCTTGAATCAAATCGCCATGCGGCAAGCCGTAGCCCAAATACTTGCGAGAAACCGAGACAACCAAGCGCAGATGCGACAAAATCAGCTTTTCAGCGGCGTCTAAATCGTTCTGGTCACGCAGGTTTTTGGCAAAGCGCTGCTCTTCCTCCAGCGTCAGCATGGGCATGCGGTTGGCGCTGGAAATGTAGGCGTCCAAATTGCCGAGTGACGGCACCAAGCCCCACGTGGCGGTGGCGAGGGTGTTGTTGGCCGTCAATTTAACAGGTTGCAAAGCATTCATCTTGATTGGAAGCGTAAGAGGGATAGCAAGTGACATCGTCAAACTCCTTGGAACAAACAATGTGTCCAGCAATTATATTAGCACTCGTAAAGTGAGAGTGCCAACGGTCGCGGGAATGTCCTACAAAATAAAGGTTAATAACCCGTTGGTTAGTAACTTGCTAAAGTGAATTGTACGGCTCCGACATGCCGCCGCAAGTGCTGCTGTGCAAAGGCTTGGTAAAGATGGTGGCCGTAGGTCGATAAAATAGCGGATATGACTGCCACTTCTCCTGCCACCTCTCATACGACCTATTTAACCGCTGCCTTTTACAAGTTCGTCGAACTCTCGAATTTCGCTGAGCTGAAAGAGCCGCTACTTGCTTTTTGCGAGTCGCAGGACGTGAAGGGCACAATTTTGCTGGCGAATGAGGGCATCAACAGCACCATCGCTGGGCCTGCGGCGGGTGTGCGCGCGGTGTTGGCGTTTCTTAAAAATGATCTGCGTTTGGCAACGCTGGAGCACAAAGAATCGTGGTCCACCAAGCCGCCGTTTTACCGCATGAAGGTGAAGCTGAAGCGCGAAATCGTCACCATGGGTGTGCCGACGGTGAACCCTAACGAGATGGTCGGTAAATACGTCAAACCGCGTGACTGGAACGCGCTGATCAGCGACCCCGATGTGCTGGTGATCGACACCCGCAACACCTACGAGATTGATATTGGCACCTTCAAAGGCGCGGTGGATCCACGCTTGAAAAGTTTTTCACTGTTTCCTGAGTGGTTGATGGCGCAGCCGCAGATTGCGGAGTCTGAAGCTAAAAAGGCGGGTGAAATTGACAAAAAAACCAAAGTGGCTATGTTTTGTACGGGTGGCATTCGCTGCGAGAAATCGACCGCTTTCCTGAAAGCCCAAGGCTTTGACGAGGTTTACCACCTTGAAGGCGGTATTTTGAAGTATTTGGAAACCGTGCCAGAGGCGGAGAGCCTGTGGCAGGGCGAATGCTTTGTGTTCGACGAGCGTGTGACGGTGGGACACGGCTTGAAAGTGGGCGATTACGGCCTGTGCCGCGCTTGCAGAGAGCCGATCAGCCAAGCCGACAAAGAATCTCCGCTGTTCGTGCTGGGCTTGAGCTGCCCGCATTGCCATGGCAGAAAAACCGAAGAAGATCTAGCGCGGTTTAAGGAGCGGCAGCGGCAAATCCAGTTAGCCAAGCAGCGGGATGATGCCTAATCTCCCTATTCTTTACTCCTTCCGCCGCTGCCCCTACGCCATGCGGGCGCGGTTGGCGCTACTCGCAAGCGGTGTTGACTATGAACACCGCGAAGTGGCTTTGCGGTATAAACCGGCTGCCATGCTGGATGCGTCACCCAAAGGCACCGTTCCTGTGCTGGTGTTGCCAAACGGGCAGGTGATAGACCAAAGCCTAGACATCATGCTGTGGGCGCTGCGGCAGAATGACCCGTACCAGTGGTTAGAGAACGAAGAAGAAGCCTTGAAAATGATCGCGCAATGCGATGGCGACTTCAAATTGCACTTAGACCGGTACAAATATCCTAATCGCTATGAAGGCGTGGATGCGCATGACCAGCGTGCTCAAGCTGCCGTATTTGCAGATTCGGTGAATGAGTGGCTGCAAAAAACATCTCAAAATAACTATGAATTTAACAGCAGCTTAGGCATATATCACGCTGGCTACATGCCATTTTTGAGGCAATTTGCGAATACGGATAAAAACTGGTTTGCACAGCAGCCGTGGCCAGCATTGCAGGCTGCTTTGGCGAGTTTTGAGGCCTCAAATGCGTTCAAAACCACCATGCAAGCCTACGCGCCGTGGCAGGCTAGGGCTGCAAATGCGGTCGTTTTGCCTAAATGATCAACATAAACTTGAATTTTTGAATCCAAAACGGCTGGAGTCTGCGTATCAGTTATTCAACAACTTTGGCGGTTGGCGGCGTTGCACCGGCGACGGCTTGTGATGCAGGCAACGCTGGCAGCAAACAGATTGTTCGCTACCAGTCTGACTACATTTTTTACAAAGCCTCTTGAGATAACCAGAGCAGCTGCGCTAAAGGCTTAGACGGCTGCGCTAAGCACTTTAAGCTGCTGCAGCCAGTGCGGCGTTGAACATCGCACTTGGGCGCATCACGGCATCTACTTTTTGTGCATCTGCCAAGAAGTAGCCGCCAATGTCAGCTGGTTTGCCTTGTACGGCTTTGAGTTCAGCAACGATTTTGTCTTCGTTGGCAGTCAAGGTCTTGGCTAATGTTGCAAAGTGCGCTTGCAAATCGGTGTCTTCCGTTTGCGCAGCCAGTGCTTGCGCCCAATACATGGCGAGGTAGAAATGGCTGCCACGGTTGTCCAGCTCGCCGGTGCGGGTGGAGGGGCCTTTTTTGTTTTCAAGCAACTTGCCGGTGGCATCATCCAAGGCTTTGGCTAAAACGCTTGCCTTTTTGTTGCCCGATTTCAAGCCCAAGTCTTCCAGCGATACGGCCAAGGCCATGAATTCGCCCAGAGAGTCCCAGCGCAGGTGGTTTTCTTCCACCAGCTGCTGCACGTGCTTGGGCGCAGAGCCGCCAGCACCTGTTTCGTACATGCCGCCACCGGCCATCAATGGCACGATGGAGAGCATTTTAGCGCTGGTGCCGAGTTCCAAAATTGGGAACAAGTCTGTCAAATAATCGCGCAAGATATTGCCGGTCGCGCTGATGGTGTCCAAACCGCGCTGAACGCGCTCTAAGGTGTAGCGCATCGCACGCACTTGGCTCATGATCTGGATATCCAAACCTGATGTGTTGTGCTCATGCAGGTACATTTTGACTTTGGTGATGAGCTGCGCCTCGTGCGGACGGTATTGGTCCAGCCAGAACACGACAGGCATGCCAGAGTTGCGGGCGCGGTTGACGGCAAGTTTCACCCAGTCGCGAATCGGTGCGTCTTTCACTTGGCACATGCGCCAAATATCGCCTTCTTCAACGTTTTCTGAGAGCAGTACTTCACCGGTTGCGATATCCACAATATTCGCCACGCCAGCTTCGGTGATTTCGAAGGTTTTGTCGTGCGAGCCGTATTCCTCAGCTTGCTGCGCCATCAAACCGACGTTGGGCACCGTGCCCATGGTTTTCGGGTCAAACGCGCCATGCCATTTGCAGAAGTTGATGATTTCTTGGTAAATGCGGGCAAAGGTGGACTCTGGCATCACCGCCTTCACATCCTTCAAACGGCCATCTGCGCCCCACATCTTGCCGCCATTGCGGATCATGGCGGGCATGGAAGCGTCCACAATGATGTCGTTGGGTGAGTGGAAGTTGGTGATGCCTTTGGCCGAGTCCACCATGGCCAGCTCGGGGCGTCCTTCGTGGCAAGCGTGGATGTCGCGCTTGATTTCGTCTTGCTTTGACTGGGGCAATGTGGCGATCTTGCTGTACAAATCTGCCATGCCGTTGTTCACGTTGACACCCAGCTCGTCAAACAGTTTGCCGTGCTTGGCGAACGCGTCTTTGTAGAAAATCTTCACGCAGTGGCCGAACACGATGGGGTGCGACACCTTCATCATCGTGGCTTTGACGTGCAGGGAGAACATCACACCGGTTTTGAAGGCGTCGTCAATTTCTTTCTCATAGAACTCGTACAACGCCTTTTTGCTCATGAACATGCTGTCGATGACCTCACGGTCGAGCAAAGACACTTTTTGCTTGAGCACCATGGTTTTGCCTGAGGTGGTGAGCAACTCCATGCGCACGTCGCGGGCTTTGTCCAAGGTCATGGATTTTTCGCCGTGGTAGAAGTCGCCTTTGTGCATGTGGGACACGTGCGAGCGAGAAGCTTGGCTCCACTCAGACATGGAATGCGGGTTTTTACGCGCGTATTCTTTCACGGCTTTCGGTGCGCGGCGGTCAGAATTGCCTTCGCGCAGGACCGGGTTCACGGCGCTGCCGGTGCACTTAGAGTAGCGGGCACGGATAGATTTTTCTTCGTCAGTTTTTGGCGCTTCTGGGTAATCAGGAATGCTGTAGCCTTTGCTTTGCAGCTCTTTGATACACGCTGTCAACTGGCCCACAGACGCGCTGATGTTGGGCAGCTTGATGATGTTGGTATCTGGCAGTAGCGTTAAGCGGCCAAGTTCAGCAAGCGTGTTGGGTACTTTTTGCGCTTCCGTCAAGTTTTCTGGAAACTCCGCCAACACACGGGCCGCAACAGAAATATCGCTCAGCGCCACGTCGATATTTGCCGGCGCAGCAAAGGCTCTCACCACCGGCAAAAAAGAGTGCGTTGCCAGCATGGGCGCTTCGTCTGTCAATGTGTAGATAATTTTTGATGTGTTGTTTGCCATATGTTCCCCGCTTGCGTTATTTATCACTATGTGAAATGCTTGTTTGGTGCTTGAAAAAGCTTTCTTATTCTAGGTCAATCTCTCGACAGATACTGGCGCAGGCCTTACATAAATAAAAGCCAAAAAATACATTCAAACGAGATTAAAGAGGCGTTTGATAGTCGCTATCAATCAGTTAGGCAAAATCAATTGGCTTTAACTATCAAATAAACCTATCATTACTTCTGATTCGATTAGTAAATGCTATTGAAGACCCATTTAAACCTAGGAGTTCACCATGACAACCGCTATCAAAACCGTACCCGAGATCAAAACCATTGCCAATTTGGAATCCGCTTTTGCGGGCGAGTCCATGGCGCACATCAAATACCGCTATTTTGCGAAATTAGCCCGTGAATCAGGCGATATTGAAACGGCTGAAGCGTTTGAAGCTACTGCTGATCAAGAGATCATGCACGCTTTCGGCCACTTAGATTTGCTCTACCCCAAAGCCACGATGACACCCGCTAAGGCCTTGCAAATCGCCATCGACGGTGAAACCTACGAATACACTGAGATGTACCCAGGGTTCCGTAAAACTGCCGAAATAGAAGGCAACGCCGCAGCCGTCGCCGAGATGGATGAGCAGATTGAAGAAAGCAAAGTCCACGCCGCGCAATTCAAAGCGATGTTAGAGAAGGCGCAAAAACGTTTTGCCGCGCTCGCCAACGTCGAAAAGCGCCATGCAGTGTACTATCAGGCGCGTTTGGATGCTGTGATAGCTTCTGCATAATTCAACCATTCAATTTATAAAACGAGGAAAACACCATGAAAACATATATTTGCATCGTTTGCGGCTTTGTTTACGACGAAACAGCGGGCCGCCCAGAAGACGGTATCGCAGCTGGCACCTTATGGAAAGACGTGCCGGCAAGCTGGGAATGTCCGGATTGCGGCGTCGCCAAGGCCGATTTCGAAGCTGTAGAGATCTAACAAGTTATGAACCCAATCATCATCATTGGCGCGGGGCTGGCGGGCTGGACGACGGCGCGTGAATTCCGAAAACTGGATGCCACCACGCCAGTGGTGATGATCACCGCTGACAGTGGCGATTTTTACGCCAAACCCACGCTGTCCAACGCATTTGCACAGAAAAAGGCACCTGATCAACTGGTGGTGACGCCGGCGGCCAAAATGGCGGAAACGCAAAACGTCACCTTGCTGGCGCACATGCGGGTGCTGCGTTTTGACCCTTGCGTTAAAACGGTCACAACGGAAAAAGATGGCGTTATTCGAAGCTTTGATTTCAGCAGTTTGGTGTTAGCCACAGGTGCTGCGCCTATACGTATTCCGGTGGCTGGTGATGCCGCAGAGCAAGTGCTTTCGGTTAATTCTTTGGATGATTTCACCTCTTTTTACGAAGCATTAAAAACTGCCTCCAGCCGGCGTATTCATTGCCTAAGTAGTTGTGAAAATGATAGTAAAAATGCACCTGAAAATGCACTTGCTAGGGTGGTTATCATGGGCGCTGGTTTGATTGGTTGCGAGTTTGCCAACGACCTGATCAACGCAGGCTACCAAGTTAGCGTGGTTGACCCAGCCAGTCGTCCTTTGGGCGCATTGTTACCCGAAGCCGCGAGCGAGCAATTACGTCAAGCTTTGCAAGATCTAGACGTTCAGTGGCATTTTGGAACGACGGTTCAGGCGGTGAATAAGGCTGCAAATCAACCGGGTAAAGATGCTGAATCTGCACAGCAAGTGACCTTGGCAAACGGTGAAACCATCCCTGCGGATGTCGTTTTAAGCGCCATCGGCCTGCGCGCAGACACCCGTTTGGCAATTGCGGCAGGTTTGGCTTGCGAGCGGGGCATCCAAGTTGATGCGGCTTTGCAAACCAGTGCGCCTGATGTCTATGCCTTGGGCGATTCTGCCCAATACGCCAGTGCGGGCAACACGACTTTGCCTTACGTCATGCCCATCATGAACGCGGCCAGAGCCTTGGCCCAAACATTAACCCAGACATTGGCAGGGAACAAGACGGATGTCTTGTTCCCCGTCATGCCCGTTGCGGTGAAAACGCCCGCTTTACCGCTGATGATTGCACCGCCAGCGATAGGCTCAAAAGGGCAGTGGACATCCGCTGAGCCAAATGTTTGGCAGTTCAACAATGAACAAAACGCGGTCATTGGCTTTGTTTTAGCAGGTGCGCAGACCTCAAAACGGGCTGAAATGGTGAAATTGTTGCAAGCTGCTCTTTAATTTTGAGGGCTAGATCCTAAGATAGGGGAGCAGGTCAAATTTCATATATATTGACCCTTCTTCCCTTACTTTCTCTCCTTGTTAGGATGACTTTATGCCCCGTGCAACCCTAGCTGAAGCTAACATTCACCCCGCTATTCGCGACAAAATCGCCCAAAATCAGCAAACCATCGTGGCTGAAGTGCAAGCGGCAGTCGCCGCGCACTCTGTTGTTGTGGTCGGTATGGGACTCAACCCCATACCGAAAAATGCCCGCAAAGCATTAGACGCCGCAGGCATTGCCCACCATGATTTGGACTATGGCAGCTATGTCAGCGAGTGGCGCAAACGCAATGCCTTGAAAATGTGGACCGGCTGGCCGACGTTTCCCATGGTTTTTGTTAAAGGTGCGCTGGTAGGCGGTGCTGAAGATGTGATCAAACTCATCAACAGCGGCGAATTGAAAAAGCTTTTAGCGTAAAAACAGAAGCCGTAAATAGCCAATCTAGTCGTTAGAGCCGTCATTCCCGCGCAGGCGGGAATCTATAATTTGACGTATAAAAGCGCAGCAACCGAAGTTGACTGCGCTTCTTGGCTTTTAAGGCTTAAAGCAAGCCGTTTTTAGCTGTGGTGACCCATACGACTGTGACCACCTTTTTCGCCACGTTCACCGCGACCGCCGTGTTCACCGCCCATGCCATGTCGGACTCCGCGCATTGAAACAGCGTCAAACACTGCTTTTTGCTCAGATGACAGCACCGCGTAGAAGGCTTTGGCAGCTGCGCCGCGTTTGTCCATCTCAGCATTCATGGTGGTCATACGCTCGGCACGCAGGGCACGCATTTTGTCGATGCGTTCTGGTGTGGTCAGCTTGTCCATGTCGGCTTTGACTTTAGGGTCATGGTGCGTGCCCATCATGCCCCCAGCCATGTTTGCTGGTGGTTGCATAGCGGCTGCAAAAGTGGCCCAAGCGCCTTCTTGTGCTGGGGTGATTTTGAGCTTGGTTTTCAATTCAGCTTGGCGTTTGAGCATGCGCTCTTGGTGGTTGCCAAACATGCGTTCACGCATGCTTGAATGGTCGCCACGGTGCTTGCGGTCATGCATGTGTGGTTGCGCACCCGTAGCAGGTGCTGTTGGTATGGCGTTTTGCGCTGAGGCGGCAAATCCGCAAGTAGCCATCAACGTGGTGAGGAGTAAGTGTTTGCTAGAGAGTTTCATCATTCATCCTTGAAGAGTTAAACAACTCCAGCGTCTGCACCTTGTTATGGTATTGGCTCTGGATTGAGGTTAAGTATCCGGTGGCTGTGCAAACGCAACATATAGGCAATGTAATGCTGTGTAAAGTCGGATCAGTGTTGCCCCACAATACGGGCTTGCCGCAACGCTCAGATGCTTCAACAGCCTCAAATTCATTTCAAACAACTCGATATCTTTGCCATTCACATCCCTTATCGTGGTGCAGCACCAGCCATGCAAGATTTGCTGGGTGGGCAAATTGATTTTATGTTTGATCCGGGCATTGGCTTGCAAAGTGTGCGTGCTGGAAAGCTGAAACTCTTAGCGGTCGGTAGTCCAAAAAGATCGGCACTGTTCCCAGACGTACCGACGATGGATGAAGCAGGGCTCAAAGACTTTGATGCAGACAGTTGGTTTGGCTTTTACGCACCTGCAGGTACGCCGGTAGCCGTTGTCAATGAGCTCAATGCCGAGATCAATAAAATTCTCAACACTAAATCGTTTCAAGATCGCGTCACGGCTATTGGTGGTGCAGCTGCGCCCATGCGCCCTGCAGAATTTGGTGCGCGTGCAGGTGTTGACAGTGCTAGGTTTGGAGCGCTCATCAAATCACGCAACATCAAAGGCGATTAATTTTGCATCGTATTCGCTAATATTTAGATTCAAAAGCTACTTTTGTATTGCATTCACCAGGTAAAGCACATGAAAAATTCATAGGCGGTATTACCGCTTTGAATTTTGTGCGATTATCATCAATTAATGCAATTCCAAAACTACGAATACCAGAAGCACAGCGCACGCCTCTCGCGGCCTGCGCTGCTGGTGGTATCAGTCTTGCATATTGCATTCTTTTGGCTGCTGCTGCAAACAGCACCAGTGCAGCGCGTGGTTCGCGAAACCGTGGTGATGCTGAATTTGCCCATCACGCAGCCTTTGCCTAAGCCACCACCAAAAAAAATAATTACGATACCGAAGCCACCTGAGCTCATCAAACCCATTGAAAAGCCTGTGGTGGTGAAGAAAACAATCACCACACCGGTTGAGCCATTGACCGTACCCCCAAAACCGCCTGAGCCACCAAAACCTATTGAGAAGCCGGTTGAGAAACCAGTGGTATTGCCAAAGCCGCCTGAAAGAATGGTGGAGTTGAAGCCGGTTGAGGTGCAAGTGCCAAAAGAGGTGCTGCAAGAAACGCCTAAAGTCATTCCTCAAGAGGTGGTGAAGGAAGTTCCCAAAGAAATTCCTAAGCCCGTGGTGGCCGAGGTAGCTGTTGAATTACCGCCTGCGCCTGCGCCTACACCTGCTCCAGCGCCAGTCATTCCCGCAGCGACACCTTCTCCTGCTGCACCAGCCGCCGCAGCGCCCGCTGCCGAACCTGCGAAAGCATCTGCATCTGCATCTGCGGCTTCAGCTTCCGCTTCCGCGGCCCCCGCTGCAGCGGCTGCGGTTGCGCCTTCAACGGGTGGGTCAAATCGTGCAATTTCAACCACCAATGCTGCACCCGGTGCGGGGGCTGCAGCAGCTGCTCCTGCTGGTTCAGGCGCACCATCGTTAAGTGGGGCGTTGGCCAACCCCTTGGGTTCTGGCTTATCTAATGGTGCGCCTGGTGCCGCTGCGGGCTCTATGTACCAAGGTGGCCCTCGCAACGGTTGGTTGCCTGGTGATTTTCAGCGAAAATCTAGCGCGCAATTGAACCCCAATAAACGCCCTGAAAACTACGAAATAGAATTTGAAAAAGCGAAAAAAGATGATTGCTTGCACCCTACAAATCCAAGCCTGCGCAACGGATTAAGGATGCTGAACGGCGATTGCCCCAAATAAATTGAATAGATAAACGAGGAATTTAAAATGAAAAACATCAAACCACTTTTTGCTGCGGCATTCATTTTTTTAAGCAACATAGCGCATGCACAAATGGTGGCACCAACTGTGGCACTGACCCCGCCGCCAACCGTAGCTCCCTTGGTTGAAAACCCTTACGGTTTAGCGGCTGTTTGGGGACAAGGCGATTGGGTGGCAAAAACAACGATCTTGCTGTTGATCATCATGTCACTGGCCAGCTGGTATGTGTTGGTTAGCAAATTGATCGAACAGAACAAATTAAAACAAATGGCGGCAGATGCAGAGAAAGCTTTTGCCAAAGCCGGTAGCTTGCAGCAAGGTGCAAGTGCGATGGCCGCGACCAGCCCATATCGGTTCATGGTTGAATCATCGTTAGACGCGGTGAAACAGCATCCCACAGTGGCTGGGCAGGTTGATTTGAATACCTGGGCTGCGCAAAATATTGAGCGCTCTGTAGCGACCGTGCAAGGCAATTCGCAGCAAGGTCTGGCTGTGTTGGCGACGGTGGGTTCTACGGCACCGTTTGTCGGTTTGTTTGGTACGGTTTGGGGGATTTACAACGCGTTGGTGAAAATTGGCGCCTCGGGCCAAGCCTCCATTGACAAGGTCGCCGGCCCAGTGGGTGAAGCGCTGATCATGACTGCGATTGGTTTGGCCGTCGCCGTGCCCGCCGTGTTGGGCTACAACTGGCTGGTGCGTCGCAACAAAGTAGGCATGGATGGTGTGCGTGCTTTTGGCTCGAATTTGCACACCACTTTGTTGCAACAAGCAGACAAACCGCGTGCTAAATAAGAATCAAAAACACGATGGCAATTACATTCAATAAAAGCCGCAACGACGACGACGTGTTGATGGCTGAAATCAACACCACACCCTTGGTAGATGTGATGTTGGTGTTGTTGATTATTTTCTTGATCACGATTCCAGCGGTGACGACATCGATTCAGGTGAAGCTGCCGAAAGAAAAGATTGTCATAAGTGAAGCACAGCTGGAAACTATCGTTATCTCTGTAGACGCAAATTCCGTTCGGTATTGGCGTAATGAGCCAATTACAAGCCCACAAGATTTTCAAAGCCGTTTAGACGCCATCAAAAAAATGAATGACAAGCCAACAGTTCACATCCGTGCCGATGCTGGCGTGAGTTTTGATGCTATTGGAAAACTAGTCTATGGTTTGAAAGAAGCGGGTGTCTTGAACATTGGCTTCATCACGCAACCGCCGGATAAAAACTAATCATTTCGGAAGACAAATACATGGCAATGAATATCGGTCAGTCGAGCGCCACGTCAGGTGATCTTGAAGTCATGCTGGAAATGAACACAACGCCCTTGATTGATATCATGTTGGTGTTGCTGGTAATGTTGATCATTAGCATACCTTTGAATATGCATTCAGTAACTCTTGATGTGAGTTCTCAATCGCCAAATAGCGATATTAAACCCAAAGAACCCATTGTTATTGAGATCAAAAAAGGAAACCAAATCACTTGGGAAGGCAGACCTGTTCTTGATTTGGCGACTTTAGAGGGCTTGATGAAAGCAGAGGCACAGAAAAAGCCAGATGATCAATTAGAAATTCATTTCAAACCAGAGCCTCAAGCTAAATACGAAGATGTCGCACGAGTCATGGCGACAGCACAGCGTGAAGGACTCCAAAAAATTGGTATTGCAAACACAGAAGTTTTCGCTCCCAAACTTTAAGCGCTGGCAGCGCTAATAATCCCGCCACCCAAACACACCTCGCCGTCATACAGCACAGCAGACTGTCCCGGTGTCACCGCCCACTGCGGCTGCGGAAAGGTCAACTCAAACGTATTGACACCCATATCGCAACTTATCAGTTCGCAAGGCGCATCCGCCTGCCGATAGCGGGTTTTTGAGTTGAGCGATGCTGACGTCGGCGCATAACCCGCCACCCAGCTCAGGTTGTCTGCCGCCAGCGCATGTGATTGCAACCACGGGTGGTCATGCCCTTGCACCACCCACAGCGTGTTCTTTTCCATGTCTTTGCGCGCCACAAACCACGGTGTGTGCTCACCCACGCCGCGTTGCCCCAAAGCTTGAATCGCTTTGAGTTCCGCGCCTTTTGCTTTCACCCCGCCAATACCCAGCCCTTGGCGCTGCCCCAGCGTGTAAAAACTCAAACCTTGGTGCGAACCCAGCACGCGGCCGTCCGCATTTTTGATGGGGCCAGGTTCTTTGGCGATGTAGCGGTTCAAAAAGTCGCGAAAAGGGCGTTCACCAATGAAGCAAATACCGGTCGAATCCTTCTTTTTGGCATTCGGCAGACCAATCTCATCGGCAATGCGGCGCACTTCGGTTTTTTGCAATTCACCGACCGGGAACAGTGTTTTAGACAACTGCGCCTGGTTAAGTCGGTGCAAAAAATAGCTTTGGTCTTTGCTGGCATCCAAACCCTTTAGAAGTTCGTATTTTTGTGACGCCTCGTTCAACCGCGCCCGCGCATAGTGGCCGGTGGCGATTTTATCGGCCCCCAGCCGCATGGCGTGGTCTAAAAACGCTTTGAACTTGATTTCTGCATTGCACAGCACGTCGGGGTTGGGGGTGCGACCCGCTTGGTATTCGCGCAAAAACTCGGCAAAGACGCGGTCTTTGTACTCGCTGGCGAAGTTGACGTGTTCAATCTCAATGCCGATGACGTCAGCCACGGCGGCAGCGTCGATAAAGTCTTGGTTCGACGAGCAAAACTCAGAATCATCGTCATCTTCCCAGTTTTTCATGAAGATGCCGACCACGTCATAGCCTTGCTGTTTCAGCAAATAAGCGGTCACAGCCGAGTCCACGCCGCCACTCAAACCGACCACCACACGGCGTCCTGCGCTTGTTTTTTGCTTCTCTGATGCTGAAAATGTTAAATCTAATGACATATATGAGATTATCTCAGCATGGAACTGCGTCAACTTCGTTATTTTGTTCGCGTGCTGGATTTGACGATTCTGTTCGACACCCAAGCCGCGCGGCGTTGGAGCGTGCTGCCGCTGGTGGAGGAAAAGCTGTTTTTGATTCAAGCGACGTCTTCTAAAACCAAGGATGGACAAGTCATCAAGCCGGCTTCCCGTGCCAGCTTGGCTGATTTGAAAGACTTTCCGCTGATTTTGCCGACTGGCACGCATGGCTTGCGCAGCGCTGGCCGCCCGGGTGGTGTTGGCAGATTGCGCACGGGAGCTGGTCACCGCGCAGCAATGGCTGGGTGTGAAGTTGATTTAGCAAAAAAATCTGGAGAAATCAGCCATCACGATTCGTGATACCCCTATCGCTTAATGCCATGTCTGGCGTCTATACCCCTGCTGAATACGCCAAATTTATTGCGGGTGAGCAGAAGATTTGGAAAGACATCGTGAAGCGGGCGCAGATTAAGGCGTATTTATTGCCTAAGCAGCTGCTAAATTTATAGTGAATAGCAATATTGGTGAGCCTGTCTCATTGGTGTAAGACCTAGGCGGTTTGGCGCTGAAACTGTTGTAAGCTAAGGGCAATTTTTAAAGTTCACACGTCAAGCATCGTAATTTAGGAGACCCTTTATGCTCATAGGCATTCCCGCAGAAACCTTGGCAGGCGAGACCCGCGTCGCTGTCACACCAGAGACCGTCAAAAAACTCGCCGCGCAAGGCCACACATTGCGCATCCAATCAGGCGCAGGTGTTGCCGCCAGCGTGACAGACGATGCTTATGTCGCTGCTGGCGCTGAAATCACCGACGCAGCCGGCGCTTTCAGCTGCGATTTGGTCTTGAAAGTTCGTAATACAACTGATTCAGAAGCCAAAATGCTCAAATCAGGCAGCACGCTGGTCGGTATGCTGAACCCGTTTGACGCCGATGGTTTGCAACGCCTAGCTACAGCGGGAGTGACCGGTTTTGCCTTAGAAGCTGCGCCGCGCACCACCCGCGCCCAAAGCATGGACGTGCTCTCCAGTCAAGCCAACATCGCCGGCTACAAAGCCGTGATGATGGCGGCAGACAAATACCAGCGCTTTTTCCCCATGCTGATGACCGCTGCCGGCACCGTCAAAGCCGCCCGTGTGGTGATTTTGGGTGTAGGCGTGGCCGGTTTGCAGGCTATTGCAACAGCCAAGCGTTTGGGCGCGGTGATTGAGGCATCAGACGTGCGCCCCAGCGTGAAAGAGCAAATCGAGTCGCTGGGCGGTAAATTCATCGAAGTCACTTACGACACCGATGAAGAAAAAGAAGCCGCAGCCGGGGTGGGCGGTTACGCCAAGCCGATGCCACCGAGCTGGTTAGCACGCCAAGCCGTCGAAGTAGCCAAACGCGTTGCTTTGGCAGATATCGTCATCTCCACAGCGCTGATTCCGGGCCGTGCAGCACCAACGTTGATTACAGAAGACATGGTCAAGTCCATGAAGCCAGGATCAGTCATCATCGATATTGCGGCTGGTAAAGGCCAAAACCTTGAAGGCAAGCCGGGCGGCGGCAATTGCCCCATTTCAGAGGCTGACAAGACTGTGGTGAAACACGGCGTCACCATCGTAGGCGATACCAATTTGCCAGCGCTGGTAGCGGCAGATGCATCCGCACTGTACGCACGCAATGTGCTCGACTTCCTGAAGCTCATCATCAACAAAGAAGGTGCGTTGCATGTTGATATGGAAGACGACATTGTGGCGGCTTGTTTGATGTCGCAAGGCGGCGAAGTCAAACGTAAGTAATTCAGACGTAAATAAGTCTATCTAAGAACACAACAACAATAAATTTAAAAGGAACAATCATGGATGTCGTTTCCCCCACCATTCTCAATCTCATCATTTTCGTCTTGGCCATCTACGTGGGTTACCACGTGGTGTGGACGGTCACACCCGCTTTGCACACGCCGCTGATGGCTGTGACCAATGCGATTTCCGCCATCGTTATCGTGGGTGCCATGTTGGCAGCTGCGTTGACTGAAACCACGCTGGGTCAAACTATGGGTTTCTTAGCTGTTGCGTTGGCAGCAGTCAATGTGTTTGGTGGCTTTTTAGTGACTAGACGCATGCTGGAAATGTTTAAGAAGAAAGAGAAAAAAACAGCTGTTGTGACCACTGAAGGAGCTGCAAAATGAGCATGAGCCTGGTTACCCTGATGTATTTGATCGCCTCGATTTGCTTTATCCAAGCTCTCAAAGGTCTAAGCCACCCGACCACGTCAATTCGTGGCAATTTGTTTGGCATGATAGGTATGGCGATAGCGGCTGTTACCACTGCTGCGTTGATTTACAAGCTCTCCAGCGGCAACATGGCCGGCATGGTGAATTTGTTGATCGCCTTGGTCTTGGGTGGCAGTTTGGGTGCTTATATGGCCAACAAGGTCGAGATGACCAAAATGCCTGAATTGGTCGCGTTTATGCACAGCATGATTGGTTTGGCGGCTGTGTTTATTGCGATTGCTGCCGTGGTTGAACCGTATGCTTTTGGTATTGTGGCAAAAGGCTTGGCAATTCCAGTCGGCAACAGACTTGAGCTATTTTTAGGTGCTGCTATTGGTGCGGTTACTTTCAGTGGGTCAGTGATCGCGTTTGGCAAGCTCAGCGGTAAATACAAATTTCGCCTGTTCCAAGGTGCCCCAGTGCAATTTGCGGGGCAACACAAGATCAATTTGGTTTTGGGTTTGGCGCTGTTGGGTCTAGGTTTGATTTTCACCTTGACACAGAGCATGCCAGCGTTTTACGCCATGCTCGCGCTGGCATTTGTCATGGGTGTGCTCATCATCATCCCGATTGGCGGGGCTGACATGCCGGTGGTGGTGTCGATGTTGAACAGCTACTCGGGTTGGGCGGCAGCCGGTATTGGCTTTAGCTTGAATAACGCGATGCTGATCATTGCGGGCTCGCTCGTTGGATCATCTGGCGCGATTTTGAGCTACATCATGTGCAAGGCTATGAACCGCTCATTCTTCAATGTCATTTTGGGTGGTTTTGGCGGCGAGGCCGTGACCGCAGCTGCAGGTAGTGCGGTGCAACGACCGGTTAAATCTGGCAGTGCTGACGATGCAGCGTTCGTCTTGTCAAACGCTGAAACAGTTGTGATTGTCCC
>CANKRG010000051.1 GCA_947485165.1 Comamonadaceae bacterium
CGCACGAGCACCGCTTTGGCATCCACGCCGGTGACATTGAAACCTCGATGATGCTGGCTTTGCGCGAAAAGTACGTGGATATGGCGCAAGCGCAAAACTTTCACAGCACCTCACAAGACCGCGCTGCCGCTTATCCCGTTTTAGGCAACGGCAGCAGCGCCAAGCTGGGCTGGCAGATGCAGGATTACAACGCCATGGGCGCGGCTGGTAACGCCGCCGCCGCCACCGCCGCCAAAGGCCAGGCACTGATCCATGCGGCAGGGCTACAGTTGGCGAATTTGTTGAAAGAAGTCAGCGAGCTGCCGCTGTCAACCTTGACATCCAACCCAGAATTTCCGGCTTAAGCTGTTGATGGGTAAACCCATGTCGCTTATTCGCCTCAACCACCAGACCAGCTACCCGCTGCACAGCCTAGCCGCCACCCGCCGTATCGAGCAAGCCGCAGCCGCGCAACTTGCCCCGCACACCTTGATGCAGCGCGCTGGTTTGGCCGTGGCGCGGCTAACCTGCGCCATCGCCCCGCAGGCGCAGACCCTCTGGCTGGCTTGCGGCCCGGGCAACAATGGCGGCGACGGTTTGGAAGCAGCAATGCACTTGAAGCTGTGGGGGCGCAACCCTGTGGTGACGTGGCTGGGCGACGAAGCCCGCTGTCCTGCCGATGCCCTGCTGTCGTTGCACCGAGCACGGCAAGCGGGAGTAACCTTCGCGGCTGACACTTGGTCCACGGCCAACACGTTGACCGCCAGCGAGCTGGTTAAACTCATCTGATTAAACTTTTCCAACTCGCTTTTGATCTTGCGTTGACGTCATGACCCTTTTCTACATCCTCTTGGCCACCCTGGCTGCCGGTATTGGCAGCGTTTGGGTGGCAGCAGCCCTGAGTTTTGGCGCATTTGCGCGCTACACCCAGCACATGCTCAGCCTGGCAGCAGGCGCGCTGTTGGCCACCGCCTTCATGCACTTGTTGCCAGAGGCGTTTGAGGGGCAAGCGGGTGCTAAAGAGCTGTTTGTCATCTTGCTGGCGGGGCTGATTTTTTTCTTTTTGCTCGACAAAGCCGAGCTGTGGCACCACGGCCATGAGCACCACCAAACCCCAGAGCCTGCGACCTTGCCTTTTTCCCCCCTGATTTCTCACAACGCGGTCGATTGCACCGACCCTGCCGCGCCTAGGCATGACCAGCCTCACGGCCATAGCCACATCCCGCAGCCCGGCAGTTGGGCGCTGCTGACTGGCGACAGCGTGCACTGCTTTGGCGACGGTGTGCTCATCGCCTCCGCTTTCATGGCCGACCAGCGCCTAGGCTGGGTCGCCGCACTGGCGGTGCTGGCGCATGAAATTCCGCACCACATGGGCGATCTCGTGGTGCTCAACCACAGCAGCAGCAACAAACGCATCGCCTTGGTCAAAGTCTCGCTCGCCGGCGCCGTCACCGCCATTGGCGGCTTGGCCGGTTACTGGCTGGTCAACCAGCTGCAAGACTACTTGCCCTACTTCTTGGTCATGGTCAGCAGCAGCTTCATCTACGTGGCGCTGGCAGACTTGATCCCGCAACTGCAAAAACGCCTCAGCTTCAAGCAAACGGCGGCGCAGATTCTTTGGCTAGGCATAGGCATAGGGATGGTATCGCTGGCCAGTAACTTGGCGCATGGCTAGGGTTAGACGACGCCAAGCTGGCGGGGCTGTGAACGTACCGGTTCGTGTAGGACTTTAGCCTAGCCCTGCGCCACTGGTCGGCTGGGGTCGCTGACCCACTCGCTCCAACTGCCGGCAAACAAACCCGTTACGCCAAAACCGGCAATCTGCATCGCCAGCACATTGGGCACTGCGCTGACGCCGCTGCCGCAGTGGTGTACGACGCTAGCAGGGTCACGGCCTGCGAGCAATTGGCTGAATTCGGCTTTGAGGGCATCGGCGGATTTGAACTTGCCGTCTGCGCCTATATTTTGCGCAAACGGGCGGTTCAAGGCACCGGGAATGTGACCGGCTATGGGGTCTAACGGTTCGACTTCACCACGAAAGCGCGGTGCAGCGCGTGCGTCTAATACAGTTTGATGTGCTTTGTTTAAATTATTTACTACAGTATCTATAGCAGTTAAGGAAACTAATTCGCTGGCTAGAGCGTAATTTGAGGGTGAAAGCTGGGTTTTTTTAGGTTTTGACCTTGCTTTGGTGCTTTCGACCGCACCACCAGCGGCTTGCCACGCTTGCAAACCACCATCCAGCACGGCGACGGCTTCGTGGCCCGCCCATTTCAGCATCCACCACAGCCTGCCGCAGTAGTTCACGCCGTTGCGGTCGTACACCACGGCTTGGTGCGCGTTGCTGAAGCCGATGCTACTGAGCCAGCCGGCAAAAGTCTCGCGGCTGGGTAGCGGGTGGCGGCCACCGCTGGCAGCGGCAAGGTCGTTTTTAGAGCTTAAATGTTTGTCTAAATTGACGTAAATAGCCACTGGGATGTGTGATTCGTCGAACTGCTGCGGGCCGAGTTCGGGTTGCATCAAATCAAACGTGCAGTCAAACACCATGACTGGCTTGCCTGAGGCGGTGAGTGGAGGCTCACTTTTGAGGATGTCGGCGAGTTGTTCGGCGGAAATCAGGGTGGTGTACATACAAACCTTTCAATGTTCTTCAGCCGGTGTGTTCGGCAATGCCCGTGAGCGCAGCGCGGTGGCTGCAATGCCGCTGAGCAAGATCACCACCATGCCTGCCCAGCCCAGCGGTGGAATATTGTCGCCAAACAGCGCCAAGCTGTAAATGGCGGCAAAAACGATGCCTGAATACTGCATATTCGCCACCACCAAGGTGCTGCCTTTGCTGTAAGCGCGGGTCATGCTCCACTGGCCCAGTGAGGCGAGAATGCCGATGGGGACGAGCCACCAAGCGCCCGCGCTGCTCCAGCTGGCAGTGGGGGACAAGCCGGTAAACAGCAAACCGATACCACCCGCAATGGCTGAACCCAGCGCGAAGTAAAACACGGTGCGTTCCTCCGGCTCGCCCAAGCGCCCCAGAACGGTGACTTGCATGTACGCGAGTGCCGCGCCCATGCCTGAAAGTAGGCCAATCACGCCGGCGAAGAGCTGGTTTTGGTCCATCGTCGGGCGCAGCGTCATCACCACGCCGGCAAAGCCGCACAGCACGGTGAGCAGCAGCGGGCCTTGTGATTTGGCATCTTTGGCGGAACTGTAAAACATCGCCCCGCCGACGATGAAGGCCGCAATCCACACGCCACTCATGTAGTTCAACGTCATGGCGGTGGCCAGCGGCAGGTGGGCGATGGCGTAAAACCAGCTGCCAAGTGACAGCACGCCAATGGTGGCACGCCAAACGTGCATCATCGGCACGCTGGTGGCCAGCGTCACGCCGCGCGCCCGCATCATGAACCACATGAACAGCATGCTGATCAGGCCACGGTAGCAGACCAGTTCAAAGGTGTTGAAGTTTTCCGAGGCGATTTTGACGCCCACACCCATGGTGGCGAACAAAAACGAGGCTAAAACCATCCAAAGTGCTTGCATAATGGTTTTTAAGGGATAAATGTGGTTATAGGCGGCGTATTTATTGACTAATTAGCTATGAAAAATATAGCAAATTTGTTTATGCTGTCAATTTCTCCGGCTGCATGGCACGTCTATACCACTGGTGAAACTCCTGCATGCCGTCTTCCATCGGGCTTTGGTAGGGGCCGACCTCGTTGTCGCCACGCTGGATCAGCGCTTTGCGACCCGCGTCCATGCGCAGGGCGATTTCGTCGTCTTCAATGCAGGTTTCCATGTAGGCGGCGCGCTGGGCATCGACGAAATCACGCTCAAATTCAGCAATTTCTTCGGGGTAGAAAAACTCGACCATATTGATGGTTTTTTGGGGTGAAACTGGGTGTAGGGTGGAAACGGTGAGCACATGCGGATACCACTCGATCATGATGTGCGGGTAATAAGTCAACCAAATCGCACCAAATTTGGGAGGATTTCCCTCAAAATTGTCTTTTTGGTACTTCAGTAAAACCGTTTGCCAGCGCTCGTAGATCGCACTGCCAGCATGCCCCAAACGATTCGCCACCCCCACAGTTTGCACCGAATAATCGGGTTTGAACTCCCACTGCAAGTCGCCCGTCGTCACAAAATTGCCCAAACCGGGGTGGAAAGGGCCGACGTGGTAGTCCTCTAAATAGACCTCGATGAAGGTTTTCCAGTTGTAGTTGCACTCGTGCATTTCCACGTGGTCCAGCTTGTAGCCCGAAAAGTCCAAATCGGCGCGGGGGCCGAGTTGTGCCATGTCGGTGGCGACGTTGCGGCCGCTGCTGCCGAAGGGGCTTTGTGAATCCACTTCAAACAAGAGGCCATTCCATTCTTGCAGCTTGTAGTTGTGCAGGTGCAGGGCGGGGTCGCAGGCAAAGTGCGGCGCGGCGATGAGCTGGCCCATGGGTTTGCCTGTGTTTTGACCGCTGGTGTCATAGGTCCAGTTGTGCAGCGGGCAAACCAAGTTGCCCAAACCACCAGCAGCGTTGGATGCTATGCTGCCTTTGCCCTGCAAAATCAAGGCTTGGCGGTGGCGGCAGACGTTGGAAACCAGCTCGATACCGGCTTTGCCATGAATCAGCGCGCGGCCGGCGTTTTCTTGCGGCAGGGTGTAAAAGTTGCCCGGATTCGGAGCTGCCAACCGGTGGCCGACGTAGCGCGGGCCGTTTTGAAACAGGGTTTGCTGCTCTAATTTGAACAGTGCTTCGTCAAAGTAGCTATTGACAGATAACTGGGACAGTTGGGAGGACTGTGAATTTTCAAGGGACATGCGTTGATTTTACCTGTGCCTTCGATTGAAAAATATGCCGTTCGGGCTGAGCCCGTCGAAGTCTTCTTTCAACCCTTCGACAAGCTCAGGGTGAACGGTAATCATAGTAATTGGCCTAAGTCGCCTGACTTTTACGCAAGCGCTCTTGGCTGTTTGACAAATGCAAGCGCATCGCGGCACGGGCGGCGTCGGCATCTTGGCTGCGAATGGCGGCCAAAATGTTTTGATGCTCGGTGTTGACGCGTCGCAGGTAGCTGGCGCGGTCTTGCTGCGCGCGTGCAGGGGTGTTGACGCGGGTGCGGGGGATGATGTTTTCGCCCAAATAGGTCATCAAATCCGCAAAATGCCGGTTGCCCGTGGCTTTGGCGATTTCTAGGTGAAACTGAAAGTCGCTTGGCACGGCTTCAGAATTATTTTTGACGGCGTCTTCAAAAGTGTCCAGCGCTTGCTGCAGTGTTGTCAAGTTTTCAGGCGTGCGGCGCTGCGCGGCTAGGCCTGCAGCTTCGGTCTCTAGGCTGATGCGCAGCTCTAAAACCGAAATCACATCGTTCACGGTCGCAAAATCGACGGCACTGATGTGGAAAGTTTTCGGGTCTACTTGCGCCAGCGCAAAGGTACCAATGCCGTGGCGCGTGGCAACCAAATTAGACGCTTGCAGTTTGGACAAAGCCTCGCGCACAACGGTGCGGCTAACGTCAAACCGCGTCATGATGGCGGCTTCTGTAGGTAGTTTTTCGCCCGGCTTGATGTCGCCCGCGCGAATGCTGGCTGCCAAAGATTCGACGATTTCAGTCACCAAACCACGCGGACGGCGCAGTGGGGCGGGGGCGTTTGCAACAACAGTGTTTACGAGCATAATTTAAAGACTTAGGGGTTTACCTAGGGGGCATCCATTAATACTTGACAGCTAATAGGGTAGCAAATACATTAGTGGTTGTCTGATAACTAACAACTGATAAGTATCTGTCATCAGACTGTATCAAATTTATGAGAAATGTCCAATCTCTTCGCATTCTCTTCGTCATTTAAGGCGGTTTAAAGTAATTTCATGAGCATCCTTTCACACCATCGACTGTTATTAACCGGCGCAGCTGGTGGCTTGGGCCAAGCGCTGCGGCCACGGCTCAAAGCCAATTGCAAGATATTACGCAGTGCGGATCGCGTCGCTTTTGGCTTGGCCGGCGAGCAGGAAGAGTTTGTTTTGGCCGATTTGGCCGATGCTTGCGCGGTGATGGCGATGATGCAGGGCGTGGACGCCGTGGTGCATTTGGGCGGTGTGTCCACAGAAGCGGCTTTTGAGCCAATTTTGCAGGGCAATATTTTGGGTGTTTACAACTTGTACGAAGCGGCGCGCAAGCAGGGCGTCAAACGCATCGTGTTTGCCAGCTCCAACCATGTGACGGGTTTTTACAAACAATCTGAAACCATCAACGCATCGCATCCGCCGCGGCCCGACAGTTTGTACGGCGTGAGCAAAGCCTTTGGCGAAGATTTGTCGCGCTTTTACTTTGACCGCTACGGCATTGAAACCGCTTGTGTGCGCATCGGTTCGTCATTTGCTGAACCGAAAGACCGCCGCATGTTGGCGACATGGTTGAGTTTTGACGATTTGCATCGCTTGATTACTGCCTGTTTAACCACGCCCGTGCTGGGCCACAGCATTATTTTTGGTATGTCAAACAACGCGGTGACGTGGTGGGACAACGCGCAAGCGAATCATATTGGCTACAAAGCGCAGGACAGCTCGGATGCATTTAAAGATGCTGTTTACGCCCGCACGCAAGCGCCAGATCTGACCAGCCCTGTGGCGCAATTTCAAGGTGGTGGTTTTGTGGTGGCTGGGCCGTTTGAGTAATTTAGAGCCATCACAGAACGCTATGCAAACTTTCAAAGTCCTGTCTGCAAGCCGCGACCGCGTGGGCGAATGCCCCGTGTGGTCAGCCGCTGAGCAGGCGCTGTATTGGGTGGATATTGAGGGTAAGCACATTCATCGCTATGACTGGCAGAGCAAAACGCAGCAAACTTGGGCGACGGATGAGCGCGTGGGCTGCATTGCTTTGGTGGAAAGAGCAGGCTGTGCGATTGCCGCCATGGAAACGGGGATTTTTGAAATTCAGCTGTTAGCAAATCAACAAACAAAGGCAAGATTACTGGCTGCTGTTGCGCACCCGATTCAGAATATGCGTTTCAACGATGGCCGCTGTGACAGCCAAGGCCGCTTTTGGGTCAGCACCATGTGCATGGATATGGCGGCTGCCAAGCAGGTGGGGGCGGTGTATTGCTTTGACGCAAACGGTTTGAGCGCAGCAAAAGTAGAAGGCTTGATCACGCCAAACGGCATGGCGTTTAGCCCAGATGGCGCAACCTGCTATTTGTCGGATTCGCACCCAACGGTGCAAAAAATTTGGGCGTTTGACTTCAGCGGCCCGAGTGGCGCTATTACCAATGGCCGTGAGTTTGTCGATATGACAGCCCACCCTGGCCGGCCTGATGGTGCGGCGGTTGATGTAGACGGCAACTATTGGATTTGCGCCAACGATGCAGGGAAAATTCACCGATTCAGCCCACAAGGTGAATTGATAAGTTCATTGAACGTACCTGTCTCCAAACCTTCCATGTGCGCTTTTGGCGGGCCGGATATGAATATTCTTTTTGTCACGTCGATACAACCCGCCGTTGCTGTCGGCAATGAAGCGGGTTTGAGTGGCGCTGTTTTTAGTCTTGAGCTAAATGTAAAAGGCCAAATCGAGCCTTGCTTTTCTGCATCTTATTCTTGTTCTTAATTCTTTAACTTATAAATTTAGGAGTCATCATGAAATTTACAAAGACCTTGGTCGGTACAGCTTCCATTGCCGCGCTGTTGTTAGCGAGTGCTACCAGCAGCCAAGCGACAGAATTCAAATCTGCCGATACGCACAACGCAGACGACTACCCCACCGTCGTCGCTGTTAAACACATGGGCGAGTTGTTGAACAAAGCCTCAGGCGGCAAGCACAGCATCAAAGTGTTCAACAAGCAAGCGCTTGGCAGCGAAAAGGAAACCATTGATCAAGTCAAAATTGGTGCGCTTGATTTCACCCGTGTCAACGTCGGACCGATGAACAATATTTGCATCAAAACACAAGTGCCAACCATGCCGTTTTTGTTCCGTTCTGTGGAGCACATGCGTAAGAGTTTGGATGGTCCTGTGGGCGATGAAATTTTGAAAGATTGCGAGCAGCATGGTTTCATCGGCTTGGCTTTTTACGACAGCGGCGCGCGTTCTCTTTATGCCAAAAAACCGATCAAAACGGTGGCTGATGTCAAAGGCATGAAAATCCGCGTGCAGCAATCTGATTTGTGGGTTTCCCTTATCTCTGCCATGGGTGCCAATGCAACGCCCATGCCCTATGGTGAGGTCTATACCGCGCTTAAAACAGGCATCATCGACGCGGCAGAAAACAATATCCCATCGTTTGATACGGCCAAACATGCTGAAGCGGTGAAGTTTTACAGCCGCACTGAGCACTCCATGGCACCCGAAATTTTGGTCATGAGCAAAATCAGCTACGACAAATTGCCCAAGGCCGAGCAAGACATGGTGCGCAAAGCAGCCAAAGACTCTGTGATTTTCATGCGTCAAAAGTGGGATGAGCAAGAAGCCAAGTCTTTGGCAAAAGTCAAAGCCGAAGGCGCACAGTTTGTAGATGTTGACAAAGCATCGTTCCAAGCGGTGATGGGCCCTGTCTACGATAAATTCATGACAACGCCTGACCTCAAGCGTTTGGTTAAAACGGTGCAGGACACCAAGTAATAGACATGACAATGCAAACTCAGGCGTTAGGATTCACCGGTAGATACACGCGCTTTTGCGCACAACTGTCCAAGCTCAGTTTGATGCTGGCGGTGGTGCTGCTGTTGGTGGTCATTGTCAGCGTGCAGTGGCAGGTCATTGGCCGCTATGTGTTCAACAGTTCGCCCACCTGGGCGGAAGCCTTGGCCATGCTGCTGGTGATGTATGTCACCGCACTTGGTGTGGCGGTGGGGGTGCGTGATGCGGGGCACATTGGCTTGGAGTCGATTGTGTCTTTGCTGCCGGAATCTTGGCGCTTGAAGTTGGAAGTCCTCATCCACCTGTGTGTGGCGACTTTTGGTGTGTTGATGGCCTACAGCGGTTGGGTCTGGGCGACGTTGAAATGGCATGAAAAAAAACCGATGTTGAGTGTGCCCGAGTCGGTTGACTATGTTCCCTTGGTCATCGCCGGGGTGCTTATCGTGCTGTTTTCAGCCGAGCACATCATCGCTTTGGTGCGCGGAGAAGAGGTGGTGCCAGCATGGAATTGATTTTATTGAGCATCACGTTCACGCTGTTTTTGCTGATCGGTGTGCCCGTCGCGTTTGCGATTGGGCTGTCTTCAATCGCCACCATTTTGTATGCCGGCTTGCCGATGTTGGTGGTGTTCCAAAAAATGGTGGGTGGCATGCAGGTGTTTTCATTTCTTGCCATCCCGTTTTTCATTTTTGCGGGTGAATTGATGCTTTACGGCGGCATTGCCGATCGCATTGTGCGCTTTGCCAACAGCTTGGTGGGGCATGTACGTGGTGGTTTGGGTATGAGCAACGTCATTGGTTGCACCTTGTTTGGTGGCGTTGCAGGTTCGCCCTTGGCTGATGTGTCCGCCATGGGCTCGGTGATGATTCCGTTGATGAAGAGGGAAGGCTATGACGCAGACTACGCCGTCAACGTCACCACGCATGCTTCCTTGGTTGGGGCGTTGATGCCCACATCACACAACATCATTATTTTGGTGCTGTCGATGGCGGGCATTGCCTCAGTAAGCGTGTTTGGTATGATTTTGGCGTGCTTGATTCCTGCCTTGTTGCTCACCGTCAGTAATTTAACGGCTGCGTATTTGGTGGCTGTGAAACGCGGCTATCCAACGCGGGGCGATTTTGCGGGTTGGGGTGAGGTGGCTAGAGCTTTTGCCGCTGCACTGCCAGGGTTGATGATCATTGTCATTATCTTGACGGGTATTT
This sequence comes from Comamonadaceae bacterium, assembly GCA_947485165.1. GTDB lineage: Bacteria > Pseudomonadota > Gammaproteobacteria > Burkholderiales > Burkholderiaceae_C > Aalborgiella. Next base: position 9,803 of record CANKRG010000051.1, read on the forward strand.
TGTCAGGCGTGTTTACCGCGACGGAATCAGCAGCGACTGCGGTGTTGTGGGCATTGATCGTCACTGGGTTTGTGTATCGAAGCCTGAGCTTCAAACATTTCATAAAGGCTTGTGCCAAAGCTTGTAAAACGACGGGGGTCGTGTTGCTGTTGATTGGCATATCCGCTGCGTTTGGCTACTTTATAGCGCTGTACGAAGTGCCGCAGTTGACAGGTGATTGGATGAAGTCGCTGACCAATTCGCCCTGGTTGATCTTTTTGATGGTGAATGTGCTGCTTTTTGTACTCGGTACCTTTTTGGACATGGCCGCGACCATTCTGATCTGTACGCCTATTTTTCTGCCTATTTGCATGCAGTTTGGCATGAACCCGATGACATTTGGCGTCATGATGCTGATCAATTGTGCACTGGGCTTGAACACACCACCGGTCGGTACCACGCAATTTGTGGGCTGTGCGATTGGTGGTATCTCGGTTGGGCAGGTCATGCGAACCATTTGGCCGTTTTACGGGGCGCTGATAGCTACCTTGTTCTTGGTGACTTATGTGCCCGCTTTTTCACTCTGGCTGCCTAGTCTGATGACAAAATAGCCAAAATAGTCACTTTTTAGCCACCAAACTAGAGGGGTGGTAGCTATCACATAAAATGCAGGGTGCAGGCTTATTTGGGTCTTAACCTTTAATTTTGCTTTTATTTTGATGACCACCTTCTTCTCATAACTATGGCAACCAAATCTTTATTGCCAGAAACCGGCGCAAAAGCTGCTAAAACTGCTAGTGCCCCTAAAACGGCGGCACCAACCAGCTACGAAGCTGCTTTGCAAGAGCTGGAGCAATTGGCGGCGCAGCTTGAGTCCGGGCAATTGCCGCTGGATCAGCTCATGTCTGGCTACCAGCGTGGCGCCGAGCTGCTCAAGTTTTGTCGTGCCAAGTTGGAGGCGATTGAACAACAAATCAGCGTCATTGATGGCGACCAGTTGAAGCCGTGGGTGCAAGATTGAACAGTTCAATGAGCCATTCAGCGAACCATTTGGCCGCTGAACATGAGGCGTGGATGTGCGCCCAGCTGCTGCGCGTTGAGCAGGCGCTGTCGGACTGGGTTGCGTCCAATCTGCCTGCAAATTCAAGCTTGCCTGTAGATTTAGCTGTGGATTTAGCCCCTGTTTTGAGCCAAGCCATGCGTTATGCCGTGTTGGATGGCGGTAAGCGTTTGCGCCCTTTGCTGGTGTTGGCGGCGGCTGAATCGGTTAATTTCGGTCACACAGCTTCTTCCGAAAAAGCCAGCCAAGCCGCGCTTAGAGCGGCGTGTGCTGTCGAGTTGATCCACGCTTATTCTTTGGTTCACGACGACATGCCATGCATGGACAACGACATTTTGCGTCGTGGCAAACCCACCGTGCATGTGAAATTTGGCGAAGCGCAAGCCTTGTTAGCGGGCGATGCTTTGCAGGCGCTGGCTTTTGAGTTACTAACGCCTGCCCCTGAAGTCGTGGACACGGCAGTGCAGGCGACGCTGTGCCGAATTTTGGCGTTGTCTGCCGGTTGCCACGGCATGGCGGGCGGGCAGGCGATTGATTTGGCCAGCGTTGGGAAATTACTCGCTATTGATGAACTGCATACGATGCACCGCCTTAAAACGGGTGCTTTGCTGCAGGCCAGTGTGATGATGGGGGCTGCCTGCGGCACTGCCTCACCAGCAGCGAAGCTTGCTTTGCAAGAATACGGCGCAGCCATTGGATTGGCGTTTCAAGTGGTGGACGACGTGTTGGACGTGACCGCAGATACGGCAACGCTGGGCAAAACTGCTGGTAAAGACGCAGATCAAGACAAACCTACGTTTGTATCTTTGCTGGGCTTGGATGCTTCCAAAGCGTATGCTGATAAGCTGTTACAGCAAGCACTGGCGGCGCTGGCGCGAACTGGGTTGGGCAACACGCGTGCACTGCAGGCATTGGCGCATATGGTCGTCAACAGAACCACTTGATAGATTCCTTTATATACCTCTTAAAACCTACCAATAAATACTCAATATATGAATGTAGCCGGCGTATTTATTGCCTAAGCTGCTATTATATTTATAGCAAATGATATTCCCACTGCCCACCTCTCATCCCTTGTTGGAGACGATCAACGACCCTGCTGACCTGCGTAAACTACGGCGTGAGCAGCTCAAGACAGTCGCTGGCGAACTGCGCGCTTACTTGCTGGACAGTGTTTCTAAAACGGGCGGCCACCTCGGCTCTAATCTGGGTACGGTAGAACTTACTGTGGCATTGCATTACGTCTTCAACACCCCTGAAGATCGCTTGGTGTGGGATGTGGGTCATCAAACTTATCCGCACAAAATTTTGACCGGTCGGCGTGACCGCATGGCTGGCCTGCGTTTGCTCGGTGGTTTGTCGGGCTTTCCGCAGCGCACAGAGAGTGAATTTGACGCGTTCGGTACAGCGCATTCGAGCACCAGTATTTCGGCAGCTTTGGGCATGGCGCTGGCGGCCAAAATCAAAGGCGAACATCGTCATTCAGTGGCCATCATTGGTGATGGCGCGATGACGGCTGGCATGGCATTTGAGGCGTTGAACAATGCTGGCGTGGCCGATTGCAACTTGCTGGTCATCTTGAACGACAACGACATGAGCATCAGCCCGCCCGTGGGTGCGTTAAACCGCTATTTGGCGCAGTTGATGAGTGGCCAGTTTTACGCTGCGGCTAAAAATGCGGGCAAACAAGTGCTGAAAGTGGCGCCGCCCTTGTTTGAGCTGGCAAAACGCTTGGAAGAGCACGCCAAAGGCATGGTCGTACCTGCCACCTTGTTTGAGAAATTTGGTTTTAATTACATTGGTCCGATTGATGGTCACGATTTAGAGTCGCTCATTCCGACCTTAGAAAATATCAAGCACCTCACAGGGCCGCAGTTTTTGCATGTGGTCACGAAAAAAGGCCAAGGCTACAAGCTGGCGGAGGCGGACCCTGTGGCTTACCATGGTCCTGGCAAGTTCGACCCCAGCATCGGCCTGCTAAAAGCCTCAACACCTGCCAAAACCACGTTTACGCACGTGTTTGGTCAATGGTTGTGCGACATGGCTGAGAAAGACAGGCGCTTGGTCGGCATCACGCCCGCCATGCGCGAAGGCTCTGGCATGGTGGAATTTGAAAAGCGTTTTCCAGCGCGTTATTTTGATGTAGGTATTGCGGAGCAGCATGCGGTTACTTTTGCAGCGGGTTTAGCGTGCGAAGGTCTCAAACCCGTTGTGGCGATTTATTCCACGTTTTTGCAGCGTGCCTATGACCAGTTGATTCATGACGTGGCGTTGCAAAATCTACCCGTCGTGTTTGCTCTAGACCGTGCCGGTTTGGTCGGTGCGGATGGTGCGACACATGCGGGCGCCTACGACATTCCATTTCTACGCTGCATTCCCAATATGAGCATCGCGTGCCCTGCTGATGAAAACGAGTGTCGTCAACTGCTCACCACAGCGTATGAACAAAACCACCCCGTTGCCGTGCGCTATCCGCGCGGCGCGGGTGCGGGTGTGGCGGTTGACATGTCGCTGAATGCCTTGCCTTTTGCCAAGGCGGAAATTCGCCGCACGACTCAAAAAACCAGCCAGCGTGTTGCCATCTTGGCATTTGGCACGCTGTTGCAGCCGGCTTTGGCGGCAGCTGAAAAGCTGGATGCGACAGTGGTCAACATGCGTTGGGTAAAACCTTTGGATGTAGATATGTTGAGGCAAATCGCTGCCGCACACGATGCGTTGGTCACGGTCGAAGAAGGCGCGGTCATGGGTGGTGCAGGTAGCGCGGTGGGCGAAGCCCTGCAGACTTTGGGGTTGTTAAAGCCATTGCTTCAGCTGGGTTTGCCTGATATTTTCATTGAGCATGGTGACCATGCTAATTTGCTAGCAATACAAGGTTTAGATGCGGCTGGTATGGAAGCCTCAATCAACTTGTTTAGTCAACGCGTTTAGACCGCACTTTAGCTAAGAACTTTAGTTAAGAACTTTACGCCGTCCAAGGGAAAACCCGCACCAAAAAGCGGGCAAGGCTTCATACAATCAGGGCTGACTACAAAAGTCTTTGTTCGCCATCGTGCTTGTCATGGGGTGTTCAATTTTCTTAACTTAACTTTCTTGGAGTGAATCACATGGATCGTCGTTCCCTAATTAAAAACGCTGGTATGGCTGGCGTTCTAGCTGCTGGTGTTGCACCTGCGGTTGTTAATGCGCAAGCAGCAGTGCGCTGGCGTCTGTCATCGAGTTTTCCTAAAGCGCTCGATACCATTTTTGGCGCAGCAAATGAATTTGCCAAGCAGGTCAAAGCGATGTCTGGCGGAAAATTTGAAATTTCAGTGCATGCTGGTGGTGAAATTACACCACCGTTTGGTGTTGTAGATGCCGTTCAACAAGGTTCAGTTGAAATGTGCCACACGGCACCTTATTACTTCCACGGTAAGAATGAGGCTTTCGCTCTTGGTTGTGCTATTCCCTTTGGTTTGAACAGCCGCCAAATGACGGCTTGGATGTACGAAGGTAACGGCTTAAAGCTGATGCGTGAGTTTTACGCAAAGTACGACATAATCAATTTCCCCGGCGGCAACACGGGCGCACAAATGGGTGGTTGGTATCGTAAAGAAATCAAATCTGCAGCTGACCTGAAGGGTATGAAAATGCGAATCGGCGGTTTTGCTGGCCGCGTTTTTGAACGTATGGGCGGTGTTCCTGCAAACATTCCTGGTGGCGAAATTTACACGGCTTTAGAAAAAGGTACGATTGATGCGGCTGAGTGGGTCGGTCCTTACGATGACCAAAAACTTGGTTTCCATAAAGTGGCCCCACATTACTACTACCCAGGATGGTGGGAAGGCGGTCCGCAATTGGACTTCTTCATCAACCAAAAAGCATTCAATGCATTGTCTGCAGAAAACAAAGCCATTGTTGAGGCTGCGGCAAGTTACGCACACGTTGACATGCAAGCGAAATATGACGGTAGAAATCCTACTGCTTTAAAGCAGCTGGTTGGCGCTGGTGCAAAACTACACCGTTTCCCTAAAGATATTATGGATTTGGCGTTCAAAGAATCCATGGCACTTTATGAGGAATTAAATACAAAAAATCCAGAGTGGAAGAAAATTTACGCTGATTACTCTAAGTTCCGCGCTGACGCAAACATTTGGTTCCGCTTCACCGAAGCAGGTTTTGACGATTTCATGCAGCAACAAAAACTTTAATTAAGTTTTATAGTAAAAAAAGCCCCGCACGCGGGGCTTTTTTTCGCCATATCTGTTTACAAAGAATTAGTGGTGACTAAGCTTGCTGCTTATTTTTTCAAACTGTTCTAGTACTGCTGGTGTAGACGCATAAAACGAAGCAAATTTCCCGCCGTGCGTTCTCGCATAAAGTCTAGGTGCAATCAACCAATCAAAACCGCGCAGACGGATTAGCTTCACATAGGCCAAGTCCGAAATAAGCATTTCTTTGTTCCATATCCAGCTTTGCTTTAAATGTGTGCTGCTGACTGAGCTCACACTACGAAACACGTAGAAAACCGTTATAAACATCAAAACCAGTGCAGCAAGTAGCCACAACTGGCCGCTGGTGACAGAAGTACCCAGCTTGCCATTGCTCCACAGCACATAAGCCCACCAGGCCACGCCTTCTATCAAAAGCAAAGCCAGTACACGGAAGCTCACCGTAAAAGCTTTACCACTCACTATTTGACCTTGTTCAAGATCTAATTGAAGTGGTAAAGGCCAACCTTTAGCATCCATTCTTAAAATTATTTTTGGGAAGAAGCTTTGAACAACTCTTCCATCTTCTTTTGTTCTTCGGCATCACTCATGGTTGACTTCGATTCGTTTGGTGCTTGAATTTCAATTTTGACTTTATCGATATCAACGACTATATCTTTGTCCAAAAACATCGTCACGGACTGCGGAACGAAGATAACAACGAAGACCAAAATGATTTGCATGATGACCCAAGGAATCGCACCCATGTAGATGTCATTTGACTTAACTGGGACTGGTATTCGTTTGTCTTTGAACAAAGTATCTGCAATACCGCGTAAGTAAAACAAAGCAAACCCAAATGGTGGATGCATAAAGCTTGTTTGCAAATTAACGCAAAGAAGTACACCAAACCAAACTAAATCGATACCTAATTTGGCAGCGACGGGGGCTAGCATGGGCACAATAATGAAGGCGATTTCGAAGAAGTCTAAGAAGAACGCTAAGAAAAACACAAAAATATTGACGACAATCAAAAAGCCGACTTGCCCACCAGGCAGGCCTGTTAGCAAGTGCTCGACCCAGACAGCGCCATCAACGCCTTGAAACACCAGACTGAAAACACGCGAGCCAATCAAAATAAACACCACCATGGCGGTCAAACGCATGGTTCCTTGCATGGCCTCCCAAATCAGCGCTTTGGTGAGTCGTTTAGACATGGCAGCCAACAGCATTGCACCTACCACGCCCATGGCGCCAGCCTCAGTGGGTGTAGCTATGGCAACTTTTTGACCTGGCAAGCCCCCCATTGAACCCAACACCGTAAAAATCAAGACGGCAGATGGAATGATGCCGCGC
>CANKRG010000052.1:0-15479 GCA_947485165.1 Comamonadaceae bacterium
CTATAGCGGCTGTTGCGGTTGCAACACAAGCGGTGGCTCAAATTACTTTCTATGAGCACGACAATTATCAGGGTCACACGTTTACCACACAGCGTAACATTGGCGTAGCTTGCGCAATGGCACAATCTTGTTCGCACACCAAGCCTAGTAGCCGCTTTGGGCGACACTCAACAGATTGCACAGTTTGGCAGCTGGGAGTTTGTGTTGCTCACGGAGTTTGTCGATGCTGGCGTATTTCACTTCGACTCCTTCGCGAAGAACGCCTTCGCTTTTTTTTAAGATATCACGCTCCATCTTGGCGATCGCCAGTTCGCGTTCTAGCTCTCGAATGCGCTGCTGGTCAACGGTGAGTTTGCTGATGCCTAAGCTGGCTTTGAGTTTACTGCGTTCATGTTGCTCTTACCATTCACGCAGTGATTTGGTGGCTATATCCAGACGCAATAAATGGGGATATGGTTTGTCAGTGGAAATGGAGGTACAAGCCTCAAAAAAACATAAAAATCACAAAATCCCCCCACTTTGCACCCCCGCTTTGCATTAACTGTCAGTACATCGCTTTATCAGCTATTGCAATGCAAGTCATTGATTTACCAATGAAAAGGCCGCTAACTGTATGCTGTTAGCGGCCTTTATATTGTGGTTTGGTGGAGCTGGGGGGATTTGAACCCCCGTCCACAAGCCTTTTTCGCGTAGATCTACATGCTTAGCCGTCTGATTTGTGTCTCACTCACCTAGTCGCGCAGCAGCACGCTACCAGGTTCGCCAGCATCCTATTATCTTGTTTGAACCTAAGGTGCCCAGGTTCAAACCAGCCGATGAAAATGACTCCACAGCCTGGACGATTTATTGCTAAATCACCCTTGCCCAGCCCATCGGCCTGCTGTTGTAGAGCTCACTGGCAATTAAGCAGCGAGTGCGAAACGTTCGTCGTTTGCAGTTAGTTTGTTGAATCGATTTTTACGAGCGTGACCCTAGCTCGGCATGCCCCACTGCGCGTCCGTACCCGCGTCGAAACCAGTGCAGCCCCTCGGTATCTATTTTACGACGAGTTGTCTGTTTTCAAGCTCAACTTGTCAAATCGCCAGCAAATCAATCAGAAATACTGTGAAAACCAGCAAAAGCCGCACATTCGCTGGCCACGTCTTGTATGGTGATGCAGCTTTTGGGCACTTTTGCATTGCTTTTTAACAATTCGTTTCGGAAAGCGTTGCTTTGGTACGGGTCTGCCACAACATAGCCGCCTTCTTACGTGCAGCGGCTATCGATGGCACTTTCGCAACGCCGCCAGTTTGCAGCATAAATGACGCGACCATCGCACTCAAGCCCGGCGGAGCTGGCAGTTCAACCAAGCTCACGGCAGACAGCAACATGCGGGGTGACCAAACATAGAACAAGCTCGCCGATGCAGATAGTTGAATGCCAGCTAGTTTTTATCATTAAAACAGGCTGTAGCCGCATACTTATAGCCTTAATTGCTATGAAAATTATAGCAAAAAATAATCTCCTACAAACGCCCATCTAACCAATCAAGAACACTATCGGGTTCGCTCAATGCGGCATCGGCGTTCCAAGATTTAACGTCATGGCTACCCACATAGCCCCATGTGGCTGCCAAACTGGCCATGCCAGCCGCTTGACCAGCTTCTATGTCGCGCTTATCGTCGCCGATGTAAACGCAATGCTGCGGTGCAATTTTCAAACGCCGTGAGGCTTCAAACATGGGCTCTGGGTGGGGTTTAGCATGAGCCGTTGTATCGCCGCTGATGACGACGGCCGCGCTACGCAATACAGGTATTTGCCGCACCAAGACATCTGTAAACCGCATAGATTTGTTGGTCACAATGCCCCATGGCAGTCCGCGCAAGTGCAAAGTAGCCAGCAAATCTTCGATGCCCACAAACGCCTTCGTGCGTTGGGTGAGACACATTTCATAGTTGTAAAAAAACTCTTCGCGCCAGGCCATAAAGTTGTGGTGCTCAGGGGTCATGTCAAACGCCACGCCCAGCATGCCACGCGCACCAGCACCGGCCATGGGACGGTATTTTTCGTAAGCTATAGACGGCAAGCCTCTGTCTAGCCGCATTTTGTCTGCAGCTGCGGCCAAATCGGGCGCACTGTCAATGAGTGTGCCATCCAAGTCAAACAAAACAGCTCTGATAATACGTTGTGATGTCACGTCATTAAGTTCGTTGATGAAATGCGGTATTTTTTTGGGATAATTTAAGACTTGCACGATGTTACTTATATAGTATCGAGCAGTCTAAATCCTTACTGCCATGAATAACACTATAAAAGTGATTAATTATTCACTTTTTTTTGTGGCTAGCATGTAATTGACGCGTGTATCGTCACTTAATTTGTAGCGTTTGGTGATCGGATTGTGCTCTAAACCACGCGTTGCCTGAATTTCCAACGCCACCTTTCGGCCAAATGTGGCCAATTCGCTGGGAGTGATGAACTTGGCATACTCATGCGTGCCGCGCGGCAACAAACCTAAAACGTATTCAGCACCCACAATGGCGTGTAAGTAGGCACGTGCATTGCGGTTTAAGGTTGAGAAAAACACCCAACCACCCGGCTTAACCAAAGTTGCGCAGGCTTCAACGATGGATTTCGGATCCGGCACATGCTCCAGCATTTCCATGCAGGTAACGACATCAAAGCCAGCTGGTTGCTCTAGCGCCAAGTCTTCGGCGCTGATCTCGCGGTAATTGATATTTGGCGTTTGCGCCTCTAGCGCATGCAACTGGGCAACTTTGAGGGATTTGGTGGCCAAGTCGATGCCCAAGACATTTGCGCCTCTACGAGCCATAGAGTCAGCCAAAATACCGCCCCCACAGCCAACGTCCAGCACACGCTTGCCATCTAAAGTGGTCAAACTATTGATCCAGTCTAAGCGCAGCGGATTGATAGCATGCAAGGGGGCAAATTCACTCGTTTTGTCCCACCAGTGGTGCGCTAAATCGGAGAATTTAGCCAATTCGGCAGGGTCGACGTTGCTTGATTTTAGGGTTTGCATGCGTTTATTGTATGAAAAAAGCCCCAGAGTTTGACCTCAGGGGCTTTTTGAATCTTAGAGTCAATTAGCCACCTTAACGATGACTAACTGTCACTTTTAGATTACTTCTTCTGTGTTCCAACCACTTCGATCTCAACGCGGTTGTTTTTAGCGCGGCCTTCGACTGTTTTGTTGTCAGCAACTGGCTGCTTAGAGCCTTTGCCTTCAGTATAAACACGGTTTTTCTCGATGCCTTTAGACACCAAGTATGCCTTCACAGCTTCAGCGCGGCGAACTGACAACTTCTGGTTAGAAGCGTCGGCACCTTTAGAGTCAGTGTGACCCACAGCAACGATAACTTCCAAGTTGATTGCCTTGACTTTACCAACCAAGTCGTCCAATTTTGCTTTGCCCGCCGCTTTAAGCACTGCAGAGTTAGCAGCGAAGAAAGCATCAGCAGCGTAAGTGACTTTGGTTGCAGCAGCGCCGGAAGCTGGAGCAGCAGCTTTAGGAGCAACTGCAGCTGGTGCTGGAGCAGCAGCTTTAGGAGCAACTGCAGCTGGTGCTGGTGCTGGAGCAGCAGCTTTAGGAGCAATAGCGCCATCACAGCCTGGAGCAGCAGTAGCTGGTGTCCAGTTAGCCGTACGCCAGCACAAAGCTACTGCGCTGCCGCTTTTCCACTGCATATTGTCAGCACCACTGCGCCAGTTATCGCTGTTGGTTGTTGAACCATTAGCAAAAGCCGAGCCAGCAATGGCTACTGTTGCAAACAGCATTGCTACTTTATTTAGTTTGATCATTTGAGTCCTCAGAGATTAAGCTGCAGCATGGCTGCGGAATTTGCACGCCCTGTGTACCATCACACAAACCGTTAAGGTTATTGTGCCACAGTCGCAAAGGTGTAACTGACACAAATTGAACTATGAGTTCCCGAACACTGCAAAAATAGTTAACCGTTGCTCGCACGCAACACCCAAGCCAGCTTAAAATCGAAGGTTAGTCAAGCGCGATTCTCGCTACTGATAACCATTACCATTCCTTCAAGTATTCCTTTTAGGCTACACGCTACAAAACGCACATGACTCAGTTCGCCAAAGAAACCTTGCCCATCAGCCTTGAAGAGGAAATGCGCCGCAGCTACTTAGATTATGCGATGAGCGTGATTGTGGGTCGCGCACTGCCTGATGCGCGTGACGGCTTGAAGCCTGTGCACAGACGCGTGTTGTACGCCATGCATGAGCTGAGCAACGACTACAACAAGCCTTACAAAAAGTCAGCCCGTATCGTGGGTGACGTGATTGGCAAATACCACCCGCATGGCGACAGCGCTGTTTACGACACCATTGTTCGTATGGCACAAGACTTTTCTATGCGTCATATGCTGGTGGACGGCCAGGGCAACTTCGGCTCGGTGGACGGTGACAACGCTGCGGCGATGCGGTATACCGAAATCCGCATGGCGAAAATCGCCCATGAATTATTGGCGGATTTGGACAAAGAAACCGTCGATTTCGGCCCCAACTACGACGGCAGTGAGTCAGAGCCGCTGGTCATGCCGGCGCGCTTCCCCAACCTTTTGGTCAATGGCTCATCCGGTATTGCCGTGGGTATGGCGACCAACATCCCGCCGCACAACCTGAACGAAGTGATCGACGCTTGTTTGCACTTGCTGGCTAATCCGCAAGCCAGCATCGACGAGTTGATGGAAATCATCCCTGCGCCAGACTTCCCTACCGCCGGTATTATTTACGGTATCAATGGCGTGAAAGACGGCTACCGCACCGGCCGTGGTCGCGTGGTGATGCGCGCCAAGTGCCATTTTGAAGACATCGACAAAGGCCAGCGCCAGTCCATCATCGTTGACGAACTGCCCTATCAGGTCAACAAAAAGACGCTGCAAGAGCGCATGGCCGAGCTGGTGCATGAAAAGAAGATTGAAGGCATTTCGCACATTCAGGACGAGTCCGACAAATCAGGCATGCGCTTGGTGATTGAGCTAAAACGCGGCGAAGTGCCTGAAGTTGTATTGAACAACCTGTACAAACAAACCCAGCTGCAAGACACCTTTGGCATCAACATGGTGGCCTTGGTGAACGGCCAGCCAAAACTTTGTAATTTGAAAGACTTGCTCGAAGTCTTCTTGGATCACCGCCGTGAAGTGGTCACGCGTCGCACTGTTTTCACGCTGCGCAAAGCCCGCGAACGTGGCCATGTGCTGGAAGGCCTGGCCGTAGCATTGGCAAATATCGACGAATTCATTGCCTTGATTCGCAACGCACCGACACCGCCAGTAGCGAAAGCGGCGCTCATGGAGCGGTCATGGGACAGCTCACTGGTGCGCGAAATGCTCACCCGCACCCGTGCAGACGGTGGCGTGATCAACGCTGACGACTACCGTCCTGACGGTTTAGAGCGTGAATTTGGCTTGGAAACGGGTGGTTTGTACAAACTCTCAGAAGTGCAAGCGCAAGAGATTTTACAGATGCGTCTGCAACGTTTGACGGGTTTAGAGCAAGACAAAATCGTCGCAGAATACAAAGAAGTCATGGCTGAGATTGACGATTTGTTGCACATCTTGGCAACGCCAGGCCGTGTATCGACCATCATCAGCGAAGAATTGAATGCTATCAAACTTGAATTTGGCCAAAGCAAGCTGGGCGTGCGCCGCAGTTTGGTGGAACACAGCTCGTTTGATTTGAGCACTGAAGATTTGATCACCCCGACCGACATGGTGGTGACCATGAGCCACAGCGGCTACATCAAGAGCCAACCTTTGTCTGAATACCGCGCCCAAAAGCGCGGCGGTCGCGGCAAGCAGGCAACGGCGACGAAAGAAGACGATTGGGTGGATCAACTTTTCGTTGCCAATACGCACGACTACATTTTGTGCTTTTCCAATCGTGGCCGCCTGTATTGGCTAAAAGTGTGGGAAGTGCCAGCTGGTTCACGCGGCTCGCGTGGGCGTCCGATTGTCAACATGTTCCCGTTGCAAGAAGGTGAAAAAATCACAGTCGTTTTGCCGTTGACGGGTGAAAAAACCCGCTTCCCAGCCGACCAATTCGTCTTCATGGCGACCAGCATGGGCACGGTCAAGAAAACGTCTTTGGACGAATTCAACAACCCGCGCAAAGGCGGCATCATTGCGGTTGGCTTGGACGACAACGACTTTTTGATTGGCGCTGCGCTGACGGATGGTCAACACGATGTGATGTTGTTCAGTGATGGTGGCAAAGCCGTGCGTTTTGACGAAAACGATGTGCGCCCCATGGGTCGCAATGCACGCGGCGTGCGCGGTATGAACCTAGAAGACGGCCAAAGCGTGATTGCCATGCTGGTGGCCGAAGATGAGCAACAAAGCGTGCTGACAGCCACCCAAAACGGCTACGGCAAACGCACCAGCATCACCGAATACACCCGCCACGGACGCGGCACCAAGGGCATGATCGCCATCCAGCAATCCGAGCGCAACGGCAAAGTCGTCGCTGCGACTTTGGTCCATACGGATGACGAAATCATGCTGATCACCGACAAAGGTGTGTTGGTTCGAACCCGTGTCTCTGAAATCCGCGAAATGGGACGGGCGACACAAGGCGTCACTTTGATTGGTTTGGACGAAGGCTCACAACTGAGCGGCTTGCAGCGTATTGTCGAAAACGATGCGAACCAGCCTGAATCTTCTGAAGATGTCAGCGATGCAGCAGCGGATAATTCTGTGGATGATGCTTCAGATGCTTCTGACGCGTCTGAAACTTAAAATCATATTTTAAAAATACAAAATTACTATTAATTTAATAGCGCTTCAGGCAATAAATACGCAGTCTAAAGCCATAATTAACACTTAAAACTTAATAAAACCCGTCTCCATGAGTAAAACCCTGCTTGAACTGCGTGATTTGATTGATGCCACCGACAAAGAGCTGTTGGCGCTTCTCAACCGTCGCGCCGGCTATGCGGGTGAAGTGGGTGAAATTAAGAAGATTGATGGCTCTGCGGTGTATCGCCCCGAGCGCGAGGCTCAAGTCATCAGTGGTTTGCAGGGGGCAAATATTGGCCCACTGAAAAACGCCAGTGTGGCGCATATTTGGCGTGAAGTCATGTCGGCTTGTAGGTCTTTGGAAGCGCCACAACGCGTCGCCTATTTGGGTCCCGCTGGCACGTTCAGCGAAATGGCGGCATTGCAGTTTTTCGGCACCAGCATTGAGCACATCCCCTGCGGTAGCTTTGATGAAGTTTTTCACGCCACTACTGCTGGCAGTGCAGATTTTGGCGTTGTGCCTGTAGAAAACAACACCGAGGGCGTGGTGACCCGTACGCTGGATTTGTTCCTCAATTCACCGCTACAAATCATAGGAGAAGCCAGCTTTTTGGTGCGCCACCACTTGCTGCGCTTGTCAAACTCATTGGATAACGTAGAAGTCGTTTTGGCGCATCCGCAAGCTTTGGCGCAGTGTCAAGGCTGGTTAACCAAGCATTTACCGAATGCGGAACGCCGCGCTGTTTCCAGTAATGCTGAAGGTGCCCGTTTGGCCGCGACCAACACCGCGTGGGCAGGTATCGCCAGCGAGCGCGCTGGTGCAGAATTTGGTTTGCACGTGGCAGCCCACGCGATTCAAGACGACGCGTTCAATCGCACCCGTTTTGCCGTCGTATGCCTGCCGCAAACCCTACCCATGCCGCAGGCTTCGGGCAAAGATTGCGTGAGTTTGATTGTGTCTGTACCCAACAAACCTGGTGCCGTGCACGATTTGCTGATTCCTTTGAAAAACCATGGCGTGTCGATGACGCGGTTTGAGTCCCGCCCTGCCCGCTCTGGCCAATGGGAATACTTTTTCTACATCGATTTGGCGGGTCACCCGTCACAGCCGCATGTGGCCAGCGCTTTGAAAGAGCTGCAAAATTCATGTGCTTTTTACAAACTGCTAGGCAGTTATGCGGTGAGTGATTGAGCCAAGTTCGCCGTCATAACAACTCAAAATAACGAAAAAACGAAGCAACACCGTGGCACTGTTCAGCAAAGCAAAAAAAACACAATTCGAGCAACTCGGCATCATTGGCTGCGGCTTGATGGGCAGTTCATTTGCTTTGGCGATGAAGCGCGCAGGCTTGGTCAAACGCATCGTGGGCTACAGCAAATCGCCCAGCACGACTGCCAAAGCGCTGCAGCTTGGCGTGATTGATGTGGAGGCCGCCTCCGCGCTGCAAGCGGTTTCTGGCTCTGACATTGTGCTGATTGCCGTGCCGGTAGCCGCCATTGAAAGCACCTTCAAAGCCATCAAACACCTGATCACGCCAGATATGCTGATCATGGATGTGGGCTCTACCAAGACAGATGTGGTGGATTCAGCCCAACGTGTCTTAGGCTCGCTGGTCGGTAGTTTTGTACCGGCGCACCCGATTGCGGGCAAAGAAGTTTCAGGCGTCGAAAATGCGGATGTCAATTTATACAACGGGCGTCAAGTCATTTTCACACCGATGGGTCGCACTTTGACCGCGCAACTGAGCCGTGCAGAATCGGTTTGGACGGCTTTGGGCTGCAATGTGCAAAGCATGTCCCCAGAGGCGCACGATGCCGCTTTTGCCGCCGTCAGCCATCTGCCACACCTGCTCGCATTTGCCATGATGAACAGCATTGGCGCGCAAAAAAACGCGGATGATTTTTTGTCGCTGGCAGGCTCAGGTTTTCGTGATTTCACCCGTATCGCAGCGAGTGACCCAGAAATGTGGCACGACATTTTTATAGCCAATCGGACGCAGCTGCTCGCCCAAATCGACACGTTCAAGCAAACTTTACAAGGCTTTGAAGCCAGCTTGCTCGCCAGTGACAGCATTAAGCTCGAAGCAGCCATCGCTGCCGCTAGCAAACGGCGCGTCCAATGGCATTTAACCCAAAACTCTGAATAGCAGCTCAAGCTTATTTAGCTGACCCACATCGGTCATTTCAACCCATCAGCATGTACAGCACCCATTTTTTAGATATCCCCCCACTCAGCCACGCCAGCGGCACGGTTGTTTTACCTGGCTCTAAAAGCATCTCAAACCGCGTTCTGTTACTTGCCGCCCTGAGCCAAGGCACCACCTTGGTGCATGACTTGCTGGATTCGGACGATACACGAGTCATGCTGACGGCGTTGTCGCAACTGGGCTGCCAGATTGTCAAAAACGGCTCTAGCTTGGGCTCCACCGTTGAAATAACGGGCTTGGACCAATCGACAAGCTTAGCAAGTGCCAAGCTGTACATGGGCAATGCCGGCACGGCGATGCGCCCCTTGACTGCTGTTTTAGCGTTGTTGGCTGGTGGCTCTACAGAATTTGAGCTCAGCGGCGTGCCCCGCATGCACGAGCGCCCGATAGGTGATTTGGTTGATGGTTTGCGTCAATTGGGCTGCCAGATCGACTATTTGGGGCAAGACGGCTACCCGCCCTTACTTATCAAAGGCATCAACGAAGCCAAAGCCTTCAATTTAAGTGAGCCTATCAAGGTTAGAGGCGACGTTTCCAGCCAGTTTTTAACCGCCCTGCTGCTCGCTTTGCCTTTGGTGGCGACACAAGATATTGTGATTGAAGTGAAAGGCGAACTGATTTCGAAACCGTATATCGACATCACCCTGAATTTACTCTCTCGCTTTGGCATCAAGGTGCAGCGCGACGGTTGGCAGAAATTTACCATTCCCGCGGGCAGTCGCTACCAATCTCCGGGCAGTATTCACGTCGAGGCAGATGCCTCTACTGCTAGTTATTTTATAGCACTTGGAGCAATAAATACGTCATCTAAATCCACAAATAGCAATGAAAATGACGTTTTTAACGGCATCCGAACAAGTATTCGTATTGAGGGCGTGGGTGCAGACTCGATTCAGGGCGATATTCGGTTTGTAGAAGCTGCACAGGCCATGGGCGCCATCGTTACAAGCGGCCCCAACCACCTCGAAATTAGACGTGGCGCGTGGCCTTTGAAAGCGGTCGATTTGGACTGCAACCACATCCCCGATGCGGCCATGACCTTGGCGGTGATGGCGCTGTACGCTGATGGCATCACCACGCTGCGCAACATCGCCAGCTGGCGCGTCAAAGAAACCGACCGCATTGTGGCGATGGCGAACGAGCTTCGCACATTAGGCGCCACCGTCGTTGAAGGCGCTGATTTCATCAGTATCACACCACCAACGGCTGCGGACTGGACAACCGGTGCGATTCACACCTATGACGACCACCGCATTGCCATGTGTTTTTCGCTCGCGGCGTTCAACCCCGCAGCTTTGTCGATTCGCATTTTGGACCCCAAATGCGTCGCAAAAACCTTTCCCGACTACTTTGAGGCGCTGTTTTCTGTCGCACAAACCGCTGTGTCTGCCATCCCAGTCATCACCGTTGATGGCCCCAGCGCTTCTGGTAAAGGCAGTTTGGCTTCGGAATTGGCGAAAAAATTGGGCTACCACTTCCTTGACTCAGGCGCTTTGTACCGCGTCACCGCGTTGGCTGCGTTGCAGCAGGGTTTGAGTTTAGAAGCCAAAGATGAAATCGCCATTGCCGCTTTGGCTGAAAGCTTGGTTGAAAAGCTGCATTTAAGGTTTGACGGCGACGCCATCATGCTGAAAGGTGAAGATGTGAGCCATGCTATTCGCTCTGAGACTGGCGGCATGCATGCCTCGCAAGTGTCCGTTTTACCACTGGTACGGCAGGCATTGGTGAAGCTGCAACACAGCTTCAGAACCCTGCCTGGCTTGGTCGCTGATGGGCGCGATATGGGCACGGTCATCTTCCCAGATGCCCCATTCAAGGTGTTTTTGACGGCAAGCGCAGAAAAACGTGCTCTGCGGCGCCATAAGCAGTTGATTTCAAAGGGAATTCCAGCTATACTCGACGATCTTCGTGCAGACCTAGAAGTGCGTGACAAACGGGACTCATTCCGCAGCGTTGCGCCTTTGAAGCCTGCGCAAGATGCCAAGCTCTTGGACAACTCTGATTTGTCGATTGAAGAATCGGTCGATGCGGTGTTGGACTGGTGGCAAAGCAAACAGGGTTTTTAAACTCTCCTCGCTTACTCAGCGCATGCATAAAACGCATGGTTTAAAAACATTTAATCAAACTTAACCCGCCCTAACCGGCAGAAAATATCCGTCTTTAGCTATAGAAACAGAAGCAATCGTGCTGCTGTAACGTCCGCTTTTGATGGCATGGAAAATAAATGTCAGAATCTTTTGCAGCCCTCTTTGAAGAATCCCAGAAAAGCTCCGAAACACGTATCGGTGAAGTTGTCACCGCTGAAGTGATTCGTATTGAGCACAGCTTCGTTGTTGTTAACGCAGGCCTGAAATCAGAAGCCTACGTTCCCCTCTCAGAATTCAAAAGCGACAATGGTGAAATCGAATGCCAAGTTGGCGAATTCGTATCAGTGGCCATTGTGCAAATGGAAAACGGCTACGGCGACACCATCGTCAGCCGTGACACCGCCAAGCGCCTCGCATCATGGATGAGCCTAGAAAAATCACTGGAATCTGGTGAGTTCGTCACTGGCGTAACCTCTGGCAAAGTCAAAGGTGGCTTGACCGTGTTGGTCAATGGCATTCGCGCATTCTTGCCTGGTTCGCTCATCGAAGCGCGCCCTATCAAAGATTTGTCCCCGTACGAGAACAAAACTTTGCAATTCAAAGTTATCAAGCTTGACCGCAAGCGCAACAACGTGGTGCTGAGCCACCGCGCGGTGCTCGAAGTGTCTCAAGGTGCAGAGCGCGCCAAGATGATGGAAACGTTGAAAGAAGGCGCAGTTGTTCACGGTGTGGTCAAAAACATCACTGAATACGGTGCATTCGTTGACCTCGGTGGTATCGATGGCTTGTTGCACATCACGGATATGGCATGGCGTCGTGTTCGCCACCCATCAGAAGTGGTCACAGCTGGTCAAGAAATCACAGCAAAAATTCTCAAGTTTGATACAGAGAAAAACCGCGTTTCCTTGGGTCTCAAGCAAATGGGTGATGATCCTTGGATGGGCGTCAACCGTCGCTACCCACAAGACACTCGCTTGTTCGGTAAGATCACCAACATCGCTGACTACGGCGCATTTGTTGAGTTGGAGCCGGGCATCGAAGGTTTGGTGCACGTTTCTGAAATGGACTGGACCAACAAGAACATCGCTCCTTCTAAACTCGTGACCTTGGGTGACGAAGTTGAAGTCATGGTTTTGGAAATCGACGAAGACAAGCGCCGTATTTCTTTGGGCATGAAGCAATGTAAAGCCAACCCATGGCAAGATTTTGCGCAAAACACCAAGCGTGGCGACCGCGTCAAAGGCCCGATCAAATCCATCACAGACTTCGGTGTGTTCGTTGGTTTGGCTGCCGGCATCGACGGTTTGGTTCACCTCTCCGATCTGTCATGGAACGAAGCAGGCGAAGCAGCAGTACGCAACTACAAAAAGGGCCAAGAAGTTGAAGCTTTGGTCTTGGCGATTGATGTCGACCGCGAGCGTATCTCTTTGGGTATCAAGCAACTCGACTCTGACCCGTTCACCACCTTTGCCGCTATCAACGACAAAGGCCAAGTGGTTACCGGTAAGGTCAAGACAGTTGACGCTAAGGGCGCTGAAATCGACCTCGGCGAAGACATCTTGGGCTACTTGCGTGCTTCAGAAATCAGCCGCGATCGCGTTGAAGACGCACGCAACGTGCTCAAAGAAGGCGACGAAGTTACAGCCGTTGTGGTCAACATCGACCGCAAAACACGTAACATCCAGTTGTCCATCAAGGCCAAAGATGCAGCTGACCAAGGCGAAGCCATGGCAGCATTGAGCCAAGCTTCTTCGCGTGAAAACGCCGGTACAACCAGCTTGGGTGCCTTGTTGCGCGCCAAGTTGGACAGCGGTGGTGACAAAGAGTAATTGGTCTTTTTTAGACTCTCTTAGACCAAGCAAGGCGCCACGTCTGATTGGAATGATCTCTCAATACGAGAATGTTCCCATTGTTCGTGGCGTCTTTACGTGACGTCTGCCATTTTTGCAAGCATAAACTAGGGTGTAGAGCGACATGACACGTTCTGATTTGGTAGAAGAGCTAGCAGCCCGATTTGGCCAGCTGACCCACAAAGATGCAGAGTCCGCCGTGAAGGCATTGGTTGATGCCATGAGCAACGCTCTGGTGCGTGGCCACCGCATTGAGATTCGCGGTTTTGGCAGCTTCTCAGTCAGCCACCGTGCACCACGTATTGGTCGCAACCCGCGCTCTGGCGAAAGTGTTGCGATTCCGGAGAAACGCGTGCCCCATTTCAAAACAGGCAAAGCGCTGCGCGAAGCTGTCGATGTACAAACCAAAAAATCACTTTGATTTAATTTTTTCATACAAATTTATATAAATTTTTAATTCGAAATATTTAATACATGAATAAATTGACGTGGTTGCTTAAGTGGATACTTAAAGCAGCCATTTTTTTTACGCTATTTGCGTTTGCACTCAATAACCAACAAGAAATAACCGTTCATTTCTTTTTTGGTACGGCGTGGAAAACATCGCTGGTCATCGTCGTTTTGGCTGTGTTTGCTTGCGGCTTGATGGTCGGCATCTTAGGCATGGTGCCACGCTGGTGGCAGCATAGACGCGATGCTTTGAAAGCAAAAAGAACACATACAAACTTATGAATTTTGATTTGAGTTGGATTTTGCTGGGTTTGCCGCTGGCTTTTGTGCTGGGCTGGATGGCGTCAAGCTTTGATTTACGCCAGCTGCGCATGCAAAACCGCCAAGCGCCTAAGGCTTATTTCAAAGGACTCAATTTTTTACTGAATGAACAGCAAGACAAAGCGATTGATGCTTTTGTAGAAGCCGTTCAAAGCGACCCTGACACCTCAGAACTGCATTTTGCACTCGGAAATTTGTTTCGTAGGCGTGGTGAATATGACCGCGCTGTGCGCGTGCACGAGCATCTGCTGGCTCGGGGTGATTTGAGTCAAGCAGAAAGCGAACGCGCGCAGCATGCCTTGGCCTTGGATTTTTTAAAAGCGGGCTTGCTTGATCGCGCAGAAGATGCCCTACGCAAGTTACACAACACGCCCTATGAGGCGCAATCGCTCCTGTCCTTACTCGCCATTTATGAGCGTTCGCGTGATTGGGAACATGCCTCTGAGATTGCCGAGAAGCTGCAAGCCGCTGGCCATGGCAGCTTCAGCAGCAGACAAGCCCATTATTTGTGCGAACAAGCCTCCGTCAAGGCGAAATTGGGCGAGCTTGGCCGAGCTAAAGCATTGCTAGACCAAGCCATCGCTGCCGCACCACAAGCGCCACGTCCGCATATTGATTTAGCCAACATCATGAAAAGCATGGGTGACGCTTTGGCTGCTTATCAAATGTTGAGCGCCTTGATCGTGCAAGACAGCTTGATGATTCCCCTGATTGCGAAACAGTTTGCGGCTTTAGCCAAAGAATGCCAGCGCACCGATCAAGCTTTGGTGTTGCTTCAAACCAGCTACAAAAAAAGTGCGTCCTTAGATGTGCTTGATGCCATTGTCCAATTAGATGCACTCACTCCATCAGGCAACTCAGCCCGAGATTGGTACGTCAAACATTTGGAAAATGAACCGTCATTAATCGCTGCTGCGCAGTGGATATCTGGTGAAAAACTAGAACATGAACAATTCCATCCACAAGTGCAGCGTGCGCTTGACCATGCGGTAACGCCACTGCGTCGCTACCGCTGCGCGGCTTGTGGTTTTGATGCCGTCCAACATTATTGGAACTGCCCTGGCTGCCAAACGTGGGACAGCTATCCTGCCAAACGCATTGAAGAACTTTAAAACTTCTTATATTTGTAGATGACCGTATTGCTCAAAAAAATTGAATGACGACAGGAAATATCTTGAAAAGATCACAAAATCATCTAACTTCAATCCAATATGTTTATTTCATAAAAATATTGAATGCGCGCCGGATTAAGGCACTCGTGAGCCCCTCAGTTTGCTAAGTTATATGCTGAGCCGTTGCCACATAATTTTCATGCGATTTCTGAGTTATCTGCCTGTCAGGTGGGTGAGGTTTCTTGGATGTGCTTTAGGCTTAATCTTGTATACGGTGGCATCACCACGGCGCCGAATAGCCAGCACCAATTTGCGCCTGTGTTTTGCGGACCAGACGCCGCGCCAGATTCGGGCGCTGACGTTTCAGACCTTTGTGCATTTCGCCCAAGCCTGGCTGGACCGGGGCTGGCTCTGGCATGGCAACCCCGAGGTGCTGCGCCAGCGGCTAGTGCTGACAGGGGCTTTGAGCGAGTTGCAGGGCCTGACGCCGGTGGTGATTTTTGCCCCGCACTTTGTCGGGCTGGATGCGGGCTGGACCGCACTGACCCAGCAACTACCGCGCCACTTCACCACCATTTACACCAACCAGTCCAACAAAGTGCTGGACGCCTGGATTCTGGCGGGACGCCAGCGCTTTAAGCAGGCCCATTTGTTTGGCCGCACGGAGGGCGTCAAAACGATTGTGGCGGCGCTGCGGGCG
>CANKRG010000053.1 GCA_947485165.1 Comamonadaceae bacterium
ACTCACCGTTGACCAGCAGCGCATTCGAGAGCTAGAACGCGAACTGGCGATCGCCAAGATGGAGCGTGACATCTTAAAAAAAAGCGACGGCGTTCTTCGGGGTGGTGTCGAAGTGAAATACGCCAGCATCGACAAACTCCGTGCGCAACACAAACTCCCAGCTGCCAAACTGTGCAATCTGTTGAGTGTCGCCCAAAGCGGCTACCAGGCTTGGTGTGCGAACAAGATTGTGCCATTGCGCACGCTACGCCAATGTTACGCTGTGTGGTAAACGTGTGACCCTGATAATTGTCGTGCTCATAGAAAGTAATTTGAGCCACCGCTTGTGTTGCAACCGCAACAGCCGCTATAGCCGCCACAGCCAATATCGTTTTGAGTTTAAATGTTGTAGATACCTGTCGTATGTTGAAAAAAATTGTGGCGAGTAGTCACCAAATTTTTAAACCATTTTTTTAATGGATGGACTGGTATTTACGACTTGGAAACTTCTGGATAGAGGATAAAACGCCGCCTCAGTGTAGGTATTTGTCCTACTTAGTGTTGATTTTGGAGAATCTGGATTCAAATGCCGTGATCTCTACAATATGCAGGAAAAATATAGGCAAAATATGGCTTTATTTGGCGTATTCATTGGTTTTATTGATATTAAAAATATAGCAATGAAGCTTCAGCTATCAATACGCTGCAATCACCCCATCACTGCGTGGATCAGCGGCGCCAAGGTAAAGGCCATCAGGCTGCCGAACAATCGCACCTGCGTGGCCCATGGTGTCGCTGTAGTCGGCAAGAACTTCAACGTCGTGGCCGGCTGAAGAAAGGGACTTGAGTGCAGCTGCGTCCGTTCGACTTTCAAATTTAAGCGTCGTTGTGTCTTGGCCCCACGTTTTCCCTAGCAACCAGCGCGGGGCGCTAACGGCGGTTTGCAGGGTTTGGCCATAGAATGCGTAGCGGCTGAATACTGCCGATTGGCTTTGTGGTTGGCCATCGCCCCCCATATTGCCGTAAACCATGTGACGGCCATCGTCAAAGCGAGCATGCGCGGGGTTGAGTGTGTGGAATGGTTTTTTGTGCGGTGCGAGTGCTAAATGTGATTTTTCGTCAAGTAAAAAACTGGAACCACGGTTTTGCCAGACGATACCTGTGTCTTCTAACACCACGCCAGAGCCAAATTCCCAGTAAACGCTTTGGATATAGCTAACCATACGGCCAGAGCTGTCGGCCGTACCCATCCAAATCGTGTCACCGTGGATGGTCTTTTCTGGCCAGGGGAGGGCTTTTTGCATGTCAACCGCTTCTACGCATTTGTCAATGAAAGCATCGCTCAAAAACTGATCTGTTGTTACCCCGTTAGCGGCCATGGTTGTAGGGTCAGCCAGATGGCGATTGCGCACTTTGAAGGCTTGTTTTGTTGCTTCAACGAGCGCATGCAGGTAAGGGTAGCCATCTGCTTCCTGGATGTTGTGACGCAAACGTAATTTGTCAAAAATCGCCAATATCATCAGTGATGCGATGCCCTGCGTGGGTGGCGTCATGTTGTACAGCGTGGCACCTGTAACGTTGACGGACAACGGCGTGACAGAACTGGCACGGTGTGCGTTTAAATCTGCCAAGCGCACAGTGCCACCCAAACGCTCATGTTCACTGGCGATTTTTTGTGCAATGCTGCCACGGTAGTAGTCGTCAAGTCCTTGATCTGCCAAAGTTTGCAGGGTGTTACCCAGTGCATGGTATTTGCGCAGGGTATTGACGCTGGGTATGTCTTTCCCGTTCAAGAACTGTGTCGCAAAGCCGGGCTGATGGCCAAGTTCAGGTAAAAACTTGGTTGTGAAATTGACTTGACTTTGTGTTACCGGCGCACCGTTTTTGGCATACCAAATGGCGTCTTGCAGCAAACGTGCAACGGGTAATTTGCCACCCATGCGAGTCGAATGCACCAAGGCTTCCTGCCAGCCAGAAATCGCGCCAGCTACGGTGTTAGCAGCTAACGGGCCACGGCCTGGAATAGCGTTTAAGCCCTTGCTTTTGTAGAAATCAATGCTGGCTAGTCCGGCAGCACGGCCACAGGCATCTATGGCAATGGGCGCTTGGCCGGGCTCAGAAATGATCCAAAAGCCGTCACCGCCAATGGAGTTCATGTGCGGATAAACGACGGCTATGCTGGCTGCGGCGGCAACCATGGCTTCAATGGCATTGCCACCATCGCGCAAAACTTGGGAGGCACTGTTGGCTGCGAGATGGTGCGGCGCTGTGACCATGCCGCGCGGAGAGGTGAGGGTTTGACGCATACGATTTATTGTTTAGTTCAAAAATTTAGTGGCAATGGCGCTGAGTGCTTTCACGTACGCATCCATAGGCACACGAACCACACCAGCACCGATTTGGCCAATGCCCGCTTCTTTGTGCGCAATGCCTGTGGTCACCAGCGGACGAATGCCCGTATCAACCACTTTGCGCACATCAATACCGCATGGAGCACCTGCAAAGTCTAGCGCTGGCAAGCTCAGTGCTGGGTTTTTAGTGACGGTGATTTCGTACATTTCTTTGCTGTAGCGCACCGCATCGCCGACCGTACCGCCAGCCAGCAAAGTCAGCGCTGGCGATGCTGCGAACGAGCATCCCCCAAAACCCGCCGTTTCGGTGATGGCGCTGTCACCAATATCAGGACAAGCGTCTTCTTGTTTAAAACCTGGGAAGAACAAGCCAGTGGGCAAAGCAGACTTGGCTGTGAACCATTCCTGACCCATGCCGCTGACGCGAAGACCGGTTTCCGTGCCGTTGCGAGCCATGGCGGTGACCACGGTACTGAACGGAATGTTGTGCGCGGCATCCATGATGGCTTTGCACGACACCATTGAAAAATTCAAGAAAAACTGCGAGTTTTTAGACAGGAAATCTAGAGTTTGACGAATATGGTCTTGCGTTACCGTGGTTTTAGTTGTGTCTACTGCAGCCAAAGGCACAGCCAGTTGCATGAAAAATAAAGCCGTACTTGCTGCATTTCGGCTGTGAACTTCGTCGCCCATGAGCAACGCTTGTGATTGGATGACTTTTAAGTCAATGCCACCCGTTTTGTCAGCATTGTGAAGCACGGCTGCTTTCAATACAGGTGCTAAAACGGATTCAAACCATTTGAGCTTTTGAATCACATCAGGCCCGTTTGCGCCAAAGCGCAAGCATCGCCCAATACCTTCGTTGATATTGGTGTAAGCGCTGTTGCCATGGCTAGCCTCGCGCACTTTGATGAG
Organism: Comamonadaceae bacterium; assembly: GCA_947485165.1. Lineage (GTDB taxonomy): Bacteria > Pseudomonadota > Gammaproteobacteria > Burkholderiales > Burkholderiaceae_C > Aalborgiella. The sequence goes on from CANKRG010000053.1 coordinate 3,246, forward strand.
TGGCATGGACGCGCTGATGATGCCTGTCATCGGTCCCACAGCATCAAAATCATGGCATTGGCCAAATTCAATCTCGCCCTGAGACAGCATTTTTCGTGCTTTTTCAACGGTGTCTGCCCAGCCTTCGTACAACACCGCACCAATCATCGCGCCGTGCATGGGGCCGCACATGTCTTGCCAAGCTACGGGTGGGCCAGCGTGCAAAAGCAAGCGTGTATTTTTTAGCTCAGGCCAGACGCCGTCTGCACGCAAGGAAATGTCTTCCCACATCGGGCGCGCGTTGATGATGCGTTTAGTAGCTTCTGCATTGGCGCTTTCGATACGCGGGTCTTGCATCAACTGCGCCAATTGCCAAGCCACAACTGGGTCAGCATTGCCAGGCGGTTGCCACTGCAGATTTTTCAAAGCACCGCCGTGCGCTACAACACTTTGGTTGAAACCATCAATACCGATGTTCAATACAGCCGGTATTTGCGTTAATAAATTATTGGATGGCATCATGAATTTTACTTTTTATTTACTTCAGCTAATGGATTTTTTCTGTAGCTTGCGTGGTCAGCGCTAGCAACAAACCTGCCAGCATGTCTGCACCAGAGCTAGCACCGACATTTAAAAGTTTTTCGCAAGCACTAACTATGTTTGTCTTATTGTTTGAATGCAAGGCAAACAGCACGTCATGCAGTGCGCTGTAACTTTTGCCAGCCATCATGTCGTCGAGTAGGGCTGCGCTAATGACATTTGTAGATGTGGAGGCTGAATTGCGAATGTGCGTTTTAATCATAGGCAAGTCTTTTACCCAGGCTTGCCTTGGGGCATGCGTCAAAGCAAACATCATCCCACCCACAAAATCATCACCACTGGGTGTCAAGCCATGGCCCAAGCCGAGCACACGTAAGGCAGCTGAAGTGAATGCGTCTAAATCATTGCCAATCAGTGCTTGATTGATTGCATCAAATCGTGCTTCGCTGAGATTCAATGGGAATGGCATAGCTTTGCCCTTTAGCCAAAGCATCAAACCTTTGGTGTTTTTTTCAAGCTGGTGATTTGAGTTGAACAAGTTCTTGCAAATCAACGCACCTTCGCGCAATTTGTCGACATTGAAGGTGAAAGTTTCTGGTTGCCAAGTCGCAAAAGCGTTTCGCGGATGATCTGTAGAAGCTTGTTCACCTGCCCACACAATACTTCCTCGCAAATACGCATAATCGGTTGTCTCGAAACCGGGGATTTTTTGCAAATTAATGGTAATCGCGGTGTTCACGGCTGTCACTGCGTTTTGGGTCCTGCGGTGATGTGCGTTCCAGCCCGTCCCATCAACGCTTCAAAAGCTTTTTCTAGCGATGTGATGATCACCACGCCGTTGCCGTTGGCTTCGGGTGATTCTTCTAAAAATGTGATGGCTGATTCTATTTTTGGCCCCATGCTTCCTGCCGGAAACTGGCCATCTTTTGCATATTGGCGGGCTTCAGCCAGAGTCATATGTTCCAGCCAACGTTGTGTTGGCTTGTTAAAATCAAGCGCCACTTTTTCAACACCCGTGAGCATGATCAAGGCATCCGCATGCAAGTGCGCTGCCAGCATCGCGCTGGTCAAGTCTTTGTCAATCACCGCAGCCACACCTTTTAAGTGACCTTCTGGCGTGACAACGACAGGAACACCGCCTCCACCACAGGCAATGGGTATCACACCAGCCTCGAGCAATGCGTCGATGGTGGGTAAGTCCAAAATTTTCTTCGGCTTAGGGCTGGCCACCATGCGACGCCAGCCGCGACCCGAGTCTTCTGCAAAAAACCAGCCCGACGATTTGGCAAGTTTCTTTGCATCCGTTTCGCTGAAAAATTTACCGACGGGTTTGGTTGGGTTATGAAAGGCTGGGTCATTGGCATCGACTTGCACTTCAGTGATAACGCAAGACACCACCGCATTCATGCCATGGTCATGCAGTACATTCGCAAAACTTTGCTGCAGCATATAACCCATGCCACCTTGCGAATGTGCCACGCACACGTCCATGGGCATAGGTGGCAACTCGTCCGCAGTTTTTGCCATGCGGTACAAAATATTGCCAACCACAGGGCCATTGCCATGCGTGAGAACCAACTGCCAGCCAGCTTTGATGATGTCAACAAAATGCCCACACACTTCGCGCATCAAAGCCAGTTGTTCGTCTGCCGTTCCTGTAATCGTGGGAGGGTAGGCCGCATTGCCACCGAGGGCGACCACAACACGCTTCAGCTTGCTTTTTTGCACACGTTTGACCATGCGCTTTGGTTTGCCACTGGCAACAGTTGCTGTAGTCGTTTTCATGCTGCTCATTTAACCCACTGTGCTGCTAACCAAGCTGCATTGGCGCTGTTGCTGGCCAAAACCATGCCTGCAGTTTGCAAGATGGCTTCTTGTTTGGCTAGAACTTGTGGATCCAGCTCCGTGCCGCAGACAAAGCCGATGATGGCTAGATGTCTTTTGCCTTGGGCGGCGATTTTTTTAGCCTGAACGATTGCATTCGCCAGTTCGCTAGCGGGGTCGGCATGTGCGCCCCAGCCAATGACCACATCTAGCAGGATGACACGAACAGTTGGGTCAGAAGCTTCTTTCAACAACCTATCAATCCGCGCGTTTTGGTCGATCATGGGGTGTGGCCTGCCTACCGTAAAGTCATCATCGCCCAAGTCTAGTGCTGTGTGCCCTTTGCTTTCTTTGAGTGGGTTAGGCAAAGCCATGGCTTTATTCAAAGGCACGTTAGACCACACTTGCAAGCCAGATTGCGACCACAATATTTGCGCTTCAGACGCATAGGTGCCACCCGAGTACAAAGCGCGTAAATACTGCTGCGTTTTGCTAAAAACGGGTTTCCGGGGCATAGCATAGACGCGTGACGCAATTGGCTTTATTCCGGCAGCTTGCACAGCAGCCGCAGCGCCATCAACCAAGGTTTTAGCTATTTGGATGTGCTTGGCAGGCGATGTTAAATCACTGCCCAAAAACACGACGACCGCCGGTTTTCCAGAAGCGAGCAATGCAGCCATCACCTTGTCGGCAACTTCCGGTGAGGGTGGCTTAGACACAATAGCAATGACTTGTGTTGACGCATCTGCCGCTAAAAGAACGATGCCTTGCAGCATCGTTGCGCCGCCCACGTCGGCATACACGTCGCGACCGCCCGTACCAATCGCATGGCTGATGCCACCACCCATTCTGTGGATTTGCGTGGACACTTCTTGCAGTCCCGTACCTGAAGCAGCGACGATACCAATCGCGCCGCGTCGCACATTGTTAGCAAAACCTAGAGGTACACCGCCGATGATGGCGGTGCCGCAGTCTGGCCCCATGACCAATACATTACGCCGCTTGGCTTCTTGTTTGAGGGCAATTTCTTGTGCTAACGACACGTTGTCGCTGAACATGAAAACATTCAAACCGTTTTTGACTGCTTTCAAGGCTTCGGCAGCAGCATAGATGCCTGGCACAGAAATTTGTGCGATATTTGCCGTTGCCAATTGCGCTAGGCCCATGCCAACCGTGCGAGCGGCAACTGCTTGGTTTGCATGGGGTGAATCTTGGTAAGCCGAAGATTTACCCGCTAAATCGCTGAGTGATTCGGCCACAGCATCGTCACATGCAGCTTGCGTTTTAGCCTGCACGACCACCATGATGTCGCTAGGACCTGCATTTTTAATGCTCTCTGTTAACAAGCCGGCATCTTGCAAAATTTCTTTGTTGGCAGGGTTGCCCATTTGCAGTGTTGCATTCACCACATCAGGCATGGCTAGCAAACGCTGTGCTACGCGCATCAAAGCGACAGAATCCTTGTACAGATTGGTATGCACAAAAGCGGCAGTGAATAAGGACGCTTTTAAACTGATTTTGCTAGCCATAAATTCTTAAAAGTGTATACAATTTATCAAAACAGCAGATATGATACTTCGAAGTTAGGCATTTTCCTATTGATTTTTCAAAGTGTGACTCAAGACATGATGCTCCCTAAATTAACGCCTCTTGCCGACGCCAACTCAGCATTCAATGAGTTAAATCCTGCGCCACGTTTGCTGATGGGCCCAGGCCCAATCAATGCTGATCCGCGCGTGCTCAAAGCCATGTCCACCCAGCTGTTGGGGCAATTTGACCCTCAATTTCGCTTGATGATGCGTGAAACCATGGCCTTGTACCGTGCATTTTTTCAAACCAAAAACGACTGGACCCTGGTGTTGGATGGCACGGCTCGTTCGGCCATTGAAATGGTGATGATGTCTGTGATCGAAAAGGGCGATAAAGTTTTGGTATGCAGCTTTGGTCGATTTGGACAATTGCTGGATGAAATTGCGCAACGCTGCGGTGCGGATGTCAGAGTCATTCACACCGATTGGGGAACGGTATTTGATTTGGCTCAAATCGAAGCTGCTTTGAAAGACTTCTCACCTCAATTAGTGGCCACATGTCAAGGTGATACTTCTACGACGATGTTGCAACCCCTAGCTGGTTTGGGTGAGCTTTGTCACCGCTACGGCGCGATGCTTCAAGTAGACGCTACAGCTTCCTGCGGTGGCACACCTTTGCCAGTAGATGCTTGGCAGATTGATGCAGTCACGGCAGGCTTACAAAAATGTTTGGCTGGCCCGTCTGGTGCGGCACCTGTCACATTGTCCAGCATCATGGCAGAAGCTATTTACAAGCGACGCCACATTGAAGATGGTTTGCAAACGGCGGGCTACGTGCCTGGCTCAGGCAGTCGGATCGCTTCCAATTACATGGATGTTGCCATGATCATGGATTATTGGAGCGACGCTGGTTTGAACCACCACACCGAAGCCACCACGATGCTTTACGGCGCACGTGAATGTGCCCGTATTTTTGTGCAAGAAGGCCTACAAAACGTTTATGCGCGCCATGCAGCAGCCTCAAAAGCTGTTGTCGCAGGTGTTCAGGGCATGAATTTGCGGGTTTATGGTGAAGTTGCCAACAAAATGCCCAACGTGACAGGCGTTTATATCCCTGAAGGCATCAATGGCGAAAAGGTTCGATCAGCTTTGTTGAACGATTTCAATATCGAAATAGGCACCAGTTTCGGACCCTTGCATGGCAAAGTGTGGCGTATTGGTGCAATGGGCTACAACGCTCGACAAGACGCTGTTTTACAAACGCTTTCCGCGCTGGAGATCGTTTTAGCAGCCGAAGGCCACAAGTTCACACGCGGTGCTGGTGTTGATGCTGCTTACGAGGCCTATAAAAATTAAGTTTTGCTGTTTAATTTGAGCACTTGAGTGGTTTAGCCGGACATTCGGGCATTAAAAGCGTCACGTCAGCAAAAAATTCGATAATAAACATACCCATACGCAGTGCCGCTATTTTGCAAAGGCACGGCTCATTAGGAAAACTTCATGTCAAATCGTCGCGAATTTATTATCCAATGCTCATTTGCTACAGGCGCTTTAGCCACAACTTCAGTATTTGCCCAAGGTGCCATGGTCGATGAAAAAGATGCGCAAGCAACAGCCTTAGCCTATAAAGCGGATGGCACCAAGACCGACAAGGTCAAATTTCCTAAATACGCCGACACACAAAACTGTAGCAACTGCGCTTTGTACCAAGGCAAGGCTGACGCCAAAGCAGCAGGCTGCCCATTGTTTGCTGGCAAGCAGGTAGCCGGCAAAGGTTGGTGCAGTGCTTGGGTTAAAAAGGCTTGACAACGTCGCAAACATTTCTAGCCATGCAAAGCCTAACCATTTACTACGATGGTGAATGTCCGCTTTGTTTGGCTGAAATTCACTTTCTTAAAAGCCGAAATGCACCCGGCTTGCTCAAATTTGTTGATGTTGCAGCACCTCAATACGATGAAGCAGCGCATCAACTCTCCTGCAAACTAGCCTTGGCCACCATGCAAGGGCGCTTGGCTGATGGCACACAGCTTGAAGGCATTCCCGTATTTACCGAAGCCTACAAGCGGGCGAATTTGCCGACATTAGCTTGGCTTTTTTCACGCAGCTGGTTAAAACCGGTTTTGAACGCTGGCTACTACGTATTTGCAAAATACAGACACAACATTTCAAAAACCATTGGGCCGCTGATGCTGCGCTTGTCCAAACGCTTCGCGCCAGAAACCAGTCAATGAGTTACAGCGTTGTTTGGTTCAAACGCGATTTACGCGTGGTCGACCATGCTGCCCTGCACGCAACCGCGCAACGCGGCCCCATCTTATGCCTTTACGTGATTGAGCCCAGTGTGTGGGCGCAGCCGGATGTGGCACATCAGCACTATCAATTCCTACTAGAAAGTTTGCGTGATTTAGATGCTGATTTACGCCATCTAGGGGGTCAATTACACGTTCTAGTCGGTGAATTGGTTGCCTCATTAGCTATATTAATGATGGCAAATCCGTTTGAAGCTATTTACGCACATGAGGAGACGGGGAACGACGTTACCTACAAACGCGACTTGGCCGTAGGGCAGTGGTGCAAGTCAAACAAGGTTGAGTTTCACGAGTTCAGGCAATTCGGCGTGGTGCGCAAACTCAAGAATCGTGACGACTGGAAAAACCATTGGGACAAGCACGTTCGCTCGCCACTGCTGCCTGTTCCCGCGCTTGAAAGCCTTCAATTCGTGCCGTTGCCATGGCCTGCGACTTTGCTGCCCAGCCCTGCAAAGTTGGGTTTAGCGTTAGAAGTCCCCAAACAACGCCAATTGGGTGGTCGTCGTTTGGGCTTAGAAGTTCTGCAAGATTTTTTGAGTGACCGAAGTGCGCAATACCGAGGTGGCATATCGTCGCCGCTGTCCGCACCGACCGCATGTTCTCGGCTGTCACCGTATTTGGCTTTTGGTTGTGTCAGTTTGCGTGAAGTGGTGCAATCCACTTACCACGCCATTGCGGAGCTTCCTGCTGGAAATTGGCAAAAAAAGGGCTTGATTGCCTTTGTCAGCCGTTTGTACTGGCACTGCCATTTCATTCAAAAGCTAGAGTCTGAACCTGAGCTGGAATATCACAACGTACACCGCAGCTACGACGGCTTGCGAGAAAACGACTGGAGCCCTGCGCATTTTGAGGCGTTGACAAGCGCGCGCACGGGCTGGCCGCTGGTTGACGCGTGCGTGGTGATGCTGCGCGAGACCGGTTGGCTCAACTTTCGTATGCGCGCCATGCTGGTGTCCGTGGCTGCTTACCCGCTGTGGTTGCACTGGCGACCCGTGGGGCAGTGGCTGGCACGGCAGTTTTTGGACTACGAGCCGGGTATCCACTGGAGCCAGATGCAAATGCAGTCCGGCACAACCGGCATCAACACACCACGTGTGTACAACCCCATCAAACAAGCCCAAGACCACGACCCACATGGCCACTTCGTGCGCCGCTGGCTGCCCTACATGCGCCGCGTGCCAGACGCGTGGTTGTTTGAGCCGTGGCGCATGCCTGTTGTCATGCAAGAGCATTTGAAGTTGACTGTCGGCAAGGGCGCCGAGTTTGACATTCCCGAGCCCGTGGTTGACCTGCAAACCGCCACCCGCGCGGCCAAAGCCAAGCTTTTCGGCCTGCGTGCACAACCTGAAGTGAAAGCGGGCAAGGCGGCGATTGTTGAAAAGCATGCTTCAAGAGCTAAAAATCCAGCTATGAAAACAAATTTGCGCAAAAAAACGACGGTTAGTCCAAAGCTGAAGCCCGAAAACCCACAAATCGTTTTGGATTTTTAGAATGAAAATGATCAAAAAAGCCAATCTGCCCAGCAAAGTCTGTATCCATTGTCAGCGGCCTTTTACTTGGCGGAAAAAGTGGGAGAAGGTGTGGGAGGAGGTGAAATACTGTTCTGACCGCTGTCGCATCAGCTACCCTGGAAAGAAGGGTGGCAAGACGCCATGATCCCAGGTTTTCCAGTCACTTCTGCCGTGATTTATTGGTTCCGCAACGACCTGCGCCTGACTGATAACCCGGCCTTCACCCACGCTTACCACCCAGCCCGTCAATCTGCTGCCAATCTACACGCTGTCTACGTTCACGATCCCAAACAGAGCGTTGAAACCCGTTGGGGATTCAAGCGCATGGGTAAGCATCGCAAGGCGTTCTTAGCGCAGAGATTGCAAGATTTGGCCTCGCAATTGAAGGCGATTGGCTGCGAATTGGTTCAGTTACACGGTTCGCCAAAAGTGGCATTGCTTGCATTCTCCAAGTCAAACAAGACAACACACATTTGCTGCGAAGACATAGCCGCACCAGAAGAGCAGGCCGAGGTTGACTCGCTGAAGGCGGCGGGACTTGAAGTTCAAACCCTGTGGCAATCCAGCTTGCTTGAACCCGTCGATTTGCCGTTTGATGTGCAACAGCTGCCAGCCGTGTTCACCGCTTTCAGGAACAAGGTTGAAAAGCAAGGTCTTAAACCGCGCGAACGGTTGTTGCAAACGGCCAATGTGCCCGAATCCGAAGCTGAAAAGTACCTCAAGCATTACTTTTCAGGCGATTTTGCGTCGACCTACAAACTGACCCGAAACCAGTTGATGGAGACCACGGTTGGCCAACCTTTCTCTACCAAATTCTCCCCATGGCTAGCCTGCGGCGCCTTGTCTGCCCCCATGATTTTTGCTGAATTGAAGCGTTTTGAAGTCGAGCGCGGTGCAAACGACAGCACGTATTGGATTTTGTTTGAGTTGCTGTGGCGCGACTATTTCAGGTTTTTACACCTTCAGCATGGCCGAAAACTTTATTTGGAACAAGGGCTTGGCGACACTTACTTGCCGAAACTGAAACACAACAAGCAGGGATTTAGCCGTTGGTGCGAAGGCAAAACGGACGAACCACTCGTAGATGCAGGCATGTGCGAACTCGCTGCCACGGGCTGGCTGTCAAACCGCATGCGCCAAGTCGTTGCCAGTTATTTGATTCACGATTTGGGTGGCGACTGGCGCGCTGGTGCGGCGTGGTTTGAGGCGCAGCTGATCGACTACGACGTTTACAGCAACCAAGGCAACTGGCTCTACATTGCAGGCCGTGGCACAGACCCGCGCGGCGGGCGGCGCTTTAACCCTGAAAAACAAGCGCTAGAGCACGATGCCAAGGGTGAATACCGCGCGAATTGGGCGGCGTAAATTTAAGCCGCGGCTATAAAAATCTAATTTTTACAACTCTAAATATGCTTAAAAACACTATAAAAATAATAGCTACTAATTCAATAAACACATCGGATAGAGCCAAAAATGAAGCTCAAAAAAGTAATAAGAATGATAGCAAGCTTAGGTTGATCCTGGGCGACCAGCTCAACCCGCAGCACAGCTGGTTTACAGCGGTAGACAGCAACGTTATCTATGTGCTGATGGAGCTGTGGCAAGAGACGGATTACGTGCTGCACCATGCGCAAAAAATACTCGCTATTTTTGCGGGGATGCGCGATTTTGCAGCGCAGCTTGCAGCGGCGGGGCACCGCGTGCACTACGTGGCGATTGACGATGCAGAGAATTTGCCGATGATCACCGACAACCTCGATGCGCTGATTGCCAAGTACCAAGCCACCGCGTTTGAGTACCAAGCACCTGATGAGTGGCGGCTGGATGTTCAGTTGGCTGATTTTGCCAAAGGTTTGAAAATCTCTAGTCAAGTGTTTGATACAGAACACTTTTTCACCAGTCGTGATGAGGTTGCTTTGCTCTTTGGTGAACGCAAAAAATGGCTGATGGAGACGTTTTACCGGCGGATGCGGGTGAAGCATGACGTTTTGATTGAAGCGGGCTCAAAACCGCCCAAACCTTTGGGTGACCAGTGGAATTTTGACGCTGAAAACCGCAAAGCTTGGCCTGGATTGCCCATTGAGCCGGCGGATATTCGGATTCTCAATCGTCAAACACACGACCATTCCGCGTTGTGGGCAACGATTGTGAACGCTGGCGTGAAAAGCTTTGGCGAACCGAACGCAGATAAATTCAGTTGGCCTTTGAACCGCGCCGAGGCCTTGGCGCAGTTAGATGTTTTTATCGACCAAGTGCTCCCCAATTTTGGTGACTTTGAAGATGCGATGAGCAGCAAGTCATGGCGTTTGTTTCATTCTTTGCTTTCGTTTTCAATGAACGTAAAAATGCTGCATCCGCGCGAAGTGGTGGCGAAAGCCGAAGCGGCGGGGCGCTCAGGTGCAGCGCCCTTAGCGGCAGTGGAAGGTTTTATCCGTCAAATACTGGGCTGGCGCGAGTTTGTGCGTGGGTTTTATTGGACAAAGATGGCGAAATCTGCGGGGGTTAACGTTGAAGCAAGTTATGCAGACAGCAACTATTTCAACCATCAATTACCGCTACCAAGCTGGTTTTGGACCGGCCAAACTCAGATGCGCTGCATGGCCGCGGCCGTGGGGCAATCGCTAGAGCATGCCTATGCCCACCACATTCAGCGGCTGATGGTGATTGGCAACTTTGCGCTGTTAGCGGGTTTGAACCCTAAAGAGCTGCACCATTGGTATTTAGGCGTTTATATCGACGCTTTTGAGTGGGTGGAGCTGCCCAACACCGTGGGCATGAGCCAGTTTGCCGATGGTGGGCTGCTGGCTACCAAACCCTACGTCAGCAGCGCCGCCTACATCGATCGCATGAGCGACTATTGCAAAGGCTGCCATTACGACAAAAAGCTGCGCGAGGATACACCCAGCAAAAAAGCCTGCCCCTTCAATGCACTGTATTGGGACTTTCACCTCAAACACGCCGATAAATTATCCGCTAATCCGCGCATTGGCATGGTTTACCAGCAGCTCAAAAAGATGGATGCAGGGAAAATTGAGGCGTTGCAGGCGCAGGCGACTAGTTTGCGCGGGCGTTTGGATCAGTTGTGAGCTAGGGCGGTATCATTTCCAAGCTAACTTGGAAGTTATGATTGGGTCATGGCGAAAAAAATGCATTTAGAAGATTTGTTATATACCCAAGGCTTCGGCACGCGGCGCGTTTGTGCGGGCTTGCTTGAAAAGGGCTTGGTGCAGGTTTATGCGCATGAAAATGCCTCTGAAATTGATGGAAATTCGGCTTTAGACAGCGTATTTACGGCCTCAAAAGCTACTGAATGTATAGCGGAAGGTTTGCGCTTTAAAGTGCAGGGCGAGGATTGGGAATACCATGAACATGCATACGTATTGTTCAACAAACCCACGGGTAGCGAGTGTTCGCAAAAGCCATCCATGCACCCCAGCATTTACACATTTTTGCCGTCTCCGTTGC
>CANKRG010000054.1 GCA_947485165.1 Comamonadaceae bacterium
ATTGATGGATTTGACATTGGCGGAGAAACGAAAATGCTTGAATTGCCTAAGTGGCTCAGCCAATGAGTCACAAAAAAGATGGAAATATACATTTTCAACATAGTTATTTACTTTAACGCTATTAAATATGGGTCTTAGGAAGCAAACCTCAATGACAATTGAGCTAACTTCTTATCATGACTCAAAAAAACAGGTATTACAGCCGTTCAAAAATCAGTGAAGCCAAGTTTAGGCAGTTGATTCGTTATTTTGCTATGGATTTGACCGCCACGGATTGTGCTGAATTGACGGGTCTTTCTGTGCGTTCTGTAAACAGTATTTACCAACGCATTCGCCGTCGATTAGCTCAACAATGCGAGCAAGTATCGCCTTTAGGCGGTGAGCTTGAGGCCGATGAATCGTATTTCGGACCGCGTCGTATTAGAGGACTTCGCGGTCGTGGAGCAGGTCAAAAAACGGTTGTCTTTGGATTACTCAAACGCGGCAGCAACGTCTACACTGAAATTGTTCCGAACGCCTCCAAAGCCATATTGCAAGCCATTATCAGAGGCAAAGCCGATGTAGCCAGTGTGATTCACACAGATCGTTGGCGTGGGTACGATGGCCTAGTTGATGTCGGCTTTGACAAACACTTTAGAGTTAATCATGGACAGAACGAATTTGCCAGAGGCAATGCCCATGTTAACGGGATTGAGAGTTTTTGGAGTTATGCCAAACGTAGACTGGTTCAATTCAACGGTGTACCCAGGCACACGTTCTATTTACATCTAAAAGAGACTGAGTTCAGGTTTAATCACCGTCACGACGATCTCTACAAAGCTCTGCTATCCTTGTTAAACAAACATCCCCTATAACTGTGTTTGCTTCTTGAGACCCTAAAAAAATATGGCCTCTAGCGTGGTCATGGTTCGCTTTCGGTCGTAATTCGGTTTTAAGAGCGACGATGGGAGACGTTGTTTTTAGACGGAAAAATCGATATTTTTAAAACAACCAAACTCTACCACCGCCTGTGGCCATTGCTCGGGCTTGCTGACTCGGTGAATACCCTGCTCCACCAAACTGCAAGCACGAATCACGCCAGCATGGGTGATCCACAAAACATTGTCGGCACCAAGCGCCGCATGCTCGTATAGCGCCGCTTTGACGCGCTGCAGTACCTCGTTCGCACTCTCTTTGCCGCCAAAACGGTGGTCACCGAAATCAGCCGTCCAAGCGTCGACTGTTGATTTGGAAATACTCGCCCAAGGCTTTCCTTCTAAGCATCCAAAATCCATCTCAACCAACCGAACATCGTTGCAAGTGCTTGAATTTATGCACAAGTCTGGCCGAATCAACGCCAACGCCGCGCCAAGCTGCTGGCAGCGGCGCAGTGGGGAAATGAAGCAAGCAGTGTTTGCAGGCAAAGTTACCGCTAATAATTTGGCAGCCGCAGTCGTCAAAGCCGCATCTGCCGTCACATCTAAAGCGCCATAGCACATGCCAGCGCCAATCAGCGGCTGGGCGTGGCGGGCGAGCCAGAGCTTCATAACCTTCGTTTCCTCATTGACCTAGGCCAAACTGAGCGCCAAACCCAAGTAAAACGCCGCCTCGCACACCTGCTGCGTTGCACCCAAGCAATCGCCCGTAAACCCCTGCAAGCGCTTGCTAAAGAGTCGCCACATGTACCAAAAGGCAACACTTGCAGCGGCCATTCCTGCTATTAAATATATAGCGTCATAAACAATAAATACAAAGGCTAGAACCATAAACAACCATAAAATAGCGATGAACAGGCTCAAACCAGTGATTTGGTCAGCCAAAGGCTTGGATTTGCTCCCCGCCACATCACCCACATGCGGCAGCAAACGGATGAGCAGCAGTGGAAAGGTGCGCGATGCCACATGGGCGACGAAGATGCCAACGACCATGACCTCGGGGTTGACATCGCCAACCAGCGCCAACAGCGACACTTTGGCAAATAAAACCAGCACCACCGCAATCGCCCCAAAAGCGCCCACGCGGGAGTCTTTCATGATCTCCAGGGCGCGTTCGCGGTTTGGGCTGCCGCCTAGACCGTCGGCGATGTCAGCCAAACCGTCTTCATGAAAAGCCCCCGTCAGCATCACGCTAAAAACCGTGCCCAAGACAGCGGCAACCAAAGGCGACAGCGGCGAGGCTTGCGGCAAAAACACCAATAACAAAGCAGTCAACCCCGCCACCAAAGCCCCCACCAACACCCCCACCCCGGGAAAATGCGCCGCACTGGCGCGCAGCATCTGCGGGCTGTACCCCACCCAAGCCGCCAGCCGCCCCGTGACGGGTATGCGGGTGAAGAATTGGACGGCTAATAAGTAATGGCGGATGAATTGCATGCTTCAGATTATGGGTATAAATCTAGGCTAGTTTCTCATCCACCCCAGCCGACTCAAAACTCGCCATATCCCGCAACACGATGCAAGCCGCCACCAGCAGCGGCCAGGCCAACGCTGCGCCTGAGCCTTCGCCGAGGCGCAAACCCATATCTAGCAGCGGTTTTGCGTTCAATTCCTCCAGCATCAGCCCATGCCCACGCTCACCCGAGCGGTGGGTAAACACGCAGCGCTGCAGCACAGCGGGCTGCAGGGCGTTGGCAACCAAAATCACCGCCGTGGTGATGAAACCGTCCACCACGATGACGCGGCGCTCGGCGGCTGCTTGGCACACCGCGCCCAGCATGGTGGCCATTTCAAAGCCGCCAAAAGCGGCCAGCACATGCAAAGGCGCTGTCACACCCGCATGAAAAGCCAGCACTTCGCGCAGCACAGCCGTTTTGCGGTCAATGCCTGCACCGTCCAAACCTGTGCCTGCGCCGGTGCAGTCGGCAATGTCCAAGCCTTGCAGCCGTGACAAAATCAAGGATGCTGCCGAGGTGTTGCCGATGCCCATTTCGCCCAGCAAAATGGCGTTGCCCGGCAGGTTTTTGACGATGGCCATGCCGTTTTCAATCGCCTGCTGGCATTGGGCGGCGGTCATGGCGGCAGCGGCGGAAGAATCTGCCGTGCCGTTGGCGACTTTCGCGTTCAATAAGCCTGCGCGCGGGGTTTTGGCCGCATCCAAAAATTCGTGGTTCACGCCACAATCCACCACATTCAAAGCGATGTTATTGGCCTTGGCCAGCACGCTGACGCAGGCGCCGCCAGCTATAAAGTTTTCCACCATCTGCCAGGTCACGTCACTGGGGAAAGCCGAGACGCCACGCGCCGTCAAACCGTGGTCGCCGGCAAACACCAACATCTGCGGCTGGGCTAGCTGTGGCGATTCTGTGCCCAAAATCTGCCCGAGCTGCAACGCCAAACCTTCCAATTGACCGAGCGAACCGAGTGGTTTGGTTTTGTTGTCGATTTTGTGCTGCAGCTTGGCGGTGAAGGCGGGGTTGCTGATGTCTTGCAGAGTTGGGAGGGAGAAAGTGGTCATGGTTATGTATGTTTTAGTTGTGAAAGTGAGTTATTTGATAAGTGAATCCAAAAAATCAGTCTCAAAATGCTGCGTGATGTAATCGGCCAAGCCGTCAAACACCGAGTTCAGCGTGGGCGTGGTCGCGCCAAAGAGCGCTTGCAGCACGGCGGGGTCTTCAAACATGCCGTGCAGGTACAGGCCCAGCACGTTGCCAGCCGGGTTTTGCCAGCCCAGCGCCTCTGGCAGCACAGCGACAGCCAGATCGCCCGCTTTGGCCATGGCGGGGTGTTGTGCGGTTTGGCCATGGTGGATTTCATAGCCGGCCACGGTCACATCGCTCAACTTGGACCACAAGCCGGTCAAGCTGCCAAACTGGGTCTGGCGATGTTGCACGGTTTTGGCGATTTCAAAATTCGTGACGAGTGGGAGCAGACCGAGGCCAGGCGCATTGCCGTCGATATCGTGCATATCAATCAGCGCCTCGCCCAGCATCTGCAAACCACCGCAGATACCCAGCACCGCTTTGCCCTGCGCGGCGTGCGCGGCGATGGCGGCATCCAGGCCTTGCGAACGCAGCCAAGCCAAATCACCACTGGTGTGCTTGCTGCCGGGCAGGATGACCCAGTCGGCATCGAGAATTTCGCTCGGGCTGCGTACCCATTTCAGGCGCACACCGGGCACGTTTTTCAGCGCCTGGAACTCGTCCAGGTTGCTGATGCGGGGGTAGGCTACGACAGCAATCGTGGTGGTGACAGCGCCAGAAGCCACGCTGCGGTCGTCAAACACACCATCTTCTTCAGGCAGGCCATGCTGCCACCACATGGGTAGCGTCGCAACGACAGGCACACCTGTCAATTCCTGCATCATCTGCGGCCCAGGCGCGAGCAATGCTGCATCACCTCTGAATTTATTCAACACAAAGCCTTTGATCAGCGCCTGCTCATCAGCTGGCAACATCGCAAACGTGCCGTACAAATGGGCAAACGCGCCGCCCCGGTCAATATCGGTGACCAGCAGGCAGGCGGCGTTGGCGGCGACTGCTACCCGCATGTTGACGATGTCACTGGCTTTGAGGTTGATCTCGGCGGGCGAGCCTGCGCCTTCAATCACGACCACGTCGTTCTCCGCCATCAGCTCGTTCAACGCCTTTTGAATCGTCGGCCAGACGCGTTCGCTGCGGTCGCGCCAGGGGGCGTGGGTCAGCTCGTCGTTCACCTGTCCCAGCAAGATCACCTGGCTGTGGGTGTCGCGCTCGGGTTTGAGCAGCAGCGGGTTCATGCGGACTTCGGGGACGGCGTTGGCGGCGAGGGCTTGGAAATACTGCGCGCTGCCAATTTCACCGCCATCTACCACTCGTGCGTTGTTGCTCATGTTCTGCGCTTTGAAGGGCGCGACTTTCAAGCCCTGACGGGCGTAGTAGCGACACAGCGCGGTGGTCAGCCAGCTTTTACCAGCGCCGCTGGTGGTGCCCAGGACCATAACGGCCTTAGCCCTTATTTTGTCATTGCCGGCTTTTGCGGTCATGCCCTATCCTTTGTTGTGTTTTTGATGATCTTGAGCCAAGATTGCTGCAAGGCATCTTGTGCGGCGGGTGGCTGGACGCTGACCCGCACCTGGCCGGGTAAGCCGAACGAGGTCGTGTCCCGCAGTTTGATGCCTTGGCGTCGCAGCGCGGCCAAAGCCTGCTCTAAAGTGAAGCCGTCGGCCAACTTGGGCGCGGCGCAAAAGAAGTTGGTGACGCTGGGATGGCATGTCCAAGCCAGCGATGCAAGCAACTCAATTTGACGCGTTTTCCAGAGTTGCAGTGTTTGCAGGCTGTCGGCGAGCCAATCTTGAACGTCTGCTGTGACCCAACTCTCCAGCAAAGCCACACCGTGCGCGCCCAGTGGCCATGACGCAGACAGACCAGCTAATTGGTTCACCAACAGGTCTGAGCCCAGCGGCGCAACCGCATAAGCCGCCCGCACCCCCGTCAAACCCAGCGCTTTGTTGGGGGAGTAGAGCTGCCAAACCGTGTCGTGTCGCCCTGCTTCTGCTCTGTTGCCGCCCGCCAGTTGCAGCGGTGCGTAAGCCAAATCTATGACGTGGATGGCAGCTGATGTGGCTTCAAGGTTGTCGGAATCAACCTGCCCTAAGGGACTCGATGGCTGGCAATGCCATATCAAACCAGCATCTTTAGCGTCCATCCTCAAAAGCAAACCCCAAGCGTGAGCGGCGTGGGTGTAATCGCCAAAGCTGTGCGGCGGCACAAAGACAGAACTTGCACCGTTCAACTTGGCCAAGGCGGTGATGCGAAAAATGAACTCGCTGGCGCTGCTGGCAATGACGATACGCCAAGCTTCGCACCCATGAAAGGCGGCCAACTTATCTCGCAGCGCCGTGTAACTGGCGTCTGGATAATGCGACGCATCAGCGTCAGTGACGGCCAGCCGGGCGATCGGGCATGGGCCGCAGGCGTTGCTGTTGGTGGAGAAGTCAAACGCAGGTAACCCCAGTGCGTCCGTGCCGCCATGAATGCGGGTGGGCACGGCGTGGACTGTTTGCAGATTCATGAGCGCCCCAAAAACGCTATCAAAAACAGAGCTACACAGGCAATAAATACAACGGCTAAGGTCGATTTTGAGGCTAATTTGATGGCTGTTGACGTGTCGGGCGTATTCGGGGCGTTTCCAGACCGGTTCAAGGTGTAAACATCGGGCTTGGCGAGCTGGATATTCAGCAACAAAGCCATGGACGCCATAGGCCAGCCGCTGTTGGGGGATGGCGTTTTGGCGGCTTCCTGCCGCAAACGTGACCAGAACGACGTCACCTTAAAGCCCGAACACGAGCCAGACGCCAGCCACAGCAAGCCTGCGGTGATGCGCGCGGGCAGCCAGGACAGCACGTCGTCCGCCCGCGCCGACCACTTGCCAGCCCATTCCCAGTTTCGGCCTCTATAGACGCCCTTGTAACCCCACATCGCATCAGCCGTGTTGGCAAAACGGTAGACCGCCGCGCCGGGCAGACCCAGTAAAACAAACCAAAAAATCGGCGCGATGACCGAGTCGTTGAGGTTTTCAGCCAAGGTTTCAATTGCACTTTCGCGGACTTGCGTTTCGGTCAAAACCGTGGTGTCGCGGCTGACGAGCATGGACAAGCGCGCTCTACCCGCTTCCAAAGAGTGTTGCAGCGCGGTCTCGACAGCTTGCACCTCACGGCGCAACATGCGCCAGGCAAACAAAGGTTTGAGCAACAAGCCAAGCAACAAGGCCGCCCACACGGCAGGCAGCTGCAAAACCGCCCATTGCAAGCCACCAAACACTGTCAAAATAAGAGCTACTGCGGCAAGCCATACGCCTGCTCCAGCCAGAAATGAGGGGTAATCAACCGCGTTTTCATTTTTAGCTGGTTGAGGCAAGACCTTGGCTGCCGCCCAGTTTAAACAGTTGCCCATCCACACCACGGGGTGCAGACGCGCTGGCGGTTCGCCGAAGAAGTGGTCGATGGCAAAGGCCATCAGCAAAGCGCCTGCAAAAATACTTGCCTGGGTACTCGATAAGGTACTGGCCAAGACGACCAAGTCAGTCACCTAGTCCTCAATCCCGCGCTGCGCCGGAATACCGGCTTGAAAGGCATGTTTCACAAGCGTCATCTCGGTCACGGTGTCGGCCAATTCAATGATCTCGGGCGGGCAACGGCGGCCTGTAATGACTACATGCACATGCTTGGGGCGATCAAACAGGGTTTGCACGACTTCTTCAACGCCGCCCGCCGCCTCCATCCAGCCGTAAATCAACGGATAGGTGAATTCATCGAGTACGACCATGAAGTATTCGCCACCCATGATGGCGGCTTTGGCGCGCTGCCAGCCGTCGCGTGCCAGTTGTGCGGAATGCTCAAGGTCTTGGCTTTTCCAGCTGAAGCCGTCGCCCAAACCTTCAATCGGCATGCCCAGTTGCTCAAACATACGGTGCTCGCCAAAGCGGGCACTGGGTACTTTCATGAATTGGAATATTTTGACCGGCTTGCTGCGACCGTGCGCGCGCAAAGCCAAACCAAATGCTGCCGTGCTTTTTCCCTTGCCGTCACCCGTGTTGACGATCAGCAAGCCACGGCGCTCACCCTCGGGTTTGTCATAGGGTTTGCATTCTGGCGGCATTTCAAGTTGCATGTGGATTTCCTAATATCAGTGTAATTTGCTAATAATCTGCTACATTTTCGGCAGCGATACAAGCATGTTTTCTATCGGCTTGATGGCAATTCTGTTCTCGAAAACGTGTTCCAAAGCGCGGTGTGTAGCGACATCTGCAGTCGTGCCAAAATGCGTCACCCTGCCAGCGGCCACGATCAGCATGTCATCCGCCTGCAGCGCCATGGTGGTTTCGTGCAGCACGCTGACCACGGTTTTGCCCTCAAACACCAGCTGGCGCACCAAAGCCAGCCAGTCGGACTGGTGCGGTGGGTCCAGATTTGCCAACGGCTCGTCCATCAGCAACACATCGGCTTGCACCGCCAAAGCACGCGCCAAGAGCACACGCTGACGCTCGCCGCCCGAAAGCTGACCCAGCGCCCTGCCCCGCCATTCCCAAGCTTGGGTGCTGCGCAGGGCTTGCTCAACGGCGGCGAGATCGGCCTGATTCGGCGCGGCCAACCAGGCCTGGTGCGGCAAACGGCCCAGCATGGTGACGTCAAACACGGTCAAATCGTCGGCACTGGCCTCGTTTTGACCCAGCCAGGCCAGTTTTTTGGCTCTTTCACGGGGTGCGAAGTGCGACATGACTTCGCCAAACAATTCAACACGGCCGTCATGGGGCAAGACACCGGCCAAGACCTTGAGCAGCGTCGATTTACCTGCTCCGTTGGGGCCGACGATACTTATCCAGCGGCCAGCTGCAAACTGCACGCTGATGTCATACAACACCGGTGTATTTGAGAGCTTGGCCGATATGTTGTCTGCCTGAAGCGCTATTTTATTCATAGCAATGTGTGTCGATGATGCGGTCAAGCCGTCGTCGTGACTTGGCGGGAATGCATGCCGAGTCGTTTGACCAGCGCCAAATCGGCATCGGTATCGGGGTTACCGGTGGTCAGCAGCTTTTCGCCAAAAAAGATGGAATTCGCACCCGCCATGAAGCACATAGCCTGCACGGCGTCGCCCATCTCACGGCGGCCAGCGGACAAACGCACGCGGGCGGTGGGCATGGTGATGCGGGCCACGGCGATGGTGCGGACAAACTCCAGCGGGTCCAGCGGTGCCAAGTCCGCCATCGGTGTGCCTTTGACGCGAACGAGGTGGTTGATGGGCACCGACTCAGGATACGGGCTGAGATTCGCCAACTGCGCGATCAAAGCCGCACGCTGTTGGCGCGACTCGCCCATGCCGACAATGCCACCACAGCAGACTTTGACGCCCGCGCCACGCACGTTGACCAGGGTGTCGAGCCGATCCTGATAATCGCGGGTGGTGATGACGTCGCCGTAAAACTCGGGCGAGGTGTCCAGGTTGTGGTTGTAGTAGTCCAAGCCCGCATCGGCAAGCGCCTGGGCTTGCTTGTCCTCCAGCATGCCCAGTGTGGCGCAGGACTCCAGCCCGAGTGACTTGACGGTGCGAATCAACTCAGCTACTTTTTCAATGTCGCGGTCTTTCGGTGCACGCCAGGCGGCACCCATGCAAAAGCGTGTTGCACCGGCGGCCTTGGCGGCTTTGGCGGCAGCCAGCACTTCGTCGCACTCCATCAGCTTGGTCGCTTCGACGCCAGTGTCGTAGCGTGCTGCTTGCGGGCAGTAGGCGCAGTCTTCCGGGCAGCCACCGGTTTTGACGGACAAGAGCGTGGCGAACTCGACTTCGTGCGGGTTAAAGTTTTGACGATGAATGGTCTGCGCTTGAAACATCAAATCAGCAAAGGGCAAGTCCATCAGGGCTTCAATGGCGGCGACCGTCCATGGGGCGTCGTCTGTCGCTGCGCGTTTGGACAGGTTCACCACTGGGGTTTGGAATTTGAGAGGAGTTTCAATCATTTGCGTGTTTTAAATTAAAAATTTATAATTATAAAGACGCTCAATGCTTACGCATGAGCCACAAGAGGTAGCTGCCACCTAAAACGGCGGTGAGCACGCCAACGGGCAATTCCTGCGGCGCAATCAAACTGCGCGCCAAAATATCAGCCAAGAGCAGCAGCACGCCGCCCATCAAGCTGGATAGAACGATCAACTTGCCATGCGTAGTTTTCACCACTGAGCGCACCAAATGCGGCGCAGCTAGGCCCACAAAAGCAATCAAACCCGTCTGCGCCACCGCCGTGCCCGTCGCCAGTGCCAGCAGCGCTATCAAGGCAGAACGCAAAGTGCCCAAAGGCAAACCCAGCGTGATAGCAGTTGATTCGCCCAGCGCCAAACCGTCCAGCACCCGCGAAAGCGCCCAAGCTAAGACGAGGCAAGGAACAAGCACAGCCGCCATGACGGTACAAGCCATCCAGCCCACAAACCCAGTTGACCCGAGCATAAAAGCTGTCATCGCCTGCAAAATAGTGGGTGATAGCAAAGTGAACAATGAGCTGATCGCGCCTAAAACGACACCCACCACCACACCAGCAAGCAACAAACGCAGCGTGTGCTGAACGCCACGCGCCAAAGCCAATGTGAGCAACACGGCAGCAACTGCGCCAATGAAAGCAGCACCCGTCAAACCCAAACGCACCAGCCACTGCGCAGCAAACGGACTAACACCCACAGCGCCGAAGAACGACAATGCAATCGCAACGCCAAGCGTCGCGCCCGATGCACTACCCAGCAAATACGGGTCAGCCAGTGGATTGCGAAACAAGCCCTGCGCCACAGCACCTGCAAGACCCAGCAACGTACCCGCCAAAAACGCGCCCAAGGTGCGCGGTGCACGGATATCAATAACGATTTGCTGTGCCAGCTGAGTTTGGAGGGGGTCTTGCCACATCAGCCAAACATTTTCTAAACCTGTGCTGCCCACGCTCAAGCCGACGACAGCAAGCAAAGCGAACGCCAACAAAAGCGCTGCACCTAGTGCCCAGGCGCGGCGATGTTGTTGCAAATGCTGCAAAGGTTGCAAAGCTCGCAAAACTTGTGTATCGGTCATGGTGCTTTGCTTTTCAGGCATGTCGCCATCAGCAGCGCGGCCTCTGCCATACGAGGACCCGGTCGCACCAAAATTTCTGATTCTTCGTTTGAGAAAATACACAAGCGTTTTTCACGAAATGCACGCATGCTCTGCCAACCTGGGCGCTGCTCTAAACCAGCACTGCCGCGTAAACCCACCATGATGACGTCAGGATTGGCACGCACCACAAACTCTGGGTTAATCTTAGGAAAGGGCCCCAGTGCTGCTGGAATGATGTTTTTAGCGCCAAGCCGTGCCAGCGTTTCACCCATGAAAGAAGATTCACCTGCTGCGTAGGGCGCAGGATTCACCTCAAAATAGACGGTTGGTAGCTTTGCGCCTGAAGAAGCGCCCGCTCCACGAGCAGGCAGCATCTTTGCAGCTCTCGCCATGCCTGCATCAATGTTTTGCCACAAACGTGCCGCGCCCTGCTCTTCTGGCACGTCCAGTAACTGCCCTAGTTTCTTCAAAACACGTTGCACATCAGCATGCGTTTTAGGCTCTAAAGCGATAACCTTGATGCCCAATGCTTCTAACCTGTCAAAAGCGCGGCTGGAAACCGCCATTAACACGACATCTGGCTTCAGTGCAACAATCGCTTCAATATTGGGGTCTAAACCACCTCCCACTTGCGGCAAACGGGTTAGCGCCAGCGGCCAATTGGAATAGCGGTCAACACCCACCAAGCGCTGGCATCGACCCAGCTCGCAAACCGACTCTGCCAGCGAGGGCAAAATACTGACGATGCGTTGGGGCGATTGCTTGAAGTGAACCACCACACCGCGATCGTCCGTCACATCAAACGCTTTGCTCTGCGCGGCGGCGTTGCCAATGTGCAGACTCGCAGCCACTAAAACGCAAGTCAACAACGTGGATAGAACTGAATCAAATAATTTTTTCATTTCAAACTTAAAGGCAAGCCTGCGGCCATCAAAGTAACTTTGTCGCAAGCCTGCGCGATCACTTGGTTTAACGTTCCAAGTGCATCCACAAAAGTGCGCACCTCTATCCCCATAGGAATGACGCCCAACCCGATTTCGTTGCTGACAATGACAATGGGGCCTGCCGCCTTCGAAATTGCTACAGATAGCATAGCTGTATAAGTAATTAATTCGCCGACTATAGGCTTATTTTTATCATCCATTGGCATCAGCAGATTGGTCAACCACAGCGTCAAACAATCGACCACCAACAAAGTGTCGGGTTGGCTCAAACGCTGGATGGTTTGGACCAAATGCACAGGTTCTTCTACCGTAGTAAGGCTAGGCACACGCGCGGCACGGTCATACTGATGGCGAGCAATGCGTTGTCGCATTTCTTCGTCCCACGGCTGGGCGGTGGCGATTAAAACTGCTTTGTGATCTGGCGATTGCAGCAACCAGTCTTTTGCGATCATCTCGGCACGACGAGATTTACCACTTTTCTGACCACCTAAAATCAGTTCATGCATATTGTTCACCCCAAGCCATGATGATTTTATGCATTTGCGCCACGCCATCGGACAATGCCGCAGGGCCTGGCTGCAAAATATCTGGAGATTTGATCTCAAAGAGTTGACTATTTTTGACTGCGGGTACGTCTTGCCAGCCTGCTCTAGCGGCTACATTCTCAGGTCTGAACTTCTTACCGCACCAAGAACCAAAAATAATGTCGGGGCTGCGCTGCACAATCTCCAGCGGATCAGCAATGATGCGGCCTTTGCCCATAGGCATGGCGGCCAGCTCAGGAAAACAATCGTCCCCACCAGCCATGCCTATGAGCTCTGAGACCCAGGCAATACAGCTCATATTGGGCGTATCCCACTCCTCAAAAAATACCACCGGTCTTCGGATTAATTGCTTCGACTGCTCTTTTATTTGCAGCAATTTTGATTGCATATCTGCTATCAATTGCAAACCGAGTTCAACCTTGCCGACCATCGCTGCCACTTGGTACATCATGGAAAATATTTCAGCCACGCTGCGCTGGTTAAACACCGTGACTTGCACACCGTGGCGGATCAACGCGGCTGCAATATCCGCCTGCAGATCTGAAAAACCAAAGACGCAATCGGGTTTGAGTTCTAGGATTTTTTCGATCTTGGCACTCAAAAATGCGCTGACCTTGGGCTTTTCTTCCCTTGCACGGCGTGGCCGCACGGTGTAGCCCGAAATACCGACGATGCGACGCTCTTCGCCCAGCAGATACAACCACTCGGTCGTTTCTTCAGTCATGCAGACAATGCGTTGCGGACCAAGTAATGATGTATCGAGAAATGAACTCATCTTGTATCCTTCAAAAAGAGCCGAGCCGCAGCTGAGGGACTGGAGGCGAACCATGCATGAAAGTAACTGGCGCGGACGGAACCAGCTTGGTACAAAGCCTCGCCCTCACCGCGCAAGGTCTTACCTCGTGCAGCTGAGCTGCGCGTTACTGGCTCCAAATCGGTACTGCATGTTGAGTAATGGAAGGTGTGACCTCTCAATGGTTCTAGAGGTTCTAATGATGCTTCAAACGCATCCAATTGCTGTGGCCCCAGCGCTGCCAATCGTTTTTGCATGGTCACCTGCCCTGACAGCAAACCCCACATAGCATGAACCTCGCCATCGACCGTTTCAATGCTGTCAAACAGCGCCATCATGCCGCCGCACTCTGCCCAGACGGGTTTTGTGTTTTGGACATGCTGGCGAATGCTCGCAGCCATGCTTGTGTTGTTCGCCAAGGTTTGCGTATGCAGCTCTGGGTAACCACCCGGCAACCACAGCGCGTCGCAAACGGGTAATTCAACGTCCTTCAAGGGTGAAAAATAGACGACATCTGCGCCCAGCTGTTGCAAACAGTCGATATTAGCGGTGTAAATGAAGCAAAATGCAGCATCTTTGGCGACAGCAATGGTTGTGCCGGCTAAGGACTTTGTTGGGGTAACCTTAGATTCTGGAGCAGCGAACGCAACTTCCCAAGATTTCAAAGCATCTGAACTCTTTTGCCCCAAGGGCGTGCTGGCCAAGGCGTCTGCTGCTGCGTCTAAGCGAGCCATTGCATCGGTCAATTCAGTGGCCATCACCAAACCCAAATGTCGTTCGGGCAGCGTCAGCGCTTCATCACGCATCAAAGCGCCCTGCCACTGCAACGGGTCACGCAGGCTGACTTTGAGCATGACGGCATGCCCGACCGAAGCAACACGGTTTGCCAGTACGCCGGCAAACTGCAAACCATCACGGTAGGTTTGCAGACCATGTGCCAATGCACCAAAGGTGCCGGCCATCGCGCCAGCGTCAATCACCGCCAGCACATACAGGCCAAAGTGTTGCGCCAAATCAGCAGCGCTGGGCTCGCCATCGTACAAACCCATGACACCTTCAACGATGATGAGGTCAGCCACTTGTGCGGCTTCATGCAGACGCTGCGCACAATCGGCCTCGCCCGTCATCCACAGATCGAGCTGGTATACGGGCGCGCCGCTGGCTAACTCAAGCCAGTATGGGTCTAAAAAATCGGGACCGCATTTGAAAACGCGAACCGTTAAACCTTGACGCGTGTACAAACGCGCCAAGGCACAAGCCACCGTGGTTTTACCCTGCCCAGAGGCAGGGGCGGCGACGAGGATGGCGGGGCAGCAAACAGCAGACA
>CANKRG010000055.1 GCA_947485165.1 Comamonadaceae bacterium
GTCTACTTTTTTGACTAGATCCAGACACCCGTGTGATTGCGCGGCGCATTGCTGCCAACCGGCGCTTGATTTGCGCCGCCCCCGCCTATTTAGAGCGACACGGCACACCCAAAACCCCCAGTGAACTGGCTGCGCACAACTGCATTGGCATTCGCCAGGGCGACGAAGCCTACGGTACTTGGCATTTCACCGCAAGTACTAAAATAGAAACCGTCAAAGTACGCGGTAACCTGAGCACCAACGATGGCGAAATCGCCGTCAACTGGGCCTTGGCTGGCCACGGCCTGTTGATGCGTGCCGAGTGGGACGTCGCCAAATACCTGCGCAGCGGCAGGCTGGTGCACGTGCTGGACAACTACCAAACACCCCCCGCCGACATCTACGCCATCTACCCCCAACGCCATCAAACCGCAGCGCGGGTGCGTGCGTTCGTAGACTTTTTAATAGCCAAATTCGCCCAAGCCACGCCGCTGGGGTCGGCGTTTTGAAAAGCACGCATCCAACCCAAAAAATATGCCTATATTTGAGTATAGCCGTTGTATTTATTGCCTAAATAGCTATAAAATATATAGCATAGTTAGCCCATAAAATCAACCCCGCGCCCTGCCACCTTTCTCTGCCCAGGTGCGCGTCCAGCGCAGTTGCATCACGCGCAACATGCCTAGCATGGCTACGGCTAAGACGGCGAAGACGATAAAGCCCCACATATAAGTACCGGTGTATTGCTTGGACAAGCCCATGGCGTTTGGCACCAAACCACCACCCAGTGCGCCGATTTCGCCAATCATGGAGCCTGCGACCGCAGTAGACGTCGGCCAGCGCAGCGGGACGAGCTGGAACAGCGCGCCATTCCCAGCGCCTAACGCTGCAAAGCACAGGATGATGAGCAAGGTGGTGGCGACCAATGAGCCACCAGCCATGCCCGTCATTACCAGCGTTGCGGCGATGGTGATGAGCACGATTGTCAATGTATTGACACCACCTACTCGGTCTGAAATCCAACCACCTACGACTCGCAGTGCTGCACCCATGAAGGCGGCCAGCATGGTGAGCTGGCCGGCTTGCACCTTACTCACGGCAAATTGGTCGTAGTAGTAGGTTGGCAAAAACGTCGCCAAGCCAATGAATCCGCCGAAAGTGACAGCGTAGATCAAACTGAACGCCCAGCCGTCTTTTTCAAACAAACACGCGATGTGGTCTTTGAAAGTCGCGTGTTTGTCCAAATCCGTCGGCTCTTGGGCGAAAAAGATCATCACAATCATGGGGATCAAAATACCCACAGCCGCGATGCCGTACACCGCTGTCCAGCCATAGGCTTGCGCCAAAGGCGGCGCAATCAGCACAGAAACAGCCGTGCCCACATTGCCCGCGCCAACCAAACCCATTGCCAAACCTTTGTGTTTGGCAGGAAATGAGCCTGAACCCAAGCTCAGCGCTACGCCAAAACTAGCGCCAGCAATACCGAGCAACACGCCCATGGCCAACAAATCGTTGAAGCTTTTCACAAAGAAGAAGCCAAACAGCATGGCCACGCAGATCAGCGCCATTTCCACCAAGGTGGCGTTTTTACGGCCGATGTATTGCGACAAAAGACCCAGCGGGAAGCGCATCAACGCGCCGGCAATGATGGGCACCGACAACATCAGCCCCTTTTGCGCGGGGCTGAGGTTGAAGGTTTCGGAGATAAATGGTGCCATCGCCCCGTTTAGCACCCAAATGCAGCACGAAAAAGCAAAGTAGAAGAATGCTGCGAACAGCGTGGGTGAATGGCCGCTTTTTAAGAAACTACCGAAACCTGATGATTTACCCGACATGGTGCAAAGCCCTCTAAAAATGAACACATACCTCGACAAAGCGAGATTCATGCCAATTTTTGGTGCACTGCACCATATTGTTATCTCACATTCACTATTTTGATCAGTCACCGCGAAGTTTTAACGCTCCCGTTCGCCCTGAGGTATCGAAGGGTCAACTCACTCGCATACGCTTCGATACCTCAACCACTTTTAAACTCTTGTCCATCGCGGTTTTGCGCAGCGTGACCGCTCCGCTTGTGTGATCGCGTAATCGTCCATCAGGTCGGAAATGACCAATTCTGGTGCAACCACAACAATGCGCAGTGCCTGCAGTGATGGGTTAGTTTTGATCGAGGTGAGCTTCATGCTTTTGTCCCGCAAACATTGTGCCAATTTTCTGCAATGCCCAACAAAAGTGGGAGCCACCTAAATATACTATATTTTCAATAGCAGCTCAGGCAATAAATACGACCGCTAGAGTCATTTTTACTCCTCTAAAATTGCTACTATTTTGATAGCGTATTAATGCGCCGTCTGCGTCTTACTGACCACATCATAGCGGCTGAGTGCATAGCCGCGGTCTTTGTAGTGCTTCCAGCGGGTGCGGGCGGCTTGCAGGTCGGATTCGTCTTGACCTACTAGCTCTATCAAACGCTCGAAACGCTCAAATCCAGCGGGTAAAACCGCACCAAGATTGAGCAACACTTGCGATTTTGCTGCGCTTGAAGGCAATTTAGCACCTAATTCTGCAATAAATACGATAGGCGAATGGGCGATGACTTCGGCTGCTGCATCTGCCAAGCAATGCGGCAAAAACTCAGTCGGAGCCATTGCCCAGAGTTTGCTGCTGAGCGATTTGAGTGCACCGATATGGCCCAAAACCAGTACTTGGGCAGACTTTTTTTGTGTGGCACGCAACAGCCGGCAGGCGTAGTCGAGCTTGTCTGGTGCGTTGACGTGAAAGGCGATTTCAGTCATGCAAAATTATGCTTTTACCGCAGTTTTGGCAGGTCTATTCACCACCTTTTTTACTACTTTTTTAATAGCAGTCTTAGCAATAGATACAGAGGTTAGAGCATGATTTGACTCTAAATTCAGCAAGTAGTTCAAAAGCAAAAGTACGGGGCGACCGGTGGAGCCTTTGACCGCCCCACTCTTCCACGCCGTACCCGCAATATCCAAATGCGCCCACGGGTAGCTTGCCGTGAATTTTTGCAGAAACTTGGCTGCAGTGACTAAACCTGCGGCACGGCCTGCGACGTTAGCCATATCGGCAAAGTTGGACTTCAGGCCTTCGCCATATTCGTCGTCCAAGGGCATGCGCCAGCAGGGGTCGCCGCTGGATTCACCGGCTTTGAGCAAGGCATTGGCCAAATCGTCGTTCGCACTGAACAAACCGCTGCGCACTGCGCCCAAGGCGATGACGCAAGCACCGGTCAAGGTGGCGATGTCGATGACGGCGGCGGGTTTGAAGCGTTCGGCGTAGGTCAGCGCGTCGCACAGCACCAAGCGGCCTTCGGCGTCGGTGTTCAGGTTTTCAATGGTTTGGCCGCTCATGCTGGTCACCACGTCGCCCGGTTTCACGGCTTTGCCGCTGGGCATGTTTTCACAAGCGGGAATCAAGCCGACCACGTTGATTTTGGGCTGAATGCCTGCCAAAGCGCGGAACGTGCCCAACACGCTGGCTGCGCCGCACATGTCAAACTTCATTTCGTCCATTTCAGGCGCGGGTTTGAGCGAAATGCCGCCCGTGTCGAAGGTGATGCCTTTGCCGACTAAAACCGTGGGCGCAACCGTTTTAGCCGCGCCGTTGTATTTCAAAACGATGAAGCGCAAGGGCTGGTCTGAGCCCTGCGCGACGGACATGAACGAGCCCATGCCCAGTTTGGCCACTTCTTTGAGCCCCAGCACATCCACGCTGATGTTTTTGTATTTGGACAGGCTTTTCGCCGCTTTGCCCAAGAGGTCTGGCGTGGCGTGGTTGGCGGGGCGATTTCCCCACTCTTTTGCGAACTCAATTCCAGTCATAGCCGGCGTGATATATGCCTGAGTTGCTATTAATTCAGAAGCATTTAAAGCCTGAGAATCAACCGTCACGGTGATATTCGTGAGCTTACGCGGCTCAACTTTGGTTTTGGTACTGGTGTAAACGTAGCTGGCGTCTGCAGCACATAAGATTGCGGCTTTGGCTGCTTCTGCGCTGATTTGCTTGACTTCGCTCAAGCAAATCACCAGTTTTTTAGCTGATGTGGCTTTGATGCTCGAAACCGCTGCGGTCACCGCCGTTTTGATGCTTTTGACCGAACCGTCGCCCGCCCCCACCAGCACCGTGCGCGTGGCTGCTGCGTGGTTGGAGCGGTAGATTTGCAGCAATTTGCCGGTTTTGGTCTCAAAATCGCCCTCTTTCAGTGCCTGGGAAATCAACTCCGTTAAATTAGATGTGGTTTTAGCTTTAGAAACAGGCAGGGATTGTGCAAACAACTCTGGAACCAGCACAATCAAGGCGTCGCAGGCGGTTTTGCTAGTTTGCGTTAAATCTTGAGCAATGAGTTTTAATTCCATCTTGGTATGTCCGTTTCAGTTCCGTGGGGTTTGATCAGCAGATTAATTCCGTAAAATAGCCTCAATGTTATTCCATTCTTCAGTTCGCAAAGAATTAAGCCGCACATTTGGTGCCACACTGGTCGTGTTAATCACCGTGGTGACGACCATGATGCTGATTCGCGTGCTGTTTTTGGTGAACAAAGGCCGCGTTAACCCCACCGATGTATTGCTCATCATGGGCTATTTCGTTGTAGGACATTTGCCGACAATTTTGACGCTGTGCCTGTTTATTGCCATCGTGGTGGCGTTGTCGCGCATGCACAGCGACAGTGAAATGGTGATTTGGAACGCCAGCGGACTCGGTTTGACGGGATTTATCCGCCCGCTGGTCGCCTTTGCATGGCCAATCTGCGTCGCAATCGCTTTTCTGGCGCTGTTTGTCTGGCCATGGTCCAACGAGCAAGCGCAAAACATACGCACCAAATTTGAGCAGCGCAGTGATTTGGACCGCATCACGCCCGGCACGTTTCAAGAATCTGCCAATGGCAGTCGGGTGTTTTTCATTGACAAAGAAGATGACAAGCTTGCAGATACGAAAAGTGCCAACAACAAAAAGGTAAAACCAAATACGGGTTCGCTGAAAGTTGAAGGAAACGATAAGTTGTCAGCGGAAGTTGAAAAACTCGCCAACAGCCGCAGCAATATTTTCATATCTACCGTTTCAAACGGCAAAGAATCCGTGACCACAGCTAGCGCGGGTCGGATTGAAAGCCGCGATGGCAGCCAATATTTGTTGCTGAACTC
The DNA here is from genome assembly GCA_947485165.1 of Comamonadaceae bacterium. GTDB lineage: Bacteria > Pseudomonadota > Gammaproteobacteria > Burkholderiales > Burkholderiaceae_C > Aalborgiella. The sequence goes on from CANKRG010000055.1 coordinate 5,145, forward strand.
GGGGCAGCGTACTGAGATTGACAGCAAAACGGGACAAATCAAAGTCAGCGAGTTTGAGGAATATGGCACTTTGATCAAAAGCGCCAAACTCACGCCGGTTGAAGGCGGCCCCAGCAAAGCGATGTCTAGCTTGTCACTGTTGGCCAATCGGACCAACGGCAATATGGGTCAGCTGGCTTGGCGTCTCGGTTTGGCCTTTGCTGCGGTGAACTTCATCATTTTGGGCGCAGCCGTTGCCAATGGCAACCCTAGAGCGGGTCGCGGCGCTAGTTTTGCGTTTGCGCTGCTAGCATTTATGTTTTATTACAACTTGATCAACCTGAGCCAAAGTTGGATAGCCAATGGGCAATTCAGATTTACAGCGTTGCTACTGATGATCCACGGCGGGATATTTGTTTTAAGCGCGCTTTGGTTGGCGAAGCGGCATAACAATTGGTCGTTTATGGCGTATTTCAAACACCGTAAACCCTTAAAACCAGCAACACAAGCAGCATGAAGACGATACGCCAACTGCTTTACAAAGAGACCTTTTATTCCATCGCCTTGGTGGCCATGGGGTTTTTGGCCTTGTTTTTCTTTTTTGATTTGGTTGATGAGTTGCCGCACATTGGCAAGTCGTTTGCCGGCGGTATGTTTGGCACCTACCAGATACAGCACGCCTTGTTGTATGTGGCCTTGTTGATTCCTAACCATTTGTATGAACTGCTGCCGATCGCTGTGCTGATTGGCGGCGTATTTGTCATGGCACGCTTGGCGCACAGCTCAGAGTTCACCATTCTGCGAACCAGCGGTTTAGGGCCAGGTTTGGCATTGCGCTTGATGCTGGTTTTAGGCGCAGCCTTGGTTGCCATCACCTTCGTCATTGGCGATTATGTTGCGCCCTTGGCTGACAAAACATCGCAGCTGCTCAAAGCTAGGTACTTGGGACAAATATCGATTGGCCAAACGGGTGCTTGGCTGAAAGAGAAAAAGGGCAATAAATCGTATGCAGTCAACGTGTCTGCCATGTCGGCCAACTCAGACATGCTGAATGTGCGGGTGTTTGAGTTTGATATCGCTGGCTCGATACTCTCCACCACGCACGCCAAAGAAGCCGTTTTTGAAAACGACAAGAGTTGGACGCTTAAAAACGTGCGCAGAAGCGACTACGCCATTGACGGCATGGTTAGCAATTCGTCCAGTAATACGTCAAGCAACTCGACAAAAACGGCTACGGTCCAAAGCAAACAAGCTTCTATCAAGCAATCGCAATCAGAGACATATCGCTGGCCGACAGAGCTGAATGCAGACATGATCACCGTGGCGCTGCTTAAACCTGACCGCATGGGCACGCTTGATTTGTACCAATACATTCGACATTTGGATGCGAACAAGCAAGTCGCACAACTTTACGAAATTCAATTTTGGAAGAAGGTGTTTTATCCGCTTAGTTGCATTGTCATGCTCGTGCTGGCGTTGCCTTTTGCTTACCTGCATTTTCGCTCTGGCGGCATCACCGCTTATGTGTTTGGTGGCGTGATGGTGGGTATCAGTTTTTTTGTGCTGAACAATATTTTTGATTATTTTGGAAACTTACTGGTCTGGAATCCTCTTTTTACGGCTGCTGCGCCCAGCATGGTGTATTTGATGCTGTCCTTAGTCGCTTTCAGTGCCTTGGTATTCAGACGATGACAACCTCAACAACTCCCGCTGCAATGTTAAATTCAAAAAAAGCAATCATTCTTTTCGGCCACGGTTCACGTGATGCTTTGTGGCATTTGCCGATTCAGGCTGTGGCAGAGCGTATTCGCATCACATCGCCCAGTACGACTGTGACTTGCGCTTATTTGGAGCTAACTGAGCCGTCTTTAGGTGATGCTGCAGCAAGTTTAATCAATGTCGGCGTGTCTGACATCACCATCTTGCCCATGTTTTTAGGCGTAGGCCGACACGCGCGCGAAGATTTGCCGGCACTCATTGCTGATCTGAAGCAAAATCATCCAAGTACTGTATTTCAAGTTCAGCCAGCAGTGGGTGAAAACCCAGCTGTGTTGGATTTATTGGCCGAAATCGCGCTTGCTTCACATTGATTTGGATGATTTTTTGCTTATAACTTCACGTTGTATGCGTCAAAACTTGCCTTGATGATGCATAATGAATCCATCCTTTAGCTGGAATTCAATATGAACTTACACCAATTTCGTTTCGTCCAAGAGGCTGTTAGACGCAACCTGAACCTCACAGAAGCAGCAAAATCTTTGCACACGTCTCAACCCGGCGTGTCAAAAGCCATCATTGAACTGGAAGAAGAATTAGGTGTTGAAATTTTCGCACGGCATGGCAAAAGGTTGAAGCGCGTCACAGAGCCGGGGCAACACGTTTTAAAAAGCATTGATTTGATCATGCGCGAACTGGGCAACCTCAAACGCATTGGGGAGCAATTCAGCGCTGAGGACAGCGGCACCTTGTCAATCGCCACCACGCACACGCAAGCGCGTTATGTGTTGCCTGTGCCTATCGCCAAGCTGCGTGAAGAATACCCCAAAGTTAACATCAGTTTGCACCAAGGCTCACCCGATCAAGTTGCCAAAATGCTGATTGACGAAGTCGCTGAAATTGGTATCGCGACAGAGTCGCTCGCGCATGACGACCAATTGGTTACGCTGCCCTGCTATGAATGGCAGCACGTCTTGGTCATGCCAATCGACCATCCTTTGGCGAAGAATAAATCACTCAGTTTAGAGGACTTGGCCAAAGAATCGCTGATCACGTATCACCCCTCATTCACGGGGCGTACCAAAATTGACCAAGCATTTGCGTTGAAAAAGCTGCAGCCACGCATTGCGCTAGAAGCCATCGACTCAGACGTGATTAAAACCTATGTTCGCACCGGTTTAGGCATCGGCATCGTGGCTGAAATGGCCGTCAATCGCGGTGAAGGTGCAGGTATGGGGCAAGAGTCCAACCAAGATTTGGCGATCATTCCTGTGGGTCATTTGTTTGGGCACAATGTGGCGCGCGTTGCCTTCAAACGCAGTGCTTACCTGCGCAATTTCGTCTACCGATTTGCTGAATTGCTGAGTGATCGTTTAAGCCGTGATTTGATCATTCAGGCCATGGCCGGCCATGGTGAAGATTTTTCAATGTGATTTCAACGTAATTGATGGTTTTAAAGATGATGACTGAACGCACACCCTTGCTAAAGACCAAGTTGCCCGCTGTTGGCACCACTATTTTCACCGTCATGTCTGCCTTGGCAACTGAGCACAAGGCTGTTAACTTGGGGCAAGGTTTCCCAGACTTTGATTGTGACCCCAAACTCGTTCAAGCCGTGAACAACGCCATGACGGCGGGTCTGAACCAATACCCGCCCATGATTGGTGTAGCTGTGCTGCGCGAGGCCGTTGCAGCCAAACTCATCGCTTTGCACGGCAAAGATTACAACGCAAACACTGAAATCACCATCACGGCAGGCGCGACACAAGCCATCATCACGGCAATCTTGGCGGTTGTACATCCTGGCGATGAAGTCATCGTTTTAGAACCGTGCTACGACAGTTATGTGCCGAACATCGAGCTGGCTGGTGGCATTGTTGTCCGCGTGCCATTAACGCCTGGCACGTTTCGGCCTGATTTCGACAAAATCAGCGCGGCCATAACGTCCAAAACACGCGCCATCATCATCAATTCGCCACACAACCCCAGCGCCACCATTTGGAGCCGGGAAGACATGCTGAAGCTGCAAGAGGTGCTGGCGCCAACGGATGTATTGCTTATCAGCGATGAAGTTTATGAGCACATGGTCTACGATGGCCAAGAGCACCAAAGCGCGGCACGCTTGCCAGGCCTAGCAGCGCGTGCCTTCATCGTTTCCAGCTTCGGCAAAACCTACCATGTGACAGGTTGGAAGGTGGGCTTCGTCGCTGCACCGGCTGCTTTGACCGCCGAATTTCGTAAAGTGCACCAGTTCAACGTTTTCACGGTAAATACACCCGTGCAATACGGTTTGGCCAGCTACATGGCAGATGCCCAGCCTTATTTGACCCTGCCCGCTTTTTACCAGCGTAAACGTGATTTATTCAAAGCCGGCCTGGCACATACGAAATTCAAAATATTGCCCACGACCGGCAGCTATTTTCAATGTGTGGATATATCCGATGTGAGTGATTTTTCAGAAGCTGATTTTTGCAAATGGCTAACCACAGAAATCGGCGTTGCGGCGATTCCCCTATCCGCCTTTTACGGCAGCAGCTTTGACCAACGCATTGTCCGCTTTTGCTTTGCGAAGAGAGACGAGACTTTGAATTTGGCTTTAGAAAAACTAAAGCAGCTTTGATATTTCGTTAAGTTCGATTTAAAGTCGGCTGGTGGGGATGCTGCTTCCTAAGCCCACTCCTCACACAGCTTTTCAGCCTGCGACAACACCAGCTCGTCAACTTCTTCCGTTTTTACCAGCTACGATTGAGCTGCGTTATAGCAAGTTAAGCAGGTACAGAACCCAAATTGCTATGAATTAAATAGCAAAAAACCCCGTCAACATCACATTGACGGGGTTTAAATTTGGTGGGACCTGCGGGGGTCGAACCCACGACAAACGGATTAAAAGTCCGCTGCTCTACCAACTGAGCTAAGGTCCCATTTAGTTTTGCAGCTTACTTACGTTCACTGCAGCACAGCCTCAAATTATAGCGTCATTTTTCACTTCTTTGAAGCACTTTGAAAATTACTCAACTAAATTTGCCAATTTATCGAATGCCCATCCCGCAGCGCATTGTCCAAACGTAGCGGTCACACTCACAACCGAACCATAACCGTGGCAATTCAAGGTGTTGTCTGTCGAATCTGTATCGTTAGTTTTGCCAGGTTGTTTGACAGCCTCTTTGCTAAAAATACAGTTCACGCCGATTTTGCGGCCTTCCCGTGGAGCAGCATGTTCTTTTCGCAGGCGATAGCGCAATTGCGCGAGCAAAGGGTCATGCGTGGTTTTCGACAAATCATCAATATCCACCAAATGCGCCAAACGCTTACCGCCAGCCGCACCTACCGAGATAAAAAACCTTTTGGCATTTTTTTGTCGCATTGCCCAAGCGGCCATCGCTACTTTGGCGTGCACTTGGTCACAAGCATCAATAACAACGTCCACATCAGCGGGGACAAGTGATGACCAGTTTTCTGGCGTCACAAAGTCATCAATGCATGTGACAAAGCATTCGGGGTTAATCAATGCAATGCGGTCTTGCATGGCCGCAATTTTTGATTGCCCTAGCGTTTGTTGGGTAGCATGCACTTGCCGGTTGATATTGGATTCGGACACGTGGTCCATATCTACCATGGTGATGCGCCCTACCCCGCTGCGTGCCAATGCTTCTACGGCCCATGAGCCGACACCGCCCACACCTACGACCATAACGTGCGAGCCACGAATTTGGGTTGCGCCCGCGGCACCATAGAGGCGATCTAGCCCACCAAACCGCCTAGCGGCATCAAAATCAACAGTTTCAGTATCCAAGGAAGTGGGTCTACAGATTACTTGAGTGTGCGTAAACGTTCGACACCTGCAAACGCAGCTTCAGACTTTGGATACGCTTTCATCAAATCTTCCAGCGTTTTCTTGGCACTTTTTGGGTCCTTCATCTCAAGCTGGCAATTGGCGATAGACAACATGGCCTCGGGGGCACGCATGTGATCGGGATTTTTTGAGATCATGCTCCGAAAGTTGATGATCGCTTCTTTATAATCACGATTTGAGTACTGCGCGTTGCCAAGCCAATACAAGGCTGATGGCGCATAGCCGCTGCCTGGGTAGCGCTGAATAAAGTCAAACAAAGCTTTTTGGGACTTCGCAAAATCACCCGCTCTGAACACTGCAAACGCGGCATCAAAATCACGCTTCTCGGCTGGATCAGCCATAAATTCTCGACCATCTAAAGCTATTTTGACCGGTTCTAATTTGGTTAACTTTTGTTCAACCGCTTGGGAGCGTTGCTCAGCCGCTTGCAGTTTTTGCTCGGCAGATTGCAGCATGTCTTTTTGGCGAATTTGCATCTCCGCTAAATTTCGAGCCAATACTTCGTTGTCGCCTCTGAGCTGAGAAATATCACCTTTTTGTCGGTCAATTTGATTTTGCAGTTCAAGCATGCTTTTGCGCAGCTGCGCAATTTCTTCAGTACTTCTTTGCTGAGCTGCACTGAGACTGTTATTTACCGTTGCATTCAAGCTGGTGATTTGCTGACGCAAATCTAAAATAGCCTTGCGCGCTTCGTCATCATCAAAAATGCCTGCGTGCGCAGCAAGTGACATCAGTAAAAAGCTGGCGACGGCTACTGAGCGAGTCTTTGGCCGAATGTTTGAAAAAAAACTCATGGAATTCCTGGGTTACTGTTTTCTTGTCTAGCGGTAGCTGATTTCAGCACGACGGTTTTTAGCAGCGGCGTTTTCATCACCACCCGAATCAGCAGGTTTTTCTTTGCCAAAGCTCACGGCTTCAATTTGGCTTTCGTTCAAACCAGACAGTGCCATCGCACGGCGCACGGCCTCGGCGCGCTTTTGACCCAAAGCCAAGTTGTACTCACGACCACCAGAAGAATCGGTATGGCCTTCCACTGAAATTTTGGTGGTTTTGCGACTCGATAAAAACTGCACATGGGCATTGATGACGCTGGCGTATTCAGGCTTGACCAAATAGCTGTCAAAGTCAAAATAAATGATCTTGCCAACATTGGCTGGGCCACCATTTGCACCACTGCCAGTGTTGCTTAAATCAACAGTCGCTACGCCACCACTATTGCCTTGGCCATTGTTTGCAGCACTGCCAGTACCACTGCCAGAACCCATTGTTGAGGTGCCTGTTTTATCTTCAACTGGCACATCCAGTTTGACGCCACTTGAGCAACCCGCCAAGCCGACTGCAAACGCTACGGCAACGGTTGTCGTTAAGAGAAATGATTTTAGTTGTTGCTTCATGTTTATCTTTCTAAAAATAATGACCGACATATTTGCTACTTTACTGACTTTAAACTCAAAAAATTAATGACCCATAGGTGCCCATGCCGGTTCACGAATATCACCGCCTGCACCACCTAGTTTTGTTTTGATTCGCCCATCAACTGTCGTGGTCATCAAGGCCTCTCGACCTTGAAATTTTGTCGCATAGAGAATCAATTTGCTGTTGGCAGAAAAGCTAGGTTTTTCATCTGCGTTTGTATCAGTAATAGCGTTGGCTGCACCTGAAGATAAATCCATGACAAACAACTTATAGCCACCACCGGCACGTGAGATGTAAGCCAACCATTTGCCATCAGGACTTAGTGTTGGAGAAATGTTGTAGTTGCCGGAAAAAGTGACACGCGTAGCGCCTCCGCCTGAAGCACCCATCTTGTAAATTTGCGGTGCGCCACCACGATCGCTCATAAAGTAAATACTCTTGCCATCAGCGGAGTATGTAGCCTCAGTGTCAATACCTTCTGAGCGAGACAATCTAGCAGGTTCACCGCCTGACGCACTGACAGTATAGATTTGCGAGTTGCCATCTCGCGTCAAAGTTATGGCTAAAGTACGACCATCAGGCGACCAACTTGGGCCACTGTTCGAGCCTTTGAAGCCGGCAACCAATCTGCGCTTTCCTGTAGCAACCTCGTAGACCCAAATTTCAGGTTTACGCGCCTCGAAAGAAACATAGGCCAACTGTGCTCCGTTGGGAGACCAAGCGGGTGAAATAATCGGCTCTGTGTTGGTTAATGCCGCAAAGGCGTCTTCACCGTCGGCATCAGCCGTCCATAACGTGTAGCGTGTGCCCGCTTTGGTGATGTACGCAATCTTTGTCGAAAAAACGCCCTTGTCACCGGTGAGCTTTTCGTAAATATAGTCAGACACTTTGTGTGCAGCCAACCTCAAATTTGGCGCTGTAACCACGTGGCTGGCGCCGCCTAAATTTGAACCCTTAACAACATCCCACAAACGAAAGCGCACATCATAGCGACCATCAGCCAAGCGTGTCACGCTACCTGCAGCCATAGCATCAACCGCTTTTTGACGAAATGCCGACATATCAGGCTGTGTATTTTCATCCATCGCCACAGTACCTGCATCAATACTCCGAAACTGACCACTACGCTCTAAATCAGCCGAGACAATAGCGCTGATTTTTTGCGTACCGACTGCTTCACCTTTGAAGGCGGCAATCGAAATCGGGACTTGCGTTAAACCTACGCCAGACACATCAACCCGAAATTGCGCCTGAACAGCGGTTTGAGAAAACAATGCTGCGAAAAAAAAGAAAACGCCAGAAAATTTAAAACTAAGGTTTGATGAGTGAGTCGTCATTTATTTTTTAAATTTAAACAATACAAAGTGAAGTACTTACCAAACGCCGATTGTGCCTGCATGGTGCACACGGCAAAACCCAAAGCACCATCTAAAAATCCTAATCTCAAAAAATAAGTCCTTACAAACGCCACCATGCCAGACATAGCCGCCCGCAGCATGCTGGTCTTTTTTCCCTCTAAATGCCGTTGCTTCGCCCACGCCTGGCTGTATTGGTCGAGTTTGCGCCAATAACTTGCCGGTGTGGGGTAGCTGAAATGTAGCATTGGATTCGTCAGTTTGCCACAGGTTCCCTGAGATTGAACAAGTCGCTCATGTACCAAATCGTTACTGAATCTTGCACGACCGCGCTTGAACAAGCGCAGCACATGGTCAGACGTCCAGCCGCAGTGGCGTATCCACTGGCCGCAAAATTGCGTTAAACGTGGCACTTCGTAAGCATCATGCTGATGAATTTGTTTGTTACTTTTGCTGTCAATTTCGAAGCCAAATTTAGCTTCGAAATTGATAGCAGCCTTGAGTTGCTCAGCCAATTCAGGTGTAACACGCTCATCCGCGTCGATAGAAAACACCCAATCGCAGGTCGCCAAATCAAGCGCGCGGTTTTTAAGATCAGCTCGCCAGTTTTGACCCGGTTTGCACCCTGA
>CANKRG010000056.1 GCA_947485165.1 Comamonadaceae bacterium
CCCCATCAAGCGAATATCCGCATCATGACCAGCACGGCAAAAAAGCTCAAATTACCCATGGACAAAGTAGTTGTCACCGTCGATCAGCACGGCAACACGTCCGCCGCCTCCATCCCGCTGGCGTTGGACGCCGCCGTGCGCTCTGGGCAGGTCAAAAAAGGCCAAATGCTGATGTTAGAAGCGGTGGGTGGCGGCTTTACCTGGGGTTCTGCCTTAATTCAATATTAGTTGCATGTTAAATTGCTATATTTTTAATAGCACCTTAAGCAATAAATACGCCGGCTAGAGTCATATCTGAGCATATAAATACTAAAAATATGGGAATTGTTATGAAACCATTTGCATTTGTCTTTCCGGGCCAAGGTTCGCAATCTGTCGGTATGCTGGACGCTTGGGGTGACAACCCCATCGTCGCACAAACTTTGCAAGAAGCCTCAGACGCGCTGGGTGAAGACATCGCCGCTCTCATCAAAAACGGCCCCAAAGAAGCGCTGGCGTTGACCACCAACACGCAGCCCGTCATGCTGGTTTCCGCCGTGGCGGCTTACCGTGTTTGGCTGGCAGAGACAAGGCTTGTGCCTTCCGTTGTGGCAGGGCATTCGCTGGGTGAATACTCCGCTTTGGTCGCTTCGGGTGTTTTAACCCTTGCTCAAGCCGCGCCACTGGTGCGTTTACGCGCGCAAGCCATGCAAGACGCTGTGCCAGTAGGGCAGGGCGCAATGGCGGCAATTTTGGGTTTGGATGCTGCAAAAATAATAGCTGTCTGTGCAGATATTACGTCGGCTAACGGAGAAATCGGCTCAGTGCATGCTGCCAATTTCAACGACCCCGGACAAACCGTCATTTCAGGTAGCAAAGCCGCTGTTGACGCTGCATGTGAGCAGCTCAAAGCCGCTGGTGCCAAGCGTGCTTTGATTTTGCCAGTGTCGGCACCGTTTCACTCACAACTGATGCTTCCAGCCGCTGAAAAGCTGCAGGAAGCTTTGAAAGCCGTCACCTTTGCAGCGCCGCAAATCGCCGTCATCAACAACATCGATGTGAGTGTGCAGACGGATGCCGCCACCATCAAAGACGCGCTGTACCGCCAAGCTTTTGGCCCTGTGCGCTGGGTGGAATGCGTGGCGGCGATCAAAGCGCGCGGCGTGACGACGATTGTGGAATGCGGCCCAGGCAAGGTGTTGGCGGGTTTGGTGAAGCGCATTGATGCAGAGCTGACCGGTGCGCCGCTGTTCGATCCAACCAGCTTGGCTGAGGTCAAAACGCTGTTGCAAAGTTAAATGGCGAAGCTCAGGTACAAAGTTAAAAAATCAAAAAATTAGGAGAAATTTATGTCTATCAATGTTTCAGCCCACGTCGCCTTGGTAACCGGCGCATCACGTGGTATCGGCGCATCCATCGCCTTGACATTGGCTGAGCAAGGCTACAAAGTCATAGGCACTGCGACGACGGATGACGGCGCTGCCAAAATCTCAGCGGCTTTGGCCGCATTTGCGGGCTGCAGCGGCAAAAACCTCAACGTCAACGACGTTGCAGCCGCTGAGGCGCTGATTGACGCAATTGCCAAAGAGTACGGCGGCTTGCAGGTGCTGGTGAACAACGCCGGCATCACCCGCGACACCTTGGCCATGCGTATGAAAGATGAAGATTGGGACGCTGTGTTGGATACGAACTTGAAAGCCGTTTTCCGCATGTCCCGCGCGGTCATGCGCACCATGATGAAGCAGCGTTATGGCCGCATCATCAACATCACCTCGGTGGTGGGCGCTTCCGGCAATGCAGGACAGGCCAATTACGCCGCTGCCAAAGCCGGTGTGGCTGGCATGACGCGCGCTTTGGCTCGCGAATTGGGTAGCCGCAACATCACCGTGAATTGCATCGCCCCAGGTTTTATTGAAACGGATATGACAGGCAGCTTGCCGGAAGAGCAGAAAAAAGCGCTGCTGAGCCAAATTCCGCTGGGCCATTTGGGCAAACCGGCTGATGTTGCTAATGCTGTGGCATTTTTGGCATCGCCTTTGGCGGGCTATGTGACGGGGCAGGAATTGCACATCAACGGCGGTATGCACATGGCTTGAGACGTCCAACTGGTTTTGTACCTGTTTCGCAACAGGTATAGCGCAAAATTTTTTAGTTAAATCAAGATAAACTCAGCTAAAAAGAACCTAAACTTAGCGCAAATTAAGGATGGGTTTAGGGCGTAGGTCCTAAGTTGGTTAGAATAACAATTTTCACAACCCTCAGAGGGAATACATGAGCGATATCGAAGCACGCGTTAAAAAAATCATTGCTGAACAACTCGGCGTTGAAGAATCTCAAGTCACCGCAGAAAAGTCATTCGTGGCTGATTTGGGCGCTGACTCATTGGACACCGTTGAATTGGTGATGGCTTTGGAAGACGAGTTTGGCATTGAAATTCCAGACGAAGAAGCCGAAAAAATCACGACCGTGAAAAACGCGATTGACTACGCTGTTGCCAATCCAAAAGCGTAATCCTTAAAACGTAGTTTGATACGTTTTAACTTGATGGACAAACTAGCGCAAACGGCATCGTTTGCAGTGCGTTTGTCCATTTTGTCGTTATAAATTGTCTTTGTTAGCTTTTTTTGATACTTTTTCCGGAGCATCCTTTTTATGTCTCGTAGACGCGTCGTTGTGACAGGTTTAGGTTGTGTCAGCCCCGTGGGCAACACCGTAGAGGCATCTTGGGCGGCCTTGTTGGCTGGGAAATCTGGCATCGCCAAAATCACAGGCTTTGATGCCAGCGCCTTCACCACGCATTTCGCGGGTGAGGTCAAAGACTTCAAGATTGAAGACTACATCCCCGAAAAAGAAGCCCGCCACATGGGGCGTTTCATCCACATGGGCATGGCCGCAGCCTGCCAAGCCGTGGCAGATGCCGGCTTAGCCACGGGCGATGCCCTGAGCGAAGAAGAAGCCACGCGTATTGGCTGTAATATAGGCTCTGGTATTGGCGGCTTGCCCACCATTGAGGCTACGCATATTGAATACGTGAACCGTGGGCCACGCCGCATCACCCCGTTTTTCGTCCCAGCCTCCATCATCAACATGATTTCGGGCAATGTGTCGATCAAATTTGGCTTCAAAGGGCCAAATATCGCCGTCGTCACTGCTTGCACCACAGGTTTACATGCCATTGGCACCTCGGCGCGGATGATTGAGTATGGTGACTGTGATGTCATGATCGCTGGCGGCGCTGAAGCAACCACCTCACCACTTGGCTTGGGTGGCTTTGCCGCAGCCCGTGCTTTGAGCACCCGCAACGATGACCCAGCCACCGCTTCACGTCCATGGGACAAAGACCGCGATGGTTTTGTCTTGGGCGAAGGCGCCGGTGTCTTGGTCTTGGAAGAATACGAACACGCCAAAGCGCGTGGTGCGAAAATTTACGCCGAAATTGCCGGCTTTGGCATGACGGGTGACGCTTACCACATGACCGCGCCTAACGTGGACGGCCCGCGTCGCTCCATGCAAATGGCGCTGAAAAATGCTGGCGTCAATGCAGACAGTGTCGGCTACATCAACGCGCATGGTACGTCTACGCCCTTAGGTGATTTGAACGAAACCAATGCCATCAAGCTGGCTTTTGGCGACCACGCCAAAAAGACGGTGGTCAATTCCACCAAATCCATGACGGGACATTTGCTGGGCGGTGCTGGCGGTATTGAAAGCGTGTTCACGGCGTTGGCGATTTATCACCAGAAGAGTCCACCAACTATCAATATCTTCAACCAAGACCCCGAGTGTGATTTGGACTACTGCGCCAACACCGCGCGTGACCTCAAGATCGAAGTGGCTGTGAAGAACAACTTTGGCTTTGGTGGTACCAACGGCACTTTGGTGTTCAAGCGCTTGCGTTGATTTTTAGTATCGCCGAACCAGCGCTATTCGTCTGAACCATCATTTGGCACCAGCAGTCAGCTATCCCGCGGGAGGAGCGGGGTATTTGAAATGGGTGCTTGCAGGTGTCGTGTTGTTAGGGGCTGCAGCGCTTGGTTTATACGGCTATCACACGGATGCATTTTCAAAACAACTGACTTGGCAATGGGCTCTGGTGGCTGGCGCCTGGCTCATCAGCGCTGTAGCCGTTTGGCATTTCATTCGCCATTTGCCGCGAGGCGAACTCGATTTTGATGGCGAAAACTGGTATTTTGCAGACCTAGTAGGCACGGTCAGCGTCCGGTTTGACGGGCAAAATTGCCTGTTGCTGCAGTTTACAAGTGAATTCAAACAGGTGTATTGGCTGTGGTTAGAAGCGCGCTTAGTCCTCAGCTTTGTCCCCAGCCATTGGCATGATCTGCGCCGTGCTGTATATTCGCGCCCAGCCTCACAGAATTCGCCTGATTTAATATGACCCCCCCTTCGAACCTGCCAGACGCCCATGCTGCGCCAGAGCCAGACAGCGATGCCATGCTGGTCGAGCGCGCGGTGGCGGGTGACCAGCGGGCGTTTGAGCTGCTTGTGATCAAATACCAACGTCGCATTCAGCGCTTGATCGGGCGCATGGTGCGCGATGTCGATCTGGTGGACGATATTGCGCAGGAAACCTTTATCCGTGCCTACCGTGCTTTGCCCAAATTTCGTGGCGATGCGCAGTTTTACACCTGGCTGTACCGCATTGCTGTGAATACCAGTAAAAAGTTTTTACTCGAAATGAAGCGTGACCCAACCGTCTCTATAGGTGCTTTTGGGAATACTGACGAAGACAATGAAACTTTCCAGTCGAAAAACGAACCAATATCGGACGATACGCCAGAAACCCTGTTTGCAGCCAAAGAAATAGCCAGCACCGTGAACGCCGCGATGATGGCGCTGCCCGAAGATTTGCGCCAAGCCATCACGCTGCGCGAGATTGAGGGCATGAGCTACGAAGACATTGCGCAGCTGATGGCGTGTCCGATTGGCACGGTGCGGTCAAGAATTTTCCGCGCCAGAGAGGCCATTTCAGCCAAAGTTGGGCCGTTGTTGGAACGCCAAACGGGTAAGCGGTGGTAATAAGGATGGTGATGAGCCGAGTTGATAAAAGTAAAGATGACTTTAAAGCTATGAAAACTGACAACAACATTCCGCTCTGCGAACTGCAAAAAGCGCAAATCAGCGATTTGGCGGATGGCCAGTTGCGTGACGCTGACTTTGCCGATGCCATGGCCTTGCTAGAAGCAAGTAGTTCAGCGCGCGCTGCCTGGCACGGTTTGCACGTAACGGGTGATGTGTTGCGCGGTGACGCAACTACCCATGCGGCAAATGTAGCCAAAGACGTGGCTTTTTTAGACACTTTCAGAGCAAATTTGGCTAAAGAGCCGCAGTTGAAACCAATTGCGCAAGCTGGTGAATTGCGGCTAGCCCGGCCATCTGCCAACGACGCGCTTTTTAACTGGAAGTGGGTGGGTGGTTTGTCGGCAGCTGCTGCCGCAGTGGTTTTTAGCTGGAGTTTGGTGGGAACAACGGCTGCAGTGCCAAACGGTTCAGAGGCGCAACTGGCCCAAAAGGCGGTGAAAGAAACGGTGCAATTGTCAGCCGTAGCCACCCAAACTGCTGCGGGTGTGATGCTACGTAACCCGCAGCTTGACGCTTTGATTGCTGCACACAACCAAGTGGGCGGTAGTTCAGCGTTGCAAATGCCGTCTGGCTTTTTACGCAGTGCAACCTTCAACACTGACGTGCCTGCGACGGTTTTGAACGATAAGTAATTATGAATACGTTTTCTTTCATGCATTTTAGGGTATTAGCCTTTGTATTTATTGCCTGTAATGCTATTAATTCTATAGCAAATGATGACTTGACAGCGGCCAAGAAAAACACAGCAAATGCAGTAAATACAGCAAATACGCCTAAAACAGCACAAGTTGGTAGCTACAAATCTGTCAACGAGTGGCTGGTGCGGATTCATGACGCTTCTCGCAAACGCGCTTACACGGGTACATTTGTGGTTTCAGTAGGCGCAGAAATGGCCAGTGCGCGAATTTGGCATGTGTGCGATGGTGAGCAGCAGATGGAGCGGGTGGAGTCGCTCACAGGTACGCCTAGGTCAACTTTTCGACACAACAACCACGTCGTCACCTTCTTCCCAGAGGCCAAAGTGGCACGCTCTGAAGAACGCGAGGCGATGGGTATCTTCCCCAACTTTCTCAAATCCAACGACAGTGCGATTGCTGAGTTTTACAACCTCAAGGTGCTTGAGTCTGAACGCGTGGCGGGGCTGAATACAGAAGTGGTGCAGCTGATTGCCAAAGACGCGTTGCGCTACAGCTACCGCATTTGGACCGAGCGGAAAAGTGGTTTGGTCGTGAAACTTCAAACTTTAGATGCTGCCGGCCGGGTGATCGAGCAAGCGGCATTTTCGGAGTTGACCCTAGATGCCCCTGTGAAGATGGAAAAACTGGCGGCCATGATGAACAACACCGCTGGCCTCAAGCTAGAGCAGGTTGACATGATCAAAACCACGGCTATCGCGCAAGGCTGGACGATGCCGCGTGGCGTGCCAGGCTTTGCATCGATGAACTGCTTTAAACGGCCAGAGACCATGCAATGGATTTTTTCAGACGGTTTGGCCACGGTATCCTTATTCATAGAGCCCTTTGACCGCAAACGCCACACCCAAGAAGGCGTGTGGTCTATGGGTGCGACACAAACCTTGGCGAAACGGTTGGACGATTGGTGGCTCACAGCTGTGGGTGAAGTGCCAGCGCCCACGTTGAAGGTTTTTGCGCAGCAGCTGGAACGTAAAAAGTAATTTCGTTTAAAGTAACCCTATTAAAAGTTTACAGGTGGCATTTTTCATGACTTCTATCAAGCATTTAAATTCTAAGTTTGTGGTTTTACTCGGTTCTATCGCACTCATGGGTGCGATGCTTGTGCCGGCCACCGGTGGTGCGCAAATGCGCGGCTTACCAGATTTCACGGAGTTGGTGGACCAAGTCGGCCCATCTGTGGTGAATATCCGAACCATGGAAAAAATCAGCAGTCGTGGTGCAAATAGTGCAGAGGCAGACGAAGATACTCAAGAGTTATTGCGTAAATTTTTTGGTGACCGTATGCCGGGCGCGCCCAAGGCAGATCCCAAGGCTGAGAAAGCCGACCCCAAAACACCGAAGCGCAGGGCGCCAGAGCCCAGAGAAGACCAGCCGCGTGGTGTCGGTTCGGGTTTTATATTGAGTGCGGACGGTTTGGTGATGACCAATGCCCATGTGGTTGAGGGCGCAGATGACGTTGTGGTCACTTTGACGGACAAGCGCGAATTCAAAGCCAAAATCATCGGTACAGACAAACGCACAGATGTGGCTTTGATCAAAATTGAAGCGACAGGCTTACCTGCGGTGAAGATTGGTGATGTGAGTCGCCTCAAAGTCGGCGAGTGGGTGATGGCAATTGGCTCGCCGTTTGGCTTGGAAAACACCGTCACAGCAGGCATTGTCAGCGCCAAGCAGCGCGATACGGGTGACTATTTGACCTTGATTCAGACCGACGTGGCCATCAACCCCGGTAATTCTGGCGGCCCGTTGATCAATATGCGCGGTGAGGTTGTGGGTATCAACAGTCAAATTTATTCACGCTCAGGCGGTTTTCAAGGTATTTCGTTCGCTATCCCTATTGACGAAGCAGTGCGCGTGAGTGACCAGTTGCGCACCACGGGGCGTGTATCGCGTGGGCGTATTGGTGTGCAAATTGATCAAGTCAGCAAGCAATTTGCAGAGTCGATTGGTTTGCCCAAAGCGCAAGGTGCTTTGGTACGTGGTGTTGAAGCTGGCGCGCCAGCTGCGCTTGCGGGCGTTGAAGTTGGTGACGTGATTTTGAAGTTTGGTGGTGTGGTAATTGAAAAATCAGCCGATTTGCCGCGCTTTGTGGGCAACATCAAGCCTGGCAGTAAAAGCACGCTCACTGTATTTAGACGCGGCGCTACTAAGGAGTTGAGCGTCACCGTGGGCGAATTTGAAGATGAGAAAGTGGTCAAGAAGCCGGTTGCCAAAGACGTGAAGCCCAAAGTTGTGACCGCCGCGCAAAGCTGGGGCTTGGTCGTCAGCGATTTGGCGGATGCTGCGAAGAAAGAGCTGAAGATCAAAGGCGGTGTGAGGGTTGATGCCGCCAGCGATGCGGCTGAGCGAGCGGGTCTGCGTGAGGGGGATGTGATCAGTGCTATTGCAAATACCGAAGTGAGCACAGTGAAAGACTTTGAGGCGGTGCTGGCGAAAATGGATAAATCTAAAACGATTAATGTGCAGTTTAGGCGCGGTGATTGGGTGCAATTTGCGTTGATCAAACCGTCAAAATAAGCCAGCCCAGCTTGGTTTTAGCCAGATTCAAAGCACAAAGACCTCAAGCCAGTAATGGTTTTGAGGTCTTTTTCTTTGTCTTTTTGTCTGAAAAAGGTCAATAATTTATTTATTTTTATTTTTTTTCAACCACTTTAAAGTGTGTACTCACTAACTTAATTTTAAAACTTACGATAAAATTAGATAAAATCAAAGCTTGAAAAGCTAGGTTTGTCGCATATTGACTCAGTTTTTAGCCACTTTATGACATTGTTCACAACAATCCACCGACGATCCACAGATCGCCCACAAGTTGTCCAGTGGTTAAATTGTAAAACTGTGACTAAGCTGTGAATAACTTTTCGTTGCTGCCCTGCAACATCCCGTGTCAGCAGATTCTAGGGCTTCACAAACTGGCTTTTTTGCCTACAATGAAGTTCCAACTATCGCAGTTGCCATGCTTGTTGGTTTCAGGGCGCGTCACAATTCGACGCGCCCTTTTTTATGTCCGCTTTGTTCCATTTGACTCTTTTTAGTAATGGCATTCGTTTCAATTCAATCACTTAAAGCATCACGTTGATGAATCACATCAGAAATTTTTCGATCATTGCACATATTGATCATGGTAAATCTACTCTCGCTGATCGTTTGATACAGCGCTGCGGAGGCCTTGAAGCGCGTGATATGTCGGCACAAGTTTTAGATTCGATGGATATCGAAAAAGAGCGTGGGATAACCATCAAAGCGCAGACAGCAGCACTGCATTACAAAGCAAAAAATGGTGAAATTTATAACCTCAATTTGATCGACACACCGGGCCATGTTGACTTCTCATACGAAGTGTCACGATCACTCAGTGCCTGTGAAGGTGCGCTCTTGGTTGTGGATGCTAGTCAAGGCGTAGAAGCGCAAACGGTGGCGAATTGCTACACCGCGTTGGATCTAGGCGTTGAAGTTGTTCCCGTACTCAACAAAATGGATTTGCCCAACGCAGACCCTGAAGGTGCACGCCAAGAAATAGAAGACGTGATTGGCATTGACGCGACCGACGCGATTTCATGCTCCGCTAAAACAGGTTTGGGCATCGACGACATCTTAGAGATGGTGGTCGCTAAGGTGCCGCCACCGCGCGGCAACCCGAATGCACCTCTGCGCGCCATGATTATCGACAGCTGGTTTGACAGCTATGTCGGTGTGGTGATGTTGGTGCGCGTGGTCGATGGCCGCTTGGCAAGGAACGATCGCATCAAGATGATGGCGACAGGCGCTGCTTACAACGCTGACAAGGTGGGTGTCTTTACGCCAACAGATGTCGAACGCCCCGCATTGGAAACAGGCGAAGTGGGCTACATCATTGCTGGCATCAAAGAGTTGCAAGCTGCCAAGGTGGGTGACACAGTTACTCAAATCAAAGCCGGCTCTGGTGGCGCAGCGTTTACTGCTACCGAGGCTTTGCCAGGTTTTAAAGAAATCCAGCCACAGGTGTTTGCCGGTTTGTACCCAACAGAAGCAAACCAATACGAAGGCTTGCGCGACAGCTTGGAGAAGCTCAAGCTCAACGATGCTTCCTTGCACTATGAGCCCGAAGTCAGTCAAGCGCTGGGCTTTGGCTTTCGCTGCGGCTTTTTGGGTCTGCTGCACATGGAAATTGTGCAAGAGCGTTTGGAGCGTGAGTTTGATCAAGATTTGATTACCACTGCGCCTAGCGTTGTTTATGAGGTGCTGACGGCAGATGGTGTGCTCACCAAAGTAGAAAACCCAGCCAAAATGCCAGATCAAGGCAAGATGGTAGAAATTCGTGAACCTATTGTCACCGTGCATTTGTACATGCCACAAGAGTATGTGGGTGCTGTGATGACGCTCGCCAATCAAAAACGCGGCATTCAGTTGGACATGACCTACGCAGGCCGACAAGTCAAGTTAACCTATGAAATTCCGTTGGGTGAAATCGTCTTAGATTTTTTTGACAAATTGAAGTCCGTCAGCCGCGGTTATGCGTCTATGGACTACGAATTCAAAGAATTCCGTGTTGCAGATGTTGTGAAAGTCGATATTTTGTTGAACGGTGAAAAGGTCGATGCCTTATCCATCATCGTCCACCGCTCTCAATCGCAATACCGTGGCCGTGCTGTGGTTGCTAAAATGCGTGAGATCATTTCGCGTCAGCAGTTTGACGTGGCGATTCAGGCAGCTATCGGTGCGAATATCATTGCCCGCGAATCGCTCAAAGCCTTGCGTAAAAACGTGATTGCCAAGTGTTACGGTGGCGATATTTCGCGGAAAAAGAAATTGTTAGAAAAACAAAAAGCAGGTAAAAAACGCATGAAACAAATTGGCTCGGTTGAGGTTCCCCAAGAAGCGTTTTTAGCCATATTACAGGTTCAAGATTAATGCAGTTTATTACTTCTCTCATACTCGCGAGCTTTGTCGGCTATGCTGGTAGCTGGTATTTGGGCATACACGATGGCAACTTTGCCTTGCTGCTGTTCATGGCGGTCGTTGTGACCGGTTGTTATTGGTTGGCTGAACACTTCTATTTTCTGCCGCAGCGTGAAAAAGCTGCAAAAGCTTTAGAAGATGCGTCGACGGCGCGCATGACAGAGCTCACCAAAATGGGTATCAGTCGTGTTGATGGTGATTTGGCCAATATCCATGCCGCTCAAGAAAAGATACGCGCTCAACCCTGGTGGTTGGATTGGACCGCAGGTTTGTTCCCCGTTATTTTGGTGGTTTTCCTATTGCGTTCGTTTTTGTTTGAGCCGTTCAAAATTCCGTCAGGTTCTATGATTCCTACCTTGATGATTGGCGATTTGATCTTGGTGAACAAGTTCCACTACGGTGTGCGCTTACCTGTGATCAACCAAAAAATAACAGAAGGCACGCCGCCTGCGCGTGGCGATGTGATGGTTTTCCGCTACCCGCCTCGGCCAAGTCAAGATTACATCAAACGTGTCGTTGGCATTCCGGGTGACGAAGTCGCCTATTTGAACAAAAAAATGACGATTAATGGTAAACCTTTGAGTAAAACCAGTTTGCCAGATTTTTTTGATGACGACACCATGCATTATTCGAAGCAATTTGAAGAGCTTTTGGGTGACAAAACGCACCGTTTACTGAATGAGGAAACACAACCTGCCTTTGTTTCAGGGGCGAGTGACTTTGAATTCAAGCAGAATTGCAATTACAGTATCGAAGGTGTGGTTTGCAAAGTACCTGCAGGTCACTATTTCATGATGGGCGATAACCGTGATAATTCATTAGATTCCCGTTATTGGGGTTTCGTGCCTGAGAAAAACATAGTTGGTAGAGCTTTTTATGTTTGGATGAACTTTGGAAATTTAAAGCGCATCGGTTCGTTTGATTGAAGAATAGATGTTGACCCACTCTAACTATTTTTGGAAATAGCTATGAATAACTTGTCACCCTTGAAATCAAAGCAGCGCGGCGCTAGCTTTTTTGGCATGCTTTTTTTGGCTGCCATTGTCGGTATTGTGTTCATTATTGGCGCTAAAGTAGCACCAACCGTGGTTGAATACCAAGCGATTGTGAAAGCAGTGAATATTTCAAAAGTTGGAAGCTCAGTTGCAGAAGTGAGAAGTCTTTTTGATAAAAATAAAGCAACAGGCTACTTTGATGCTATCAGCGGAAAAGACTTGGTCATAGAGAAAATCGCCGACAGGCATGTTGTAAGCTTTGCCTATCAAAAAGAAATCGCTTTGGCTGGTCCTGCCTATTTATTACTCAAGTACGAAGGTAAAAGCAATTAAATGTGGTTCAATTTTCGTCTAAATTGCGGCTTCTGTTAGCGTGACCACACCTTTGATTGGCCTTCAAACCAGGCTACAACATCAGTTTAAAGACATCGCGTTGCTACAACGAGCGGTCACTCACCGAAGTTTTTCAGCAGACCATAACGAACGGCTTGAATTTTTGGGCGACTCCGTACTCGGTATGGTTATCGCCGGAATGCTGTATGACCAGCTACGTGACTTGCCAGAGGGTGATTTGTCGCGCGTGCGTGCTAATCTGGTTCGACAAGAGACATTGCACCAGTTGGCCTTGGAACTGCATTTGTCAGAGGTGCTGCGCTTGGGCGAGGGCGAGTCTAAATCTGGTGGCCAAAAGCGTCCCTCCATCTTGGCGGATGCTTTGGAGGCTTTGATCGGTGCGGTCTATCTGGATGCGGGGTTTGAGACGGCTCAATCGTTGGTGACCCGACTTTTCAAGGCCGTGGATATCAACCCTCAAATGCAAGCGATTGGCAAAGACGCTAAAACCGAGTTGCAAGAATGGCTGCAAGGTCGCAAAATGAAGCTGCCTCTTTACCGCGTGGTCGGAACTTTAGGTGCTGCACATGAGCAGACTTTTGAAGTCGAGTGCGAAATTGAAGAATTGAACCTGAATGAGCGGGGCATTGGATCCTCGCGCCGCGCAGGCGAGCAAGCCGCTGCTGCTGTGATGTTATTGTGTATTAAAACTGCTTTGAAGGCTAAGAATAAAAAATGAATGCTACAAATAGTATAGCTAATGAACCAGCAAATACGTCGACTAATTCTGAAATTATGCCTGAAAATGAAATGAATATTGAAAATACCGCTGCAGCAGAAGAAGACCGAAGAATAACGGCCATGCTAGGGGCTGCAGCGGCACCGAAAACCACAAGTACCGTTCCTGTGGAGTCGCAGCGCTGCGGTTTGATTGCCATTGTGGGGAAGCCCAATGTTGGTAAATCCACACTGTTGAATGCTTTGGTCGGCCAAAAAATCAGTATCACATCGCGCAAAGCGCAAACCACGCGTCACCGCATCACCGGCATGTCGACCCGTGGCGAGGTGCAATTTGTGTTTGTGGACACACCAGGTTTTCAAACCCTGCATGGCAACGCCTTGAACCGTTCGCTGAACAAGGCTGTGCAAGGCGCAGTTAGCGATGTTGATTTGGTGTTGTTTGTGGTGGAAGCTGGGCGCTCGAATATGGCAGATGACAAAGTCGTCTCCTTGCTGAGCAACGATATTCCCACCCTCTTGATTGCCAACAAACTAGACATGGTGAACCGTCGTGGCGACATTGCGCCTTGGCTTCAGGGCATGCAAGCGCAGCATAAGTTTGACGAATTTGTACCGATGTCGGCCAAAAATGCAAAAGACATCGAGCGCTTGTTTGGTATCTGCGAGAAATATTTGCCGCAACAGCCGTGGATGTATGACGCAGAAGAACTGACTGACAAAAGCGAAAAATTCTTAGCGGGTGAAATGGTGCGTGAAAAACTGTTCCGTTTGACCGGTGACGAGTTGCCGTACACCTCAACCGTGGTGATTGATAAATTTGAAGAAGAAGCACCCAAGAAAAAAGGGCAAAAACGCTTGCTCAAAGTCGCCGCCACCATCATTGTTGAGCGGGATGGTCACAAAGCCATGGTCATTGGTGATAAAGGTGAACGCATCAAACGCATTGGTACCGAAACACGCGTGGAACTTGAGCGACTGATGGATGCCAAAGTGTTCATCGAGTTGTGGGTGAAGGTACGCTCAGGTTGGGCAGATGATGAGGCTAGAGTTCGTTCCTTCGGCTATGAATGA
>CANKRG010000057.1 GCA_947485165.1 Comamonadaceae bacterium
CAAATTGCTATTCAAGCAGAAAAGCGCAACCACCACCCCGAGTGGTTCAATGTCTACAACCGCGTCAACATCACCCTGACAACGCACGACGTGAACGGTTTGTCGCAGCGGGATATTGACCTGGCGCGCTATGCCGATGCCGCTTTTGCGAACTTTCATATGCCATGAAACCCAATCAAGTCACGCGCCCAGCCTGGACGACTTGCTTGATCTCGCCAAAATAGACTTTGCACCGCTTTACGAGCAGATAGCGGGCAAGCCCGATATCGCACCCGACCAGCTGTTGACCGAGGACGTGCTGTTCAACCGAGGCACGGGCCGCTATCATGCCCATAAACGCGGCATTCCGCGTGAGGAGAAATGACATGGACACCCAACACCGAACCGTTGTGGTCACCGGCGCAGCGGGGAATCTAGGCCGTGCCGTGGCAAGCGCTTTTGCGGCCCAGGGCGCGAATCTGGTGCTGATTGACCTGAAACGCGAGGCTTTGGCAGCCGCTTATGGCGACGAAAACAGTGAAGGCAAACAACGCTTGTTTCTAGCCACCAACCTGCTGGAACAAGAGGAAGTGAACCAAGCCGTGACTGCGGCGATGCAGCGCTTTGGTCGCATCGACGTGCTGTGCAATCTGACGGGGGGCTTTCGCATGGGCGATGCCGTGCATGAAAGCTCTGACCAGAACTGGGATTTTTTATTCAACATCAACAGCCGCACCCTCTTGCACACGTCGCGCGCCATCGTGCCGTGCATGCTGGCGGCCGGTGGCGGCAAAATCATCAACGTGGGAGCCTTCGCTGCGCAAAAAGGGCAGGCGCAGATGGGGCTGTACACGGCGGCCAAAAGCGTGGTCATTCGGCTCACGGAAAGTATGGCCGCCGAGCTGCGCACGAAAAACATCAATGTGAACTGCGTGCTGCCCACCATCATTGACACCCCAGAAAACCGCGCCGCCATGCCCAACGCCAACCCAGCCAACTGGGTGGCCCCAGAAGCGCTAGCGGATGTGGTGGTGTTTTTAGCCTCAGACGCCGCCCGCGCCGTGCATGGCGCGGCGCTACCGGTGGCGGGGCTGAGCTAACTCAAAGTCAACTCAAACACCGCATATTTCATAGCAGTCTAGGCAATAAATACGCTGGCTAGCGCCCTATTTATGCCTATTTTTGAGGTTTTAACGCGTATTTAGCTCGATTAAGCCGCAATCCGCTTCGCCAACTTGTCTTTCGTCTCGCTCAGCTCTTTCGGCAGGTGGTAGGCCAGCTTGGTGAACAACTCGTCGTGCAGTTTCAGCTCGTCCGTCCACGCAGCTTTGTCGAAGCTGGTGACGGTGTTGAACTGCTGTTCGCTGAAGTTCAGGCCTGTCCAGTTGATTTCACCGTAGGTTGGACTGACGCCGAAGGGTTGATCCACGCCCGCGGCTTTGCCTTCGATACGGTCAATCATCCATGCCAACACGCGCATGTTTTCGCCGTAGCCTGGCCAGACGAACTTGCCGGCGGCGTCTTTGCGGAACCAGTTGGCACAGAAGATGTTGGGCTGTTTCGCACCAGCGGCTTTGATTTTTTCGCCGATATCCAGCCAATGTTGGAAGTAATCGCTCATGTTGTAGCCGCAGAAGGCGATCATCGCAAACGGGTCGCGGCGCACCACGCCTTGCTGGCCGGCTATAGCTGCGGTAGTCTCAGAACCCATGGTCGCGGCCATGTAAACGCCTTCGACCCAGTTGCGGCCTTCTGAGACCAATGGCACGGTGGTGGAGCGGCGGCCGCCGAAGATGAAGGCGTCAATCGCCACGCCTGCGGGGTTGTTCCACTCGGGGTCAAGAGCGGGGTTGTTGGTGGCGGCGACGGTGAAGCGGGAATTTGGATGAGCCGCTTTTGCGCCCGTGTCTTTGGCGATTTGCGGTGTCCAGTCTTTGCCTTGCCAGTCGATCAAGTGTGCGGGCACGGGCAAATCGGCCTCCATGCCTTCCCACCAAACATCGCCGTCGTCGGTCAAGCCGACGTTGGTGAAAATCGTGTCTTTGTTCAGGCTCAACATACAGTTCGGGTTGGTCAGCATGTTGGTGCCGGGCGCAACGCCGAAATAGCCCGCTTCAGGGTTGATGGCGTACATTTTGCCGTCTGCACCGGGTTTGACCCAGGCGATGTCGTCACCAATCGTGGTGACTTTCCAGCCTTCAAACCCTGCTGGCGGCACCAGCATGGAGAAGTTGGTTTTACCGCAGGCCGACGGGAAGGCCGCTGCGACGTGGTACTTCTTACCCTGCGGGTTGGTCACACCCAAGATCAACATGTGCTCAGCCAGCCAGCCTTGCGCTTTACCCATGGTTGACGCAATACGCAGCGCAAAGCACTTTTTGCCCAACAAAGCGTTGCCGCCGTAGCCAGAGCCATAGCTCCAGATTTCGCGGGTTTCGGGGTAATGCACGATGTACTTGGTGTCGTTGCACGGCCAAGTCACGTCTTCTTGACCGGCTGCCAAAGGTGCGCCCACGGTGTGCACGCAGGGCACAAAGTCGCCGTTCACGCCGATGATGTCGTACACCGCTTTGCCCATGCGGGTCATGATTTTTTGATTCACTGCGACATAGGCGCTGTCGGACAACTCAATCCCGATGTGCGCAATCGGGCTGCCCAGCGGGCCCATGGAGAAGGGCACCACGTACATGGTACGACCCGCCATACAGCCGTCGAACAACGCTTTTTCACTGGAAGTGCCGGTTTGTAATATCCCGCGCATCTCGGCCGGAGCTTTCCAATAGTTGGTTGGGCCGGCGTCTTCTTCTTTTTCTGAGCAGATAAAGGTGCGGTCTTCCACGCGGGCAACGTCGCTAGGATTCGAGTTGGCCAAGAAGCTGTTTGGGCGCTTGGCAGGGTTCAACTTTTTGAAGGTGCCAGCATCGACCAGCAACTGGCACAGGCGCTGGTATTCTTCTTCGCTGCCGTCGCACCAGTAAATATCGCGCGGCTTGGTCAGCGCAGCCATTTCGGCCACCCAAGCGATCAGCTTGGCGTTTTTGACATAGGTCGGGGCTTTTACTTCTTCATAAGTATTCAAACCCATCATGTTGCGTGCGTTCATTGCGTCATTCATCCGAAGATGTCCAAAGTTAAAAATCGTTTTTTCAAACCAGATTTGTCCGATTGGCGGTTGCCCCCTAAAATCTTGCTTTGAAAACGCGACTCAGCGACTCAGTTAACGTCTACAGCACACTCACAAGTCAATTTTATGAACCTAGCTTGCTGGTTACCTACAAGTTACATGAATTTTCCATGCAATATTTGCATAAGGTTATGCATTTCTGTCTTCAGGTTTTTTTGAATGTACCCTCCTATGACCCGACGAATTTGCTTACAAACGCTCGCTGCTTGGGCCGCAGGCATCGCTGTTCCCGGCTTCACTGCGCCTCAGCCTGTCCGTGTCGCCGCTGCCAGCGACCTGAAATTTGCGCTCACCGCCCTGTGCCAAAACTTCACCCAAGCCACGGGGCAGGCGGTGGATTTGCAATTCGGCTCGTCTGGCAACCTCGCCCGACAAATTACCCAGGGGTTACCGCTGGACATCTTCATGTCTGCCGATGAAGCCTTGGTGTTTTCACTCTTTGACGGCGGTTTGACGCCCGACAAAGGCGCGCTGTACGGCACGGGGCGGATTGCGTTGATCTTGCCCAAAAATTCAGCACTCCAATTGCCAAAAAACGAATCCGAAGCGCGTTCAGGGCTGGCAAACCAGCTCCAACCCATCCGCAAATTCGCCATCGCCAACCCCGAACACGCCCCCTACGGCCGCGCCGCCAAGGAAGCGTTGCAAAACCTCGGGCTGTGGGAGCCACTGCAAGCCAAACTCGTGTTGGGCGACAACATCAGCCAAGCCACCCAGTTCGTCACCAGCGGCGCGGCGCAAGCGGGCATCACGGCGTTATCTTTGGCTCTTGCGCCTGAAGTGGCTCAACAAAGCGGCAACTATTGGCTCATTCCCGCCAATTTGCATGCGCCTTTGAAGCAGCGCATGGTGCTGCTCAAATCCGCCCAGCCAAGCGCAAAAGCGCTGTTTGAGTATCTGCAAACGCCAGCAGCTAAGGCGCTGTTGGCTAAGTACGGGTTTAGCGCTTAAACCGGCTCATCTGCCCCTTGCGAATCATGTGCATGGTGTCGATGCCGGCGATGCACGGTGCGTGACTTTCCAGTGAGCGCTTACGTGCGCGAGTTTTAGGCTATATACTGGTGAGAACTTAATCATTACAGGTTGCGCATGCCTAATTTGACAAACCAGAGCGACACTTCGCCGCCATCAACTAACGATGAGTTGCTGGTTTGTCTACTGATCGTGGCGCGAGCGCACGGTGAAATACCAACCCGCGACGCGCTCATGGCAGGCCTGCCGGCCGAGCATGGCCGCCTGACCCCTGGCCTCTTTGCGCGCGCCGAATCGGTCAAGGCCTATTTGGTCGCTAAAGGAGTCGACGTCAAACGCGTCCGGGCGGTGAGCAAGGGCGAAAGCCAGCCGATTGCTGACAATGCCACCGAGGAAGGTCGTGCCAAGAACCGCCGCGTGGAGATCGAGGTGATGGAGGCAAATACTGCCGCACGGTAACCCCGCCCGACAAATTACCCAGGGGTTACCGCTGGACATCTTCATGTCTGCCGATGAAGCCTTGGTGTTTTCACGCTTTGACGGCGGATTGCGTTGATCTTGCCCAAAAATTCAGCACGCCAATTGCCAAAAAAGAATCCGAAGCGCGTTCAGGGCTGGTAAACCAGCTCCAACCCATCCGCAAATTTGTCCAGCCAAGCGCAAAAGCGCTGTTGGCTAAGCAGCTATTATAAAAATAGCAATTATTCAGCTCGCAAACAACTGCCCCATATCCTTGAACGCCTTGAATTCCAACGCGTTGCCGCTGGGGTCTAGCAGGAAAAAGGTGGCTTGTTCACCGACTTGGCCTTGGAAGCGGATACCGGGCGCTAGGACGAACTGGGTTTTGAGCGCCGTCAAGCGCTCTGCCAAATCGTGCCAGGCGTCCCACGACAAGACGATGCCAAAGTGCGGCACGGGTACGCCGTGGCCGTCTACATGACTCGTTTGGTGATTCTGGTGCAGCTCTTTTTTCGCGCTATTTACTGGAGCCAGATGGATGACGAGCTGGTGGCCGAAGAAGTTGAAATCGACCCACTGTGCGCTGCTGCGCCCCTCGGCACAGCCAAACACGGTGCCATAAAAATGGCGGGATTCGGCCAAATCGGTGACGGGGATGGCGAGGTGAAAGGGTTGCAGGCTCATGGTGTGGGTTTGACGTAAAACGGGGCTTTCAGTTCGCCGGTTTTGAAGGCTTTGGAGGCTGTTTGGTAGTAGGCGATGGCCTCGGTCATCAGCTGGGTGTTGACGGGGGCGGGCGTGGTGGCCAGCGTTTTGGGGTCGACCAGGTAGCCCTCTACGACCTGCTTAGGCAGTAGCACCGTCAGCATATTGTTTTTCAAATAGCCCAAGGCCTGGTAGTTGCTGATAAAGGCGCGCTCCGCGGGCGGACCGGGGTCAAAAAAGGATTGTCCGAAAAACTGGGCGCTGCCGTTTTTGCCCAGAACCTCCATCAGCGTGGGGGCGATGTCGATTTGGCTGACCACGGGGGTGAAAACCGCCGGTTTCAGCAAGCCTGGGGCGTAGAAAATCAGCGGGATGTGGTAGCCCGTCACCGGCAGGCGGGTTTTGCCAGCGGCAGAGGCGCAGTGGTCGGCCACGATGACGAACAGCGTGTCTTTGAACCACGGCTTTTTGGACGCGTCTTTGATGAATTTGCCGATCGCATAGTCGGTGTATTTCACCGCGCCGTCGCGCCCGCCGGGGGACGGAATATCGATACGACCTGCGGGGTAAGTGTACGGCCTGTGGTTGGACGTGGTCATGATTTGTGCAAAGAAAGGTTTGCCGTCGGTGCCTTTTTCGCTGCGGTCGTCCAAGGTGCGGATGGCATGGTCAAACAAATACTCGTCGGCCACGCCCCAGACGTTTTCGAAGCCGACTTTGTCTTTGGGGATGTCGGTGCGGTCCACCACGCGGTAGTTGTTGGCGGCGTAATAGGCGTTCATGTTGTCAAAATAGCCATAACCGCCGTAGAAAAAGAAAGTGGCAAAACCTTGGTGTTTGAGCAGCTCACCCATGGTGGACAAATGGTCATGTGCGGGGCGGCGCACGATGGCTTGGCCGGGGATGGGCGGTGTGCCCAGCGACAGTGCTTCCAAGCCACGCACGGTGCGGGTGCCGGTGGCAAACAGGCGGTCAAACTTCATGCCAGCTTTGCCGAGTTTGTCCATTTCTGGGGTTAACCCTTTGGTGCCACCGTAAGAATCCATGAACTCTGCCGACAGACTTTCGACCGAAATCATGATGATATTTTTAGGCTTGCTGCTGAACGGGGTGACGTTGGTGGCGGGCTCGTCACTCAAATCGGCTTTGCGCGTATCGCCCAAGGAGGTGCGTTTCACACCCATGGCGACCAGCGCGGTATTTGCCTGCGCTTGTGGCATGGTGCGGTAAAACTTGTCGTAGTCCAGCTCGTTGCGGCGCTGGGCGGCGGCGATGGTGAACAGGCCATTGCCTGACAGCTCGGTGGCGTACGCATTTTTCGGGTTGACTGCGCCGTCTTGCGGAATACCCGCGAGTTTGCGCACCTCGGCGGGCAGCTGGCTCGTCGTCGCTTCGCTCAAAGTTGGCACATATTGTTTTTCCATTTGGTCAACGTTGCCCGCATACATCATCAACACAGGCACGAAGCAGGCAAACAGCGCCAAGCCAATGCGTTGCAAGACCGTGACGCCGTTGGCATCCGCACGCTTGACGCCTGCGCTGATGGCCAGCAGCAGCAGGGCGGCGACCGCGCCGATAGCCGCCAATATTTGGGCTACGGGGTAGGACTCGCGGATATTGCCAATCACCTCTGAGGTGTAGATCAAATAGTCCAGCGCGATGAAATTGAAACGCGTCGAAAACTCCAGCCAAAAGGTCGCTTCTGCCACCGCACCAAACAGCAGCAGCGCAATCGCCAACCACAAATAGGTGAACCTAAGCGCTTTGTGCCAGCCCTTTTTGCGCCAAGTATTCGGCAGCACGGCTTCGTACAAACAAATAGGCGCGATCAAGACGCTGATGACGCACAGGTCAAACCACAGCCCTTTGAGGAAAATTTCAGGCCACAGCGGCAACGGCACGGCGTCAAAGCCTTTGAACTGCATCGCCGTACCCACCCCTTCGAAGCCCGTAAAAACGGCCAGCCCCAAACGGGTCAGGGTGTAGATCATCAAAGCAACCAAGGCGGCGATGACGGGAATGCGCGGAACGGCCGGAGCCAGGTTGTATTTAGCCATGGGACGTAGTTTACGCGCTGTTGAATTGAGTTATCCTCTTGCAATATGTCAAAAACAGTTACATCGCCGGCCTCGCTTGCTACGCATTCTTTGGTTGTGATGGGGGTTTCTGGCTGCGGTAAATCGTCTTTGGCGCAAGCGATGGCGCAAGATTTGGGATGCACCATGCTGGAGGGCGATGCTTTTCACCCCGCCGCCAGCCAAGAAAAAATGGCACAAGGCACGCCGCTGACCGACCAAGACCGCGCGGGTTGGCTGGTCTCCTTGGGCGAAGCACTCGCAAGCTGCACTGACAAGCACATCGTTTTAAGCTGCTCCGCTTTGAAGAAAAGCTACCGCGACACCTTGCGCAGCTGCAAACCAAATTTACGATTCGTCTACCTGGACATCAGCCCCGCAACGGCGTTAGCGCGGGTGTCATCACGCGCCGTGGCAGAGGGTCACTTTTTCCCTGTGACACTGGTAGACAACCAGTTTGCGACGCTGGAAGTACCGACGGGCGAGGCGGGGGTGCTGACGGTGGATGCCACCGCGTCGATGTCGGAGTTGGTGGCGCAAGTGCGGGACTGGCTGGGTTAAAGATTCGGCGCTAAGAGCCGCGTCAAATCCTTCTCCACCACACCACGCCGCGCCACCATAGCCTTCAGTTGGTCGTCGCCGATTTTGCCAACGTTGAAGTAGGTCGCCTGCGGGTTTGCCATGAAAAAGCCGCTGACGCTGGCGGCTGGCAGCATGGCCAGGCTCTCGGTCAGGCTCATGCCGATGTCTTCGCACTGCAAGAGCTTGAACATATCGGCTTTGACGCTGTGGTCCGGGCAGGCCGGGTAGCCGGGCGCGGGGCGAATGCCTTTGTATTTTTCGCCGATCATCTCTTCGTGGCTCAGGCTTTCGTCGGGCGCGTAGCCCCACACATCCGTCCGCGCGCGCTGGTGCAGGCACTCGGCAAAGGCTTCGGCCAGGCGGTCGGCCAGGGCTTTGAGCATGATGCTGGAGTAGTCGTCCAGATCGTCTTGGAAGGCTTTTTCTTTCTTCTCCGCACCCAAACCGGCCGTCACCGCGAACAAGCCGATGTAATCATGCCGCCCCGCATGGCCATTGTGCTGATCCTGCGTGTTGATGTGACCATTCTTGCCAATAGCCGGCGAATTTATTGCCTCAAGTGCTTTGTTATTGATAGCAATTTTGGGGGCGATAAAGTCCGCCAGACAGCGGCTGGGGCGCATCACGCCATCGATCATCTGCTTCTCGGTCTGCTGGCGCAGGCCGTACCAGGTCATCGCCACCTCGGTGCGGGTCTCGTCGGTGTAGATTTCGATGTCGTCGTCGTTGACCGTGTTGGCCGGGTAAAACGCCAGCACACCATTGGCCTGCAGCCAGCGGCCTTCGATCAGGCGTTTCAGCATGCGTTTGCCGTCGGATAAGACGCGCACGGCCTCGGTGCCGACGATTTCGTCCTTCAAAATCGCGGGGTAAGGGCCGGCCAAGTCCCAGGTCTGGAAAAACGGGCCCCAGTCGATGTAATTCGCCAGCTCCATCAAATCGAAGTTTTTAAAGACACGGCGGCCGATGAATTTGGGCTTGGTCGGGGTGTAAATATCCCAATCGATCGGCGTTTTGTTGGCGCGCGCATGGGCGAGGGGCCACAGCGGCACTTGCTTTTTGTTGGCGTGCTGGGTGCGCACTTTGTCGTAATCGGCGTTCAGCTCGGCGATGTAGGCAGCGGCTTGCTCGCTGAG
Source organism: Comamonadaceae bacterium (assembly GCA_947485165.1). Classification (GTDB taxonomy): domain Bacteria; phylum Pseudomonadota; class Gammaproteobacteria; order Burkholderiales; family Burkholderiaceae_C; genus Aalborgiella. The sequence continues at coordinate 9,093 of CANKRG010000057.1, forward strand.
CAAGCTCTGCGCCACGCCCACGCTGCGGGACGCATCGGGCACGTAGACCACCGGGCCTTCGTAATGCGGGGCGATTTTGACGGCGGTGTGGACGCGGCTGCAAGTCGCGCCGCCGATCAAGAGCGGGATCTTCTTGATGCGGAAATAGTCGTCTTTTTGCATCTCGGCGGCGACGTACTGCATTTCTTCCAGGCTCGGCGTGATCAAGCCCGACAGGCCGACGATATCGACCCCCTCAACCTTGGCGCGCGCCAAAATCTCGTGGCAGGGCACCATCACACCGAGGTTGATGACCTCAAAGTTGTTGCACTGCAGCACCACGGTGACGATGTTTTTGCCAATGTCGTGCACATCGCCCTTGACGGTGGCGATGATGATTTTGCCTTTGGCTTTGACGTCTTCCCCAGCCTCGGCCTGCAGGCGTTTTTCTTCCTCGATGTAGGGGATCAAATGCGCCACGGCCTGCTTCATCACGCGGGCGGATTTGACCACCTGCGGCAAAAACATCTTGCCTTGGCCAAACAAATCGCCCACCACGTTCATGCCGTCCATCAACGGACCTTCGATGACGTGCAGCGGTCGGCCTTTTTTGGCCAAAATGATTTGGTAGGCCTCTTCGGTGTCTTCGGTGATGAAATCGGTGATACCGTGCACCAGCGCGTGGCTCAGGCGGGCGTTGACGCTGACCGGTGCCTCCGCCGTACCGCGCCAGGCCAGCTTTTGGCTGTCGTCTTTGGCCGCGCCTTTGGCGGTTTCGGCGACTTCGATCAAGCGTTCGCCGGCATCCAGCCGCGCTTCGCCTTCTTTGTAGTTCGGCGTGCGGTTCAGCACCACGTCTTCGACGCGTTCTTTCAAAATCGGCTCCAGATCGTCATACACGCCGACCATGCCGGCGTTGACAATGCCCATGTCCATGCCCGCCGCGATGGCGTGGTACAAAAACACGGTGTGGATGGCCTCGCGCACCGCGTCGTTGCCACGGAAGCTGAACGACACGTTGGAGACGCCGCCCGAGACTTTCGCACCCGGCAAGTTTTGCTTGATCCAGCGGGTCGCATTGATGAAATCGACCGCGTAGTTGTTGTGCTCTTCAATGCCGGTGGCGATGGCGAAGATATTCGGGTCAAAAATGATGTCTTCCGGCGGGAAGTCCACCGTATCAACGAGTAAACGGTAAGCGCGTTCACAAATCTCGATCTTGCGTTCGTAGGTATCGGCCTGGCCTTTTTCGTCAAACGCCATCACCACCGCTGCCGCGCCGTAGCGCCGCAACAGTTTGGCCTGGTGCAGAAACTGCGCTTCGCCCTCTTTCATGCTGATGGAGTTGACAATGCCTTTGCCCTGCACGCAGCGCAGCCCGGCCTCGATCACGCTCCATTTGGAGCTGTCGATCATCACCGGCACGCGGGAGATATCGGGTTCGGACGCCATCAGGTTCAAAAACTTCACCATCGCCGCCTGGCTGTCGAGCATGGCTTCGTCCATATTCACGTCGATGATCTGCGCGCCGTTTTCCACCTGCTGCCGTGCGACGGAGAGCGCTTGCTCAAACTCGCCATTCAAAATCATCCGCGCAAAGGCCTTGGAGCCCGTGACGTTGGTGCGCTCGCCGACGTTGACGAACAGCGTTTTCTGGTCGATGAACACCGGTTCCAGCCCAGACAGGCGCATGGGTTGCACCTTGCTGTGGTCAACAGGGTTGTTAGAAACGGCAGTTTGTGTGGAATCAGTCATGGCTCACCTAGCAAAGCATCATTAAAAGCTGGTGAGCGCCGTTGGTTGCCTCGAATGTCGAAGCAGCAACCCAAGCCTGACGCCTAATAGTTAGGTCGCTGCAGCGCTCCTTGAGTAGGTCTTATTTTACTGGAAGAATGGTCGATCAAGTACTTCAACATCAGAAGTCCTTCGCTGCGGTAGCGCAGATTTTTAATTTTCACCTTTTAGGATAAACCTGTGTATAAGTTTCTAATAAAACCCTAGTTATCCACAGATTAGTCACTAAACACAAAGTTATCCAGAATCGCGTGACACCAAAATAGCGTCCTTACCCACACCCGCACCTGCCAGCTAAGTGCTTGATGTGATTCAGGTTTAACCTCTTATCCACACAAACTGGCTGCCCTTACTACTACTACTATCTTAATATAAAGACTTAGAAGAATAAGAGAACATGAAGCGCGGACACGGTTTGGGTGGTTTGCATGATTGTTTTTTGGCGTACTTGGCTCAAAAAATAGTCAGCGTTACTCTGTTTTTTATAGCTGTTTAGTCAATAAATACGACCGCTTTAGGCATATTTATAGTTCAATTTCATTGAATTTCATGAATCCTTGTTGAATTGACAAAAACACACTTACACCATTTGATGTGGTTTGATCTTTATAAATTTAATACCGTTAATCATAAATATGATTTATGATTAACGGTAATGATTACAAGACAAGTAGAGTCCGTTGTTATTCAACGTCTGACTGAAACCACACCAGCCGTCGTTTTACTTGGTCCACGCCAAGTGGGTAAAACGACGTTGGCGCGGCGTATTGCTGACCAATGGCCTACTGGTAGCGTCTACCTTGATATGGAGCGCCCAGCAGACCGCAGACGTTTAGATGACGCGGATACTTACTTGCGCACACAAACAGGCAAGCTGGTTGTGATTGACGAAATCCACCGGATGCCCGGTTTGTTTGAAATTTTGCGCGGCATCATTGACGACTACCGAGCTGCAGGCCAACGTTATGGTCACTTTTTGCTACTGGGTTCAGCCGCGCTGGATTTGATGCAGCAATCCGCCGAATCCTTGGCTGGCCGCGTGGCCTACATTGAAATGGGGCCAATTTCGATTACTGAGGCTGTATCAGAGACTGAAAACACCTTGTGGACACGTGGCGGCTTCCCTGAAAGCCTGCTGGCCAGCAGCGACACGAACAGCTTAGATTGGCGAATTGATTTCATCCGCTCCTACCTAGAGCGCGACGTGCCCATGTTTGCCCCACGGATGCCCGCTGAAACCATCAAACGTTTATGGACGATGCTCGCGCACCAGCAAGGTAGCATGCTCAACCAAGCGCGTTTAGCCGCCAGTTTGGGTATCAGCGCACCCACGGTGATACGTTACATCGACCTGTTGGTTGATTTACAACTGGTACGCCGTTTGCATCCGTGGAGTGGCAATTTAGGCAAACGTTTGGTTAAATCACCTAAAGTTTATGTACGCGACAGCGGCATCGTGCATGCCCTTTTGGGTCTACGCCAATGGAATGATGTGCTTGGTCACCCCGTCGCAGGACTGAGTTATGAAGGATTTGTGATCGAAAACCTCATTCAAGCCGCTGCACAAAACACCCAAGTACCACGCTTAGCCACCTATTACCGCACGCAAGATGGTGCAGAAATTGACTTGGTGTTTGAACGTGCTGGCCAACCCGAGATGGCGATTGAAATCAAAGGCTCATCGGCGCCTAGTGTTGAAAGAGGTTTTCACATTGCGTGTGAAGATTTAGAGATGAAGCAGCGCTACGTTGTTTATCCTGGCACTGAGACTTTCCCGCTGCGCGAAGGCGTGCAGGCTATGGGATTGAAGGATTTGGTCGTCAAATTGGGTGAATCTTGATGCTATATTTAAAATAGCAGCTTTAGTAATAAATATGCCGGCTAGAGTCATATTTGAACCTTAAAAATAGAAAAGCCCTCAGCTGAGGGCTTTTTGCTGAGTTTGACGCGTTACGAACTCAAATATCAATATTCCCGGCCCTTAACGCATTCTGCTCAATAAACTCCCTACGCGGCTCGACCTCATCGCCCATCAGCATGGTGAAGACGCGGTCGGCTTCGATGGCGTCGTCGATCTGGACGCGCAGGAGGCGGCGGACGGTGGGGTCCATCGTCGTTTCCCAGAGCTGGGAGGGGTTCATCTCGCCCAGCCCTTTGTA
>CANKRG010000058.1 GCA_947485165.1 Comamonadaceae bacterium
CAAATCAACCTTGCGAACATCAACTGCTGAGCCTGAATTGCCACCCGCACCGTCTTTGCCAAAATTTTCAATGTTAAAAACCCGCAAAGCCGCAAATTCCAACGTCAACTTGTCATTGGCGCCGTTTTGCAATTCTGTCGCGTTACCGATCACACCCTCAACTTCAAACGATTTGGTCGCCGCCGTCAGTGGGACGGCTTTGAGCTTGACGGTCGAACCGCCATCGTCAAAGCTTGACTGAAATATCTCTATGCCTTTGTAATTCACGGGGTGGTTGACCTCAACCCGCGCCGGTGTTTTAGCGCCTGTTTCTTTGTCGTGAATCACAATCTCACTGGCGAACAACTTGGGCATGCCGGTGGAATAATGCTCAACCACAAACTTTTTCAACTCTATAGAAAATGGCAAATCTTGAATCAGCACGCCTTTGCCAAGGTTCAAAATGGCGGTGCTCGACTGCGCCCCTTCAGCCACCAAAAGATTGGCGCGGAACGTCGGGTTGTCGGGGCTCAGGCGATGCTCTGGCTTCACATCGGAGATCAAACCGCCACCGCTATAGGCTGTTTTGCCATTCATCAGCATTTGCGCTTTGACAATCAAATCACCATCCAGCAAGCCACCAATGCAGACCAACACAATGGCACTGTGCGCCGCGATATAACCCAGTTTATTGACGCGACCCGCCTTGGCTGCGACCATCCAGCCCGATTCACTGTTATCCCGCTTTCGTTCTTGCAGTTTGACTTTCCAGCCGCCTTGCGCAAGCATGCTGCCGATGCGTTCGGCTGCCGCCTTTGGTGTTTCATCTAACGAGGCATGCGCTCTGTGACCGAAAGCTTGGATGCTTTGCTCACGCATGCCTTCTTTAAAAACATGCCAATCTGTCCAAATTTTGGGAATATTCCGTGAGACGCACAAGCTGGTGCTGACGACCAAGAACGCCAAAATCAACATGAACCACCAGGCACTATAAACCGACGTCAAACTGGCTGATGCAAATACCTGCGCCCAAAAAGGTCCAAACTGATTAACGTAATTGTTAATGGGTTCGTTTTGCTTGAGCACCGTGCCAATGACCGATGCGATACAAATAATCGTCAGCAGCGATATTGAAAACCGCATGGAAGACAGCAACTCCACTGCCGCTCGCCATGTGTGCGAGCCGTGTTTTAGCCGTAAACCGTGTGTTGATACTGTCATTTAGATATATTGAGCTTTGAAGACAAGAAGGGCGAGCTACCCTAAGATAACCCGCCCTCTGCAAGACTAGAAAATGGGCTCTAAATTAGGTCTGAATCTTTGCGATAAGTTCCGTGAATTTCGTTTCTCAAGCATTTAACTTATTTGATTAGCGCAAACCGGCAATGTAGTCAGACACCGCTTTGATTTCTCTGTCGTTCAGCTTGGCTGACACTTGGGTCATTTGCAGGCTGTTTTTGCGAGCACCATCACGGAAACCCGTCAACTGGGCAATCGTGTAGTCCGCATGCTGGCCGCTCAAACGAGGGTATTGCGCAGGAATGCCAGCTCCCGTAGGGCTGTGGCAGCTGGCGCAAGCGGGAATTTGACGATCACTGATGCCACCGCGGTAGATCTTCTCACCCAAAGCGACCAAGTCTTTGTCTTTAGCTGAGCCGTTTTTAGCCTTTTTGGAAGCTGCCCAGTAGGAGATGTTGCGCATGTCGTCGTCAGTCAAAGCGGTGGCAAAACCCTTCATCACGGCGTTATTGCGTGTACCAGCCTTGAACTCTTTGAGCTGTTTTACCAGGTATTCTGGGTGCTGCTGCGCCAATTTAGGGTTGACGGGTGTACCAGAGTTGCCGTCTGCACCGTGGCAAGCGGCACATACAGCGGTAAAACTGGCTTCGCCTTTGACCAAATCTGGCTTGGTGGGTGCCTTGGCCTCTACTTTTGCTTCAGTTTTAGCTTCTGGCTTGGCTGCATCCGTAGCCGCAAAGCTAGAAACAGAACCCACGGCGATCAAAGCGGCAGCAGCAAAGTGAGTAAATGATGACAAGTGCGATGGCATAGTGGGCTTCATATTCTAGAGGAATGAGGAACAAACGGTGTAAATTAAACCCTGATTCTACAATGAGCGAGCGGCTTTTCGACAATTTTGATAATTTCCGACTAAACGGCGCAGCAGAACGGCTGACATTGCGGTTCTAATAGGGGCTATGACCACGTTTTCACCAAAGTCGCCAGCTAAGGCACCCACTGCAACGGCCACTGAGCCTACACCAGAGCAAATCGCCAGGACCGAAAAAGCCGCCGCAGAGAAAATCGCCATGGGCTGGATGCACACGGCCAAATTTTTGACCACTGCACCTTCGCTAGATTTTTTACCCGCGCTGAATTTGCCCGAATTTGCCTTCGTGGGACGCTCTAACGCAGGAAAATCCACCTGCATCAACACCTTGACGCAGCAACACAGATTGGCTTTTGCGTCTAAAAAACCCGGGCGCACCCAAAGTATTAACCTCTTTTCACTCGGTAAGCAAGGCGTGACCGACGCCATCTTGGCCGATTTGCCCGGCTATGGTTATGCGGCTGTGCCTAAAGCCGACAAGCTGCGCTGGCAGCGCGTGATGGCGAACTATTTGATGACCCGCGAAAACCTCAAAGCCATCGTGCTGATGTGTGATCCACGCCATGGTATCACCGAGCTGGACGAAATTTTGCTGGAAGTGATTCGCCCACGTATTGAGGAAGGTTTGAAGTTTTTGGTCGTTTTGACCAAATCTGACAAACTGAACAAAACTGAAGCCGCCAAAGCGCTGTCGATCATGAAGCTGCAAGCCGGCGGCGGCGAAGTGCGTTTGTTTTCAGCCTTGAAGAAAAAAGGCGTGGACGATGTGGCGCATTTGCTGTGGCAATGGGCGCACCCAGATTCGGCGACCTGAAATTGCGGGAATATTACCCAAAACTAGCTGACAACCCTAGCCCTTTAAGAACATTTCAGTAGCAAAATGACTCGTTGAATCATATTGCATAAAGTGACCTCATGGTAGAAACCTTTCAACAAACCCTGCCTCACGGCATCACCCTCAGCTGCCGCGCAGCCGGCACACGGGGACGCCCTGTTTTGATGTTTTTGCATGGTTTCCCTGAAGCGGCTTTTGTATGGGATACCCTGCTGGAATACTTCGCCAAACCCGAAAATGGCGGCTACCGCTGTATTGCACCCAATTTACGCGGCTTTGAAAAATCAAGCTCGCCCAGCGAAGTGAGCGCCTACCGCGTCAAGTATTTGATGCAAGACATCGCCGCCTTGGTCGCGATTGAAACAGCAGGCTCTGGTAATAAACTGGAATGTTTGGTAGCACACGATTGGGGCGGCTCTGTTGCTTGGACCTTAGCCAACCAGATGCCGCATTTGACGAAAAAACTCAGCATCATCAACTCACCGCACACCGGTACCTTTGTACGAGAGCTCACCCACAATCCTAAACAGCAGGCCGCCAGCGCCTACATGAATTTTTTGGTGCGCCCCGATTCGGAAAAAATCCTCGCAGAAGATGATTACCGCCGTTTGTTTGGCTTTTTCACCAACATGGGCGCTGAAAATGGCGAATTTGCGTGGCTGACGCCCGCCCTTAAACAGCAATACCGCGACGTATGGAACGCAGGTTTGACGGGTGGCTGCAACTACTACCGCGCTTCTCCCCTGCGCCCTGCCACCAAAACGGACACTGGTGCAGCCGGCGTTGATCTACCACACAGCAAGCTAAGCGTTGATTTACCGACCTTGGTGATTTGGGCGATGAACGACACTGCGCTGCCGCCCGAGTTGATTGACGGTTTGGACGACTACGTCCCACAATTAACGCTACACAAAGTGCAGAACGGCACCCACTGGCTCATTCATGAGCAGCCGCAGCTGGTGGCGGGGTATCTGCAAGATTTTTTAAACCACTGAAGTCAGCGGAATTCAAGCATGCAAGAAGCCACTAAATTGCTATTATTTTTATAGCAATTTAGGCAATGAATACAAAATCTACAGCAATTTTTAACCAATTTTTTGCATCATTCCAACTAAATTAGCACTAATTGGCCAAATAAGCGGATCGAATCTCCTCGACACGCGCCCGATTCACGCCAAAATCTTCACGCCCCAAGCGACTGGCGCTGCGCACGTCGATGACGTTTTTGGCGGGATTCGCCCAAAACTCCACATCGTCAACAAATCGCAGCACCTTGGTTAGCGATTCGGCGTAGATGTAGTCGGGCTTGGCATCAACTATCGTCATGCCGGGCATGCTTTTCAGTATGGCGAGTAATACTTGCATGGAGTTTGCGGCACTGTTGTTTTTGAATGGCAGGGGTTCAATACTCGCATATTGCATTTGCACATGGTCGGTATGCAAATACGCTTGGCTGCTCACGCTGTTGCGGTTTTTTGAGGGAGGTTTGAGGCGTTCACTTGTCACACCAATATTATTAGATCGGTTACCAGAAAACAACCCAAATTGCGCCGCAAGCAATACCACTGCCAGTAAAATCACGATCAAGTAAATAATAAACATGATGCTCCTTTCAATGAATTTATTGTTTATTAAATCGTTTTTAATAAACTGATTTTTCACCCGATGGCCTGTGTTTAAAGCGTTTATGCACCCAGAAATACTGCGCTGGCATGCTCTCAATATAGCCTTTCAGCGCTTTATTCATGCGTGCCGTATCTGCTTCCATACTACTTGATGGGAAATCATCCCATGCGGGTAATACTTGCACCTCGTAGCCATAATTTGTCATTTTATTTAAGACGGGAATGACTTTGGCCTTGCCTAGGCGCGCAAACCGATGCAGCGATGGCACGGTATACGTTGGAATGCCATAAAACGGCACCACAATCGATTCTTCAGGACCAAACCCCATATCGGGCAAGATACCCAGCATTTCGCCCGAACGCAAGGCGGCAAGAATCTCTTTCACCCCTGCAATGCGGCCAAACAAGCGGATATTGCCAAAGCGGGCGCGGCGATTGAGTATCCACGCGTCTATCGTTTTATTCGATTGGTTGGTGTAGATGGTGATGAGTTTGCGCGGTATTTGCTGGGTAAACGCGGTGTTGCCCGCATCCAACCCCACAAAATGCGGCACAAAAAGCACCACCGGTTCGTCGTTTTGCAGCTGCGCCACCGCGCCGGTGATCTTCAAACGCCGCAAAGTCACCGCCGTTCTGCCGTGCCACAGCCAGCCCCGATCCAGCAGCGCTCGCATGTAATAGACGAAGTTTTGACGTGCTAGCCGACGTATTTTCTGACTAGAGTGCTCTGGAAAGCATAGCGTTAAATTGACGATCGCAACATGACGACGCGATGTCAGCAACAAAAAAAGCAAACTTCCCAGCAGCCAACCCAGCCCGCGCACACAGCTCAACGGCAATATCGCCAAAAGCCGCATGAAACCAATCGCCAAATAAGCGCCTAAGCTGCTCATGACACGTCATCTTTAACTGCTTCTTTGGATTCAACTCTAGGTTGCTTGTAACGCCCATAACCCCACAAATATTGCTCTGGGCAGGCACGGATCAAGCTCTCCATGTCGGCATTCATGTGCTGCACAGCGGTCGCCAAATCACCGTCAAGTCCTTGATTGATTTCATGAAAATGGATCTCGTAGCCCCGCCCCCAAGGCAGGCGCCGGCCCCAGCCGACCAGCACCGTGGCACCGGTTTGTGCCGCCAAGCGCACCGCCAGCGTCATGGTATAGGCCTCTTTGCCGAAAAAACTGCTCCACAGCCCCATGCCGTTGGGCGGCACCTGGTCGGGCAGCAGGCCCACGGCTTGGCCTTTGCGCAGGGCTTTGATCATTTGCCGCACACCAAATAAATTGGTTGGCACGGCGATCAGGCCAGGTCGGTCGCGGGAATTGGCCACCAGTTGCGCCATCCACGCCTTGCGTGCGGGTCGGTACAGCACGGTCAATGGGCCGTATGGCGCACTGAATTGCAGCGCCAAGGCCTGCGCCACGATTTCAAAGCAACCCAGATGCGGGGTCAGGAAAATCACGCCCTTGCCTTTTTGGTAAGCCGCCTCTATGCAGGTGATGGTGCTTGCTTGGTCCCATACAAAAGGCACTTGCTGGCCACTTTGCTTCTGGCTTTGCGGCTTGCCTTGATCACTCGTCCATAGCTTGGGAATCTCGGCTACCATGCGTCCCGTCTGCGCCACCGCGCCCACGATCTGGCCAAAACGGTAGCCTGCTTGTTGGGTATTGTCTAAAAAACGCCGTCGGTACGTGGGCGACAGCGCAAACACAACCCAGCCCAGTGCTGCGCCCATGCCGTGCGCCAACCACAGCGGTAAAAAGCTAAATAATTTGAAAAACAAAAACATACCCAAGCGCAACTCTCTAAAATGGGATTTGACGATTTTTAAACCAATAAATGTAGAGTATCGCCTAAGTCATTTTTTTTCGCTGAATGCCGCAGCCTAGAACGCAGAGCGCACCAGCCGGGCTGAATTTTCGCAGATAGGCAAGGCACCCAAGGTGGGATGCATCAGCGTGCCATCACGCAACAAGTTATCAACCGTGTTGACTCCTTCTTTGAAAAACCGTGTCACCCATGACCGCTCTTCCTGCAGACCAAATTGTGTGGATGTGCAGTAGTAGCCATTCAAGTTGGTGTTTGGAAACCAGTCCAAGTCTATTTGTGTCGTGGCACCTGGCAAACGCAGGGTTTACAGCTCGTCTTTGGTGGGTAAGCGCCATTGGTTAGAGCCGCACAGAATGAGCGCATTCACATTGTTTTTATAGCCTGATGAATTGTTGAGTGCGTCAATCTCAGCTTGTATCGGTCTGCGAGCGGGTATCTTTGCTGGTTAAATCAATCCTGACTACTTGCGCGCCAGCTGTGACGGTGACTACGCCTGTGCCTGTCACGCCGTTGATGCTGAAGTCTGACGCGACAACCGACAGCGGAACTGGGTTGCAAGCCGTCATCATGGCGAACCCCAAACAAGTCATTGCGGTATAAAAGCGGTGCAATAAAGTCACCAACAATCCTTCAGCAAAACACAGCTAAGTTCAAATTCATTCTATCGAATCAAGTTTTTAATGCAAGTTTATGCAACATACATTTGCTATTGCATTTACGACTGCTTTCAAACTGGCTGCTAGCCAAAATCGATTTTCTGCTAAAATCCATATGTCGCTGAGTTAACTGAACTACTTGCAGGGCGACGTTAAACAAATCTGCTAAAGCGTTCGCCAAGGCTCCGAAAGGTTTAAGGTAACGCGTCCTTTTAACTTTATTGGAGTTTTTTTATGGCTAGCGATTTCCTCTTCACATCCGAATCCGTCTCTGAAGGTCACCCCGACAAGGTAGCCGACCAGATTTCTGACGCTATTCTCGACGCTATTTTCAAACAAGACCCACGCAGCCGCGTTGCTGCTGAAACCCTATGCAACACCGGTTTGGTGGTTTTGGCAGGTGAAATCACCACCAACGCGCACGTCGACTACATCCAAGTCGCGCGCGACACCATCAAGCGCATCGGCTATGACAACACCGACTACGGTATTGACTACAAAGGCTGCGCTGTCATGGTCTGCTACGACAAGCAATCTAACGACATCGCCCAAGGCGTGAACCACGCGTCTGACGACCACCTCAACATCGGCGCGGGCGACCAGGGCCTGATGTTTGGCTATGCCTGCGACGAAACCCCAGATTTGATGCCAGCACCGATTTACTATGCGCACCGTTTGGTCGAGCGCCAAGCGCAATTGCGTAAAGATGGCCGTATGCCTTACCTGCGCCCAGACGCAAAAAGCCAGGTCACCATGCGCTATGTGGACGGCAAACCCGTCAGCATCGACACCGTGGTGTTGTCCAGCCAGCATGACCCAGACCAGTCTGAAACGCAACATAAAATGAAGCAAAGCTTCATTGACGCCGTCATTGAGCAGATCATTTTGCCGGTATTGCCGAAAGAAATGATCACCAAAGACACCAAGTACTTGATTAACCCGACCGGTCGTTTCGTCATCGGCGGCCCGCAAGGCGATTGCGGTTTGACCGGTCGCAAGATCATTGTGGACACCTACGGCGGCGCTTGCCCACACGGTGGCGGTGCGTTCTCAGGCAAAGACCCATCCAAAGTGGACCGTTCAGCCGCTTACGCCGCACGCTACGTGGCGAAAAACATCGTCGCCGCTGGTTTGGCCAAGCAGTGCCAAATCCAGGTCGCCTACGCGATTGGTGTGGCCAAGCCGATGAACGTGACCGTCTACACCGAAGGCACAGGCATCATGTCGGACGAGAAATTGTCCGCCTTGGTGCAAGAGCACTTTGACCTGCGCCCCAAAGGTATCATCCAGATGCTAGATTTGCTGCGCCCGATCTACGAAAAGACAGCCGCCTACGGCCACTTTGGCCGCGACGAGCCAGAATTCACCTGGGAAAAGACTGACAAAGTAGCCGCGCTGCGTGCTTCTGCAGGTTTGTAAGCACTTAATTGCTTTAAAAAAACCACCTTCGGGTGGTTTTTTTTCTAGTGTTCTTATATATCGATTTATTTCTCCGTCATCGACAGGGCATTTTGAACTTGCCCATCAAACACAGGTGTCATGCGTGTCAGCTGTGCTTTTTCTGATTCAGTCGGCATATTTTTCTTCTCAATCTCAGCACATATTTTTTGCCAAGCAGGCAGCAGTTTTTCTACTGATCTTGCTCTTGTGAGAACAAAAAATAACTTATTTTTTAAGTTTAACCAACAGCGCTTTCGCCTCTTTTTCATGTAATTTCACCTCTTCCAAATTAGCCTGCAAATCCGTCATTTGCTCTTCCAGCTCTTGCCGATGCGCGGCCAGCACGGACAAGAACTTTTGCAGCTGCACCCCCGTATCGCGCGGGCTGTCGTAGAGGTCGATGATGTCTTTCGCTTCGGTGAGGGATAAACCCAAGCGTTTCGCACGCAAAGTTAATTTCAAGCGGGTGCGGTCTCTGGCGCTGTACACGCGGCTACGGCCACCGACGCCTTCTCGCTGTGGGCTCAACAGGCCCATGTCTTCATAAAACCGAATCGCGCGCGTGGTCAGGTCAAATTCTTTGGCTAAATCGGTGATGGTAAAAGTAATACCCATATTTTTTATGTTCATGGTTTTGAAGGCTTGGGGTAAGATGGCCTCACCGTTGACGTTTACGTAAAGGTAAGCATCAATTTTGAACGATTATGACTGATAAATGGACCTACCAAAACTGCCAATATGACTGAAGCCGCCACCAAGCCTTATATTTCCAGCCCCATGAACGAGCTGGAGCGCAAGCTGCACTACCCGCTGGGCGAGCAAATGCCCGAGTTTGGCCATGGCTTGGCCGTTGCGCCCGGCATCCAATGGTTGCGCATGGGCTTGCCGTTTGCGTTGAACCACATCAATTTATGGCTGCTGCGCGACAACATCGACGGTGTGGACGGCTGGACGGTGGTGGACTGCTGCATTGACCGGCCCGAATCCCGTGCGCAGTGGGAACAGGTGTTTGTCAACGCGCTGGCAGGCTTGCCGATTTTGCGCGTCATCGTCACCCACATGCACCCCGACCACATTGGTTTGGCGCACTGGCTGTGCGCGCGCTGGGGTGTGGCGCTGTGGATGAGCGGGACGGACTACAACGTGGTGCGCATGGCTTGCGCGCCAAACTCGGGGTTTGACGGTCTGGAAAGCGCCCAGTTTTTCGCCAAACACGGCCTGGTTGACCCCGTATCGCAAGAAAAACTCAAAGCCCGCTCCAACTACTTCACCAGCCTCGTCCCCGATGTGCCACGCAGCTACCGCCGCATGATGGATGGCGACATCATCCAAATTGGCAGCAAACCATGGCGTTGCATCAGCGGCTACGGGCATGCGCCTGAGCACATCGCCCTGTATTGCGAAGGTGCAAAAGTTTTAATAGGTGGTGACATGATGCTGCCGCGCATCTCCACCAACGTGAGCGTCTACAACATCGAGCCTGAATCCAACGCGCTGCAGCTGTTTTTAGACTCCATCGACAAATTCGCCCCCTGCGCGCCCGACACTCTCACCCTGCCCTCGCACGGCAAACCCTTCGTCGGCATCCACGAGCGCATCCAACAGCTGCACGAGCACCACCGTGACCGCCTGGCCGAAGTGATAGACACCTGCACCGCCCAACCCAGCAGCGCAGCCGACGTGCTGCCAGTGATGTTCAAAAGAGATCTGGATTTGCACCAAACCACCTTTGCAATGGGTGAAGTGATAGCGCATTTGCACTTTTTATGGTTTAAAGGCGAATTGAAGCGTGAATTTTGCACCGATGAGATTTATCGGTTTAGTTTGACAGAGCGCAGCTTACAACAGAGTGTAAGCATGCTTTTAGAGTGAAAAATATGACTCCAGCCGGTTTCCTCTCAAATCCGAAGTGCAACATACTGAACTTAAAGCCAGTAAGGAGCACAGATGAAACCAGAGAATCACTACAAACAGCTGGTCACCTGAATAAATCGCGGCACATTTGAGTAAACTGCACCCCTGTCAAGTCGCTCTTCGCGCTTCTCACGAATCTATTTACAACATCATCTATGCCCAACCCAGAGGCGAGCTCAAGCGTGAGCTTGTGGCTTGCCTGCGCGTGGCACGTGCCAAACGCTGGCCTCGCTCCAGAGGGGAAGACCGCCGTGGTCAACTGACCGATTTATTAAATTTATTAAGTATTCATCTGCGCCCGCCAGAGGTCACTGACAGGCAGCTCCCAGGTCACTGGGAGGGTGATTTGATCAAAGGCAAGAACAATGGCTCTGCGGTGGGTACGCTGGTTGAGCGTACAACTCGGTTGTTGATGCTGGTCAAACTGCCTCATCCGCAGCCTGCAACGGCTGCCCATGTGGTGCAAGCCTTTACCGACAAGCTCAATTTCATAGCGCAGCCTATGCGTAAGACATTGACCTATGATCAAGGTCGTGAGATGGCGTATCACCAGCAGTTGACGGCAAATACGGGTGTAGCGGTGTATTTCTGTGATCCGCACAGCCCTTGGCAGCGCGGTACGAATGAGAACACCAATGGCTTGGTGCGTCAGTATTTGCCTAAGGGCACGGATTTGTCTGGTTACAGCCAAGAGGATCTAGATGAAATCGCAGACCGCATGAATGGCAGGCCTAGAAAAACCCTGGGCTGGTCGACACCGATTGAGGTCTATGGGCAGTGGCTGGCGCCTCTCGAGCTGCAGCCTGACGCTTTACATTAAACTAGAATTGTTGCACTTGGACTTGAGACCGCCCTTTCTATTTTCAATATTTCAATATTTTTTAAAAAATTACTTAAAAATTAATCTCCATGTCATACCAAAATATCATCGTTAGTACGCAAGCCCGCGTTGGCATCATCACGCTCAATCGTCCCAAACAGCTCAATGCCCTGAATGGCGAGTTGATGGACGAGCTGGGTGCTGCACTCAAAGCATTTGATGCAGACAATGCTATTGGCTGCATGATCATTACCGGCAGCGAAAAAGCCTTTGCGGCTGGCGCTGACATTGGTGCGATGGCGAGCTACACCTTTGCTGATGTTTACAAAGGCGATTACATCACCCGCAATTGGGAGCATATTCGAAGTATCCGCAAACCCGTCATTGCTGCGGTTAGTGGGTTTGCCTTAGGTGGTGGTTGTGAATTGGCCATGATGTGCGATTTCATCATTGCAGCTGACAATGCAAAATTTGGGCAGCCAGAAATCAAGCTTGGTGTGATACCTGGTGCGGGCGGCACACAACGGTTGCCACGAGCTATCGGCAAAGCAAAGGCTATGGACATGGCTTTGACAGGCCGCATGATGGATGCTGTTGAAGCTGAGCGTGCGGGTCTTGTCAGCCGCGTCGTGCCTTTAGAAAAGTTGATGGAAGAAGCCTTGGGCGCAGCCTTGATGATTTGCGAGTTTTCTCACATCGCGTTGATAGCCGCCAAAGAGTCTGTCAATCGCGCATTTGAAGGTGGCTTGGCCGATGGCATCATGTTCGAGCGGCGCTTGTTCCATGCTCTTTTTGCGACCAACGATCAAAAAGAAGGCATGGATGCATTTGTGAATAAGCGCAAAGCTAATTTCACACATTCGTAAATTGCCGTGGAAACCATTCGCGTCGCGACTTGGAATATACACAAAGGTGTCAATGGCCTAGGTCCAAGCAGGCGTTTAGAAATTCATAACATTGGCTTGGCCATTGACCAATTTGATGCAGATATCATTTGCTTACAAGAGGTGAGGAAACACCATCGTGGTGAGGCACAAAGATTTGCACACTGGCCAGCACTTGAACAAGCAGATTTTTTAGCACCGCTTGGTTATACGCCTATTTATCAAACAAACGCCATCACCAAGCATGGTGAACATGGCAACGCTCTATTGACGCGTTGGCCCGTCATTAAGCATCAACATGAGGACATGTCAGACCATAGGTTTGAGCAACGTGGTTTGCTGCATGTCGAAGTTTTGATACACGACCTGCCGATTCATGTCGTTGTTGTCCATTTAGGTTTGATCAAGTCCAGTAGACGTCGCCAAGTTGCACAGCTTTGTACTTTCATACAACGTGAAATTCCCAAAAATGCACCCTTGTTGGTTGCAGGCGATTTCAATGATTGGGGAACGGCCTGCGAAGCCGTTTTAAAATCCGAACAACTCAACGCTTTCAAAACCAACCCAGTCACCGCGAAAAAACTGCGTACTTACCCAGCACGACTACCTCTGGTGCAGTTTGATTACGTGTTTGCGAGGCACCTTAGCGCCACACATGCGACCGTG
>CANKRG010000059.1 GCA_947485165.1 Comamonadaceae bacterium
GAGGCTGCCATTTTTTTGCGCCGCTTCGATCCAGCCACCCAAGCAATCGCTGGTGTCCATCAAGCCGTCCATGTAGGCTTTGTTGCCCATCAAGGTGGCGCGCAAGCTGGAGTTTTGGCTGGGCAGTGAAGGCATTTCGCCGGCGAGTTTGAGCCCCATCATCCAACGGGCGGCGGCGCGTAGGTTGGCAATGGGTGCATCACTGCTTGGCAGGCTGTTTAAAAACACTTGCGCCCGCTGCATGACGTGCACCATGGCGGCGGCGGCCAGCTCTTCTTTGCTGGAGAAATGCTTGTACAAGCTGGCTTTGGCAATGCCGACATTGGCGGCGACTTCGTCTACCGTCATGGCGTCAAAGCCTTTTTCAGCCAACAGGCGGTTGACGGCTTGCACGATGGCGTCTTCCCGCGCCAGCAGCATTTGCGCTTTGAACGAAATTTTGGGGGCGGGTACGGTTTTTAGGGCGGCAGAAGACTTCATGCCTAAATTGTAGCCACTCTGGTCACAAAATGGTAACTAAGCCCATATTATGACGCCGGCACATACCACGCCAACTCGCGGTGCAAATTGACCACTTCACCCACGATGATGAGGCAGGGCGAGGTGAAACCGCTGGTTTTGACGCGTTCAGGCAGGTCGGTCAGCGTGCCGACCAGCACTTTTTGGGTGGCGGTGGTGCCGTCTTGCACGATGGCAATCGGAAAATCAGGCTGGGCACCGTGGGCGATCAGCTGGCGGCAAATGTCGCTCAAACCGGACAGCCCCATGTAAATCACCACGGTTTGGCGCGGGCGCGTGAGGGCGAGCCAGTCTAAATCGGCGCTGACAAAGTCCTTGGTTTCTTTGAGGTGGCCAGTCACAAACAGGCAGGTTTGGGCGTAGTCACGGTGCGTCAGCGGGATGCCGGCGTAGTTGGACACACCGCTGGCAGCGGTGATGCCGGGCACGACCTCAAACGCCACGCCAGCTTTGGCCAGCTCTTGCAGCTCTTCACCACCGCGCCCGAAAATGAAAGGGTCGCCCCCTTTGAGGCGCACGACTTGCTTGCCTTGTTGGGCGAGTTTCACCAGCAAGGCGTTGATTTGCTCTTGGCGAAGGGTGTGCTCGTTGCGGCGCTTGCCGGCATAGATGCGCTCTGCCTTCGGTGGCAAAAAGGCGAGCACGCCATCGGATACCAAGTGGTCATACACAACGACATCGGCCTTCGCCATGATGCGCACAGCACGCAGCGTGAGCAGCTCTGGGTCGCCCGGGCCTGCGCCCACAAGATAAACACGGCCTTGGCCTACAGAAACTGAGGTATTGTCGGGAGAAGGAATAGTCATATTGTCAAAATTAGGTACACAATAGCTTACCTGAACTACAAACAGAGAACCACCATGTTGTACAAATTCAAATCCAAAATCGACGGCGACTTGATCATGTTAGAGCTCCATGCGCGTCATATGCTGCAGATCATCGGCAAAGAAGCGGGGCCACAGGGCATCATTTTGCCGGCTGACATGCCAGCGGCAATTGCGGCACTGGAGCAAGCCATTGTCCGCGATGAAGCCGCGAAATTGGCGTCCGCACAAGCCATCAAGGAGACTGTGGGCGAGCTGGATACCAGCCCTGTGACCGCCGACGTGGTGTCGCTGCGTCAGCGCTCGCTGCCGTTCATGAACCTACTCAGAAGCTGCCACAGCGCAAATGTCTCGATTGTCTGGGGCGTTTAAGCCGCAATCAGTCGACCTTCGCGCCGGACACTTTGACCACTTGTGCCCATTTTTTAATCTCTGCCGCAATCATTTTTGAAAATTCGGCAGGCGTGTTCCCCCCGGGAATTGCGCCTTGGGCAAGTAGTTTTTCTTTGACAGCCGGGTTGTTCATCGCTTTGGCTGATTCTTGTTGAAGACGATTCACAATGTCTGCCGGCGTGCCAGCTGGGGCTAACAAGCCAAACCAACTGCTGGCGTCAAAACCTTTTAGATTTCCTGCTTCTTCAACCGTTGGCACATCTGGCAGCACGGCTGAGCGCTGTGAACTGGTGACCGCCAAAGCTTTGAGTTTGCCGGATTTGATATGTGGCAAAGCGCTGGGCAGGTTGTCAAACATCACGTCCATGGTGCCGCCTACCAAATCCAGCAAGGCTGGACCCGAGCCACGGTAGGGGAAGTGCACCAAATAGGTGCTGCTCATGCTTTTGAACAACTCACCAGCCAAATGGATGGAGGTGCCATTGCCGCTGGAAGCCATGTTCAACTTGCCCGGGCTGGCTTTGGCAACTTTGATGAAGTCCGCCACGTTGTTGATATTGAGTTGCTTGGCTTTTTCGGCATTCATCACCATGACGTTGGGCACGCCAGCGATCAGGGTAATCGGGGCAAAGTCTTTCACCGGGTCAAACGGCATTTTGTCGTACAGCGAGACATTGATGCCATGTGTACCCACGGTGCCCATCAAAATCGTATAGCCGTCAGCCGCTGACTTAGCAACGATGTCTGCGCCCAAGTTACCGCCTGCACCGGCTTTGTTTTCGACGATGAAGGTTTGGCCGAAAGCTTTTGACAACTCGGGCGCCATGGCACGTGCCAAAATATCGGTTGTTCCACCGGGTGCGAAGGGAACGATAATTTTGACGGGTTTTACGGGCCAAGCCGGCTGACTATTGGCTTGTACTGCTATTAAATTAATAGCAAATAAGCAGCTTGCCGCCACCCATTTCAAGGCGCTGCGTTTCTGGATAGTTGTTTTCAAAGCCATTGGTTTGTCTCCCGTAAAGTTGAAGGTATGGGCTAAGTATGGATTTTAGATATCAAAAACATCTTGCCATAAAAAAAACCGCAAACTTGCGGCTTTTTTAGATTGTCAGCTTACCTGCTTAATCAGCCTTAATCAGCCTTAATCAGCATAGACGCCAGCAGCTTTGATGATCGGTGTCCACTTGGCGATTTCAGCAGCCACAAACTTTTTGTGCTCAGCTGGCTCCATGCGTTTGTCTGTCACGACAACTGCGCCCAAGCCTTCTTGCTTCTTGATGAACTCAGGGTCTTTCAAGGCAACTTTCAATGCGGCATTGATTTTGGCGAGCACATCAGCGGGTGTGCCTTTAGGTGCATACAATCCGTGCCAAATGGTGACTTCAAAGCCTTTCAGACCAGATTCTTGCATGGTTGGCAAATCCTTCAAAGCAGGTGTTGTCAGACGTTTGCCTGTCGTTACGGCAAATGCTTTGACTTTTTTGGCATCAATTTGTGTGCTGGTATTGGTCGTTTGGTCGCACATCAGGTCGATCTGGCCACCGATCAAGTCAGTCATGGCCGGTGCGGTACCTTTGTAAGGCACCGTGGTCATGTCGATTTGCACAGCATTTTGGAACAGCAAACCACACAGGTGTGACGCAGAGCCGACGCCAGCATTGCCGAGGTTGATTTTGCCCTTGTTAGCCGTCAACCAAGCTGAGAGCTCTTTGTAGTTCGCAGCCGGTAATGTTGGCTTGCCAATCAAGGTCATTGGCACATCATTGATCATGCCCAAGTATTCAAAATCGCTTTCAACTTTGAAAGGGATATTACGAACCAAGCCAGGCATGGTTGACATACCGATGTGGTGCACCAAGAGGGTGTAACCGTCTGGTGCAGCCTTGGCCACCTTGTTTGCGCCGATAGAACCACCTGCGCCGGCTGCGCTGTCGATGATGACGCTGTTACCACCCAGAGGCTTGCGCATGGCTTCTGCCAAATCGCGCGCGACGCGGTCAGTAGGGCCGCCTGCGGCAAACGGCACCACGATGGTGATGACTTTGTCTTTCAAGGGATAGTCGGTAGCTTGAGCACTCAGGCTTGCGCCCAATAAAGTTGCACAGGCGAGGCTGATGGCGAGTAGTTTTTTCATGGTTTCTCAAAAGGTAGGAATGTCAATAACAGTCGAACATCATAACTGGTTGACAGACCTTCGAAAAGAGGATTTACACCTAGCCATGTACCACCAACAGCCTACTTGTAACTGCGAGCATCCTCAATCACCCGACCATCATTGGGCAGGCTGCCGGGTGCGAAAAGCGCCACCGTGCCACGCAATTTCGTCACATCACGGATCGCTTCGCTGATTTTCTCAAGCAAACCTTCAGTTTCAGCATGTTTTGTGGTTTCCACCTGCAGCGTCATGCGGTCATCGGCCATTACACCACTCACCACCAGACGGGCTTTCACCACCTCTGGAAAGCGCTTGGCAATGGTCGCCACTTGGCTGGGGTGCACAAACATACCGCGAATTTTGGTGGTTTGATCGGCGCGGCCCATCCAGCCTTTGATGCGGGTGTTGGTGCGACCGGTTGGGCAGTTGCCTGCTAAAACGGCGGATAAATCGCCGGTGCCAAAGCGAATCAAGGGGTAATCGGTATTGAAGGTCGTAACGACCAGCTCGCCTACTTCGCCTTCCGCCACGGGGTCGCCCGTGCCAGGTGTGACGATTTCAACGATCACACCTTCATCAATCACCAAGCCTTCACGGGCGCTGGTTTCGTAGGCGATCAAACCGAGGTCGGCTGTGGCGTAGCATTGGTAAGCAGTCACACCGCGCTCGGCAAACCAATCACGCAAGCTGGGCGGGCACGCCTCGCCAGAGACCAAGGCTTTGGTCACACTGGGGAGTGCAACGCCCATTTCAGCGGCTTTTTCTAAAATAATTTTAAGAAAACTGGGTGTACCAACATAGCCCGCAGGTTTTAGCTCGGCCATGACTTGCACTTGCTGCTCAGTTTGCCCCGTTCCGGCTGGAAACACGGTGCAGCCTAAGGCATGTGCGCCAGATTCCATCATCGCGCCCGCTGGTGTGAAATGGTAACTATAGCAATTGTGAATCAAATCTCCCGCTTTAAAACCTGCAGCGGCCAGCGCTCTTGCCGAGCGCCAGTAATCTGTCTGTTTGCCCTCAGGTTCATAAATCGTGCCTGGGCTGGCAAACACGCGCAGCATATTGGCACCAAAACCAATAGCACTGAAGCCACCGAAAACGGCGTCATTCTTGCTTTCACTTTTGCTTGACAAAGCTCGGGCGGCTTTTTGTCTATCCAATAATTCCGTCTTACGCGTCACGGGCAAATGGGCCAATGCTGCACGACTGGTCACAGCCGCTGTGTCAACACCCATTAATATTTCCGCAAACGCTGCACTGTTCTGCTGTGCATGTTGGATTTGTGGTGCCAAGGCTTGAAACTGAACGCGTTCACGATCAGCGTGTGGTCGTGTTTCTGCTGCAATGAGCTTGCTGTAAAAATCGCTCATGCCAACCAACGTTTTCTACGTTTGTAGCTCTTACCATCTTTGAAAGATTTGCGCTCACCACCGCCCACACCCAAATAAAACTCTTTCACGTCTTCGTTGTTGGCAAGGTCACCGGCTTTGCCATCCATCACCACACGGCCGCTTTCCATGATGTAGCCGTAATCTGAGTATTTCAATGCCATGTTGGTGTTTTGCTCGGCCAATAAAAAGGTGACTTTTTCGCGTTGGTTCAAGTCTTTCACAATCTCAAAAACTTCTTCCACAATTTGTGGAGCCAAACCCATAGACGGCTCATCCAGCAACACCATGTTTGGACTGGCCATCAAAGCGCGACCAATAGCGCACATTTGTTGCTCGCCTCCAGAGGTGTAAGCGGCCTGGCTGGTACGGCGAGTTTTAAGACGCGGGAAGTAGTTGTAAACTTTTTCTAAGTTGGCAGCGACTTCACCTTTGTCTTTGCGTGTGTAGCCACCGGTTAACAAGTTCTCTTCGATCGTTAAATGTGCAAAGCAATGACGACCTTCCATAACCTGCACGACGCCGCGCTGCACCAAGTCCGCCGGACTCAAGTTTTCGATACGCTCGCCGCGAAGTTCAATCGTGCCTTTGGTTACGGCACCGCGCTCACCTTGAAGCAAATTTGACACTGCACGCAAAGTCGTGGTTTTGCCAGCGCCATTACCGCCCAAAATGGCGACGATTTTGCCTTCGGGAACGTTCAAAGAGACACCTTTGAGCACCAAAATAACGTGGTTGTAAATGACCTCAATACCGTTTACGTTCAAAACGATATTGGGCTCTGGGCTTGTTGTGATTTGTGATGTAGTCATAGTGTCATACGGAATGTTTTAAATATCCAAACAACAGCGCTCTGATTTCAAAGTTAAAAGAAATTAAAACGCTGGCATTTGCTGGCTGGCAAATCACTAGATTTGCCAGCCATACAAAACCTCAATTCATCGAATTAAGATTGGCAATCAGCCGGTGTACGTGGTGTCAATTTCTTGTCCGCAGCGTACTTAGCGGCGGTGGCTTTCACCAATGGCTTCAAGATTTGCTCATCAGCTTGCAGCCAATCAGAACTGAAAGCCCACTTTTTACCGTCCCATGTGTGCACACGTGCCCAGTTGGAACCCATGTGATCGGCGCATGATGTGCTGATTGGGCGCATCACGCCGGCAAAACCGACAGCATCAAGCTTGGCTTGGGTCAGGTTCAAGTTTTCCAAGCCCCAACGCACTTGCTCGCCCGTCATGACTTTGCCTTTGCCGAAGCGTTCTTGCGCCGAACGCACGCCTTCAATCGCCATCATCGCGCTCATCGCGCCGCGCATATACAGCACTTGGCCGACTTCTTCTTTTGGTCCTGTACCAGCACCCTTGGCATGAACCATGGCCAAAACATCCTTCACGACTTTAGAGTCTGGCTCTGCGCCGTGCTGCATGGTCACAGCGTTGTAGCCTTTAGCGCCTTCGCCCACGTCCTTGACATCTGGCTCAGCACCTGACCACCACACGCCGTACATCTTTTCGCGTGGATAGCCCGTAGCTTGTGCCTCTTTCAAAGCGGTGGAATTCATCACACCCCAACCCCACAGCAAGGTGAAATCTGGCTTAGATTGGCGTACTTGCAACCAAGTCGCTTTTTGCTCAACGCCTGGCGCAGTCACGGGTAGTAATTGCAATTCAAAACCTAGCTGACGGCTACGCTCTTGCAACAAAGCAATGGGCTCTTTGCCATATGGGCTGTCGTGGTACACCAAGGCAATTTTTTTGCCTTTGAGTTTGTCTAAGCCGCCTTCTTTTTTGCCGATGTGCTGCACCAACGCGTCAGCAGCTAACCAATACGTGCCAGCCAATGGGAAGTTCCACTTGAACACCGTGCCGTCTTGGCTTTCGCTGCGGCCATAGCCCGCGGTGATCAAAGGAATTTTGTCACCAGGTGCTTTTTCAGTTAACGCAAACGTAGCGCCAGTAGACAAAGGCTGGAATACGGTTGCACCACCATTTTTACCTTTGAGGCGTTCGTAGCATTCCACGCTACGCGCTGTGTCGTAACCGGTTTCGCATTCTTCGAAGGACACCATGACTTTGTTGATGCCGCCTCGTGCATTGACTAATTTCAAATAGTCAACGTAACCGTTGGCAAAAGGTACGCCATTAGGTGCGTAAGCGCCAGTACGGTAAGACAGCACGGGGAAAAACTGCTCTTTGGCCTGAGCGAAGGCTGTGGCACCAACAGCAACCAAAGTGGCAGCAAGTGCAAGACTACGAAGTTTCATTTTAAAAATCTCCAAATGTAATAGCACAAACGTGCTTATGGTTAACGAACGAAAAACAAGAAAGAAATCAGTACATACCCGCGTCAAATAACTACTGTTTTAATGTGGGAAAGGCCACAAACGCAATTTTTGTTTGGCAACAGACCACAGCTTTGCCAAGCCATGCGGCTCAACAATCAAAAACCAAACGATTAGCGCACCAAAAATCATCAATTCGGCATGCGAGGCCGCCGCTGTTGACACGTCTATGCCAAATAAACTACCTAAGAATGGCAAAAATTGATTCAAAAATATCGGCAGCAATACGATAAATGCAGCACCAAAAAAACTACCCATGATGGAACCCATGCCACCGATGATGACCATAAACAGCAGTCGAAACGACATGTCTACTGAAAACGCCGCTGGCTCCCATGCACCCAAATAGACGAATCCCCACAACGCGCCAGCAACACCAATGATGAAAGAGCTGACGGCAAACGCGCTGAGCTTGGCATACATAGGGCGAATACCAATCACAGCTGCGGCAACGTCCATATCCCGAATCGCCATCCACTCGCGACCAATCGCGCTGCGCACCAAATTTTTTGCCATCAATCCGAGCACTGTCAAAATTGCCAAGCAAAAAAGATATTTAGATATAGGACTTTCAATCTGAAAACCAAACACTTGCAAGCCTGAGACAGAAACTGAACCAGATGGCGAATCGTTGGTGAACCACTTGATGCGCAAAAACATCCAGTCGCTGAAAAACTGCGCGGCCAAAGTAGCCACCGCCAAATACAAACCCTTGACGCGCAAGCTAGGCAAGCCAAACAAAATGCCGAATGCCGTGGAACACAAGCCGCCCAGAATCAAAGCGGGAATCAGCGGCATATTCGGAATACGCACAAAGAAGTTGAACGCAGCATAGGCACCCACCGCCATGAACGCGCCAGAACCCAAAGAGATTTGACCGCAATAGCCCACCAAAATATTCACCCCCAGCGCCGCCAAAGCCATGATCAAGAAGGGAATAAAAATCGCCCGAAACATGTAGTCGCTGCCCAACAAAGGCACCGCTATAAAAGCAACCGCCATGAGTGCAATAACCGCCCAGCGGTCTTGTGCAATTGGGAAGATTTGTTGGTCGGTACGGTAATTGGTCTTAAATTGACCGTTTTCTCTGTAAAACATGTTTTAACTGCTTTTAGTAGGTATGAGTAAGGGTAGCTTTGCGATGAATAAGTTCAATCACTTACACACGGTCAATGATTTTTTCGCCAAACAAGCCTTGTGGACGGAACAGCAAAAAGACCAGTGCGAGAACATAGGCAAACCAGATTTCAATGCCACCACCGACATAGGGGCCTAGGAAAACTTCAGACAGTTTTTCACCCACACCGATGATCAAACCACCAATGATCGCGCCGGGTACAGACGTCAAGCCGCCCAAAATAACAACCGGTAAAGCACGAAGAGCCACC
The DNA here is from genome assembly GCA_947485165.1 of Comamonadaceae bacterium. Classification (GTDB taxonomy): domain Bacteria; phylum Pseudomonadota; class Gammaproteobacteria; order Burkholderiales; family Burkholderiaceae_C; genus Aalborgiella. The sequence continues at coordinate 9,012 of CANKRG010000059.1, forward strand.
GTGGTGAGCGAGAACTGCACACCGAGCTTAGAACCCCAAATCATGCCTGCCACCAAAGCGACGATACCGGCTACAAACCAAACAATCACCCAAATTCGATTGAGCGGAATGCCGATACTTTGTGCGGCTTGGTGGTCGTCAGCCACTGCGCGAAGTGCGCGACCTGTTGCTGTTTTTTGAAAAAACATACTAAGCGCACCCACCAGTACGGCAGCAATCAGTGCCGCATACAGATCTTCTTTGTTGATCAAAATGCCACCCTGAAACATGCTTTCAAACGCCATGATGGGCTCTTTGGGCATGCCGATGTCGATTTTGTAAATGTCGCTGCCGAAAATGGTTTGCCCCAAACCATCTAGAAAGTAACTGATACCCAAGGTTGCCATCAACAATGTGGTGCCTTCTTGATTCACCAAATGACGCAGCACCAGCTTTTCAATCACCCATGCGACCACAAACATGATGATACTGGCGATGATGAAGGCGGCTACGTTGGCCAAGATGGGGTTGTCAATCCCAGTCCAAGCGGGAATCCAGACAGCAAAGCGTGCCATAGCTAACGCAGCAAACAGCACCATTGCACCCTGCGCAAAGTTAAATACGCCCGAGGCTTTGAATATCAATACAAAGCCCAATGCGACCAGTGAGTACAACATGCCGGCCATCAGACCGCCGAGTAATGTTTCTAGAAAAAATGCCATGATTTTTTGTCCTTAGTGTGACGTGCCGAGGTAAGCGCTGATCACCTCTGGGTTGTTGCGCACCTCGTCGGGCGTGCCATCACCAATTTTTTTACCGTAATCGAGTACCACAACGCGGTCTGAAATATCCATCACCACGCCCATGTCATGCTCAATCAACACCACGGTCGTGCCGTATTCGTCGTTAATATCCAGCACAAAGCGGCACATGTCTTGTTTTTCTTCCAAGTTCATGCCGGCCATGGGTTCATCAAGCAGCAACACTTGCGGCTCCATCGCTAGAGCACGTCCCAAGTCAACGCGTTTTTGCAAACCATAGGGCAATTGGCCAACCGGCGTTTTGCGGTAGGCTTGAATTTCCAAAAAGTCGATGATGTGCTCGACAAACTCGCGGTGGCGTTCCTCTTCACGCTGGGATGGACCAATGCGCAAGGCTTGCATCAAAATATTGCTTTTGATACGCAAATTGCGGCCAGACATGATGTTGTCAATCACGCTCATGCCTTTGAAGAGCGCCAAATTTTGAAACGTGCGTGCAATGCCCATGGTTGCTACTTGGTGGCTATCCATGTGACCAAAGGTTTGCCCTTTGAAAGTGATGCTGCCCTGCTGCGGTGTGTAAACGCCGTTGATGCAGTTCAACATCGAACTTTTGCCGGCGCCATTAGGGCCAATGATGGCGCGCACTTCATGCTCTCGCACATTGAACGAAATATCGCTCAGCGCTTTGACGCCACCGAACGCTAAGCTGATGTTTTTGACGTCAAGAATAACGTCGCCGATTTTTTTAGTTGCCATGGTTGTTCTTTAACTTTTCAAGCTGCCGCTTTAACCGGTGCGTAAATTGTGGCGTCTGATAACTTCAATGTCGCACTGACACTGCCCGAGCGGCCATCTTCAAACTTCACAACGGTTTCAATGAACTGCTCGGTTTTGCCGGCATACAAACCATCCACCAATGCAGAGTACTTATCCGCAATGAAGCCGCGACGCACTTTGTTGGTACGCGTCAACTCGCCATCGTCTGCGTCCAGCTCTTTGTGCAAGATCAGGAAACGGCTGACTTGGCTGCCTGCCAACATCGTGTCCGCGCTCAAATCGGCATTGACTTTTTCAACGCATTCTTTGATGAGCTGGTACACCTCTGGTTTTTGGGCCAAATCGGTGTAGCCGGCATAGGATAAATTGCGACGTTCTGCCCAGTTACCCACAGCGTCAAAATCAATATTGATCATGACGCAGACTTTTTCGCGGCCATCGCCATAAGCGACAACTTCTTTGATGTGCTGGAAAAACTTGAGCTTGTTTTCAACGTACTTGGGTGCAAACATCGCGTCGTCAAACACACCACCTTGAATACGGCCCACGTCTTTCACACGGTCGATAATTTTCAAATGCCCATGTGCATCCAAAAAGCCCGCATCACTGGTGTGGTACCAGCCGCCTTCGGTCAAGACCTCATCGGTTGCCGCTTTGTTTTTGTAATACTCTTTGAACAAACCGGGTGATTTGACCAAAATTTCGCCGTTGTCCGCCACTTTGATTTCAACACCATTGCACGGAATGCCAACCGTGTCAGCACGGGCTTGGTTGTCCGGTTGTTGGCACACAAATACCGCCGTCTCAGTTGATCCGTACAACTGCTTCAAGTTGATGCCGATGGAGCGGTAGAACGTGAACAAATCGGGGCCAATCGCTTCGCCAGCGGTATAGGCCACGCGCACGCGACTCATGCCTAGGTTGTTACGCAGCGGGCCGTAAACCATCCAATTACCCAACGCATATTTCAGGCTGTCAAACACGCCAACAGACGTTCCATCCGTCTTCGCGGGACCCACTTTTTTTGCGACTGTCATAAAGTAGCTGAACATCTTGCGCTTGAAAGCGCCAGCATCTTCCATGCGAATCATCACGCTGGTGAGCAAGCCCTCAAACACGCGCGGTGGTGCGAAATAATAGGTGGGACCCACTTCTTTCAAGTCAATCGTCGTTGTCGCGGCTGATTCTGGGCAGTTCACCACATAACCGCACGCCAGCCACTGCGAGTAGCTGAAAATATTTTGTCCAATCCATGCCGGCGGCAGGTAGGCCAACACCTCTTCTGCTGAGGTCAATTTGTCAAAACTAGCGCCAGACTCAGCGGCATTCAACAAACTGTTGTGCGTGTGCACCACGCCTTTGGGGTTGCCCGTGGTACCAGACGTGAAAAACATGGCGGCCACATCTTCTGGTCGCGCTTTTTCAACTTCTGCTTTGAAAAATCCGTTATGTTTTGCCGCAAACGCTTTGCCACTGTCCAGCAAAGTTTCCAAACTCGCCAAACCTGGCTCAGCGTATTTGCGCAAACCGCGTGGGTCGTCAAAGTAAATATGGGTCAGCAACGGGCATTGCGGGCTAATCTCTAACAACTTATCAACTTGCTCTTGGTCTTCGGCAAAAGCAAATTTGACATCTGCATTGTTGATGGGAAACACGCATTCCAGCGCGGCTGCATCTTGGTACAACGGAATCGGCACTGCTCCCAACGCCTGCACCGCCAGCATCGTGGCGTACAAACGAGGGCGGTTCGCACCGACGACCACCATGTGGTCATCGCGCTTCAGCCCCGCTGCGTGCAAGCCGCACGCCAAGTGCTCAACCATCGTTGCCAAATCTGCCCAGGTCAAGGCCTGCCAGATGCCATATTCTTTTTCACGCATAGCAGCGTCTTGCGGGCGCTCTGCGGCATGCTTTAACAGTAATCTTGCAAAAGTGGTCTGCATTTCAAAAGCTTCCAATATCGTCGAAAAAGTACTTTCACCGCTCAATTAGCGATTTATATGTCGAATATTAAATCTATATTTGACGTTATGTTGTCGTTTGGACGACAATTGAGCCCTAC
>CANKRG010000060.1 GCA_947485165.1 Comamonadaceae bacterium
ATTTACGCGCTGCCGGTGCTGCTGGCGATCACCGTCCACGAAGCCGCGCATGGCTACGCTGCACGGCATTATGGCGACAACACGGCTTATGCGCTGGGACGCATCACCTTAAATCCGCTGAAACACATCGACCCGATTGGTACGATTTTGATGCCGCTGGTGTTGATTTTTTCAGGCAGCCCCTTCCTCTTTGGCTACGCCAAGCCGGTACCGGTGCAGTTTGGGAATTTGAACAACCCGAAGCGCGATATGGTGTGGGTGGCTTTGGCCGGCCCAGCGTCAAACTTGGTCATGGCGTTGATCTGGGGCATTGTTTTTTACTTGCTGAAAGGTTCTGGCGTGGATGAACCCTTTTTCAACAAAATGGCGCAGGGTGGTATTTTGGTGAATGCGGTGATGTTTGCTTTCAACCTGTTCCCCCTGCCGCCGCTGGATGGCGGACGCATTTTGGTCGGGCTGTTGCCTTACAAATACGCCGAGTTGGTCTCCCGCGTGGAGCCGTGGGGCTTCTTCATTGTGTTGGGTTTGGTGGTCGCGGGTGTGATCAATACCATTTGGATGATGCCGATGATGAATGTGACCTACGGTTTGCTCGAGTTGGTGTTGTCGCCGTTGGCGATGTTGATGAAGTAATTGTTTAAGTGATGAATGGCAAAATGAGTAAGCAAATTTCCCGGGCAATATCACGTGTGTTGACGGGTATCACCACCTCCGGCACACCACATTTAGGCAACTATGTCGGTTCGATACGCCCCTCGGTTCGCGCCTCGCTATCCCATGATGTGCAAAGCTTTTACTTTTTGGCGGACTACCACGCACTGATCAAAATTGGCGAGCCTGCGCGGGTGCAACGCTCTACGCTGGAAATTGCTGCTTCATGGTTGGCTGCGGGTGTGGATCCTGAACGCGTCACGTTTTACCGCCAATCGGATATCCCAGAAATTCCTGAGTTGACATGGTTGCTGACCTGCGTGACAGGTAAAGGCATGCTGAACCGCGCCCACGCCTACAAGGCCTCGGTTGATAAAAACAATGCGGCGGGCAATGACCCGGATGCGGATGTGACGGCAGGTTTATTCATGTACCCCGTCTTGATGGCGGCGGATATTTTGCTCTTCAACGCGCACAAAGTGCCGGTGGGGCGGGACCAAATCCAGCACATTGAAATGGCGCGTGACATTGCGCAAAGTTTTAACTACCGCTATAAAAATAACGACAAAGACCATTTCACACTGCCAGAAGCCGAAATTGAAGCCTCGGTCGCCACTTTACCCGGCTTGGATGGCCGCAAAATGAGCAAGAGCTACGACAACACGATTCCGTTGTTTGCGAGTAGCGCCGAGTTGAAAAAACTCATTGCCGCCATCGTGACAGATTCGCGCCCGCCTGGTGAGCCCAAAGACACCGAAGGCTCAGCGCTGTACCAAATCTACCAAGCTTTTGCCAGTGCAGAAGAAGCGCAGACCATGCAAGCCGCCTACAAAAACGGCATTGGCTGGGGCGATGCCAAGCGGATGTTGTTTGAACGCATTGACTCTGAGGTAGCACCCATGCGTGACAAGTACGAATCGCTGATGAATAATCCCGCACAAATTGAGGCTATTTTACTCAAGGGCGCAGACAAAGCGCGGCAAATCGCTACGCCATTCATGCATTCCTTACGTCAATCGGTTGGTTTGCGGGGGTTGGGTGGGTTGCAAGTTGCCGCCAAGTCTGACAAGAAATCTGTCAAAGCTGAGTCGGCCAGTTTCAAGCAGTACCGCGAGGCGGATGGCAAGTTTTACTTCAAGTTGGTGGATGCTCAGGCCAAGGTGTTGCTGCAAAGCACTGGGTTTGAATCGCCCAAGGAAGCGGGGCAAGTCATTTTGCACATCAAAACGCAGGGCATCAGTGGGTTAAGTACATGGTCTTCACATTTAAATCCATCTTCGGCAGAAGAGTTGAGCCTTATCAATGACGCTTTAAGACAAATGATGTAAAGTAATTTATCGGCGAAAAATCATAAAAATTGCGATAAAACTAGACTTATGTCATCTAAAATCTTTCTTTTTCTTAACAATGACTGGTTTAAAATAAGGCTGTTGTTGCGTGAAATTAAATTAAGATAATTTGTAAGAAGCCTTAAGCGAGAACCCCATGACCATTTATGTCATTGAAGACCACCCCCTGATGCGTGAAGCTGTGGGCATGCTGTTGCTTCGGTTGCGCCCCACTATGGCCGTGATTGAGCTTGATCGCTTCGGCTTGCTCCAAGCGGCTATTGCTGAACATGGCGAGCCAAGCATGTTTGTGCTGGATCTCAAATTGTCGGACACCACGGGTGTGCCCGGTGTTTGCCAGCTGAAAAACATGTACCCTTTGACACCTTTAGCCGTCTTGTCGGCGTCGCCGTCTGGCGACTGGGAAGGCCAATGTTTGGAGGCGGGCGCTGATATTTACATTGAAAAGTCAGTGGGTTCCGTTGAAATTGGCGCTGCCCTCAAGGGGTTGATGTTGGCGGAGGACAGTTTTGAAGAAACGCAAGGGACTGGTCAAAAACTCTCAAAACGGCAAAACCAATTGCTGCTGTTGTTGAACAAAGGTTTGAGCAACAAAGACATTGCTGAAGATTTGGGCATCAATGAGCACACGGTCAAAGTGCATTTGTGGCGTTTGTTCCGTCGTATCGAAGTGAAAAGCCGCACGCAGGCGATTTTTTACGCCCGTCAGCAGGGTTTGTTGCCGCCTTGAGTTTTAGCGCTGCGCACCGACATCACCTGCATCCGCCTGAAACATGGCTTTGCGTACTTGGTGGCGGTGGTGCGATGATGGTGGATAAGTACGGCGCGAAAGAAGCTTGTCCTGTTGCGCTTCGCTGCACAGGCCGTGCGTTCGGTGAAGAGGGTGTTGAAAAGGCAGATGAACCAGAGATGGAAGCCAAGAATCGGGGCAGCGCCGTTCAGCTGCATTGCAAGTCGAGTCCAGCTTAAACCAACATCCCATCTGTCTTGGGGTTGGGGTCCACTTCAGTTTCCCGGGTGCTGCTACAATTTAGTCACTGCAAACGCAGGAGAAGTGGCAGAGTGGCCGAATGTACCTGACTCGAAATCAGGCGTACCGCAAGGTACCGTGGGTTCGAATCCCACCTTCTCCTCCATAATGAAATCAAGATGGCGCTCAAAGATGCAATGGATTGATACGCACTGCCATCTTGATGCGCCAGAATCCAGTGCTTTTTCGTCCTTAAATTTCTCTTTAGCCGGCGAATTACGTGCCTATGCTGCTATTAAAAATGTAGTAAATTGCGTTTACCCAGCGGTTCATCCCTGTAACTTCCAAGCCGTTCGCGAGCTGGCCCATGCGCATGGCGACAGCTACGCTTTGGGGATTCACCCCTTGTATGTGAAAGACGCGACACAGGACGATTTGGCCTTGCTGGACGCAGAGCTGGCAGAGCGCTTGGTTGACCCCAGACTGGTTGCGGTTGGTGAAATTGGGCTTGATTTCTTTGTGCCCGAACTCAATGTGAGCCCGCTGCGGGAGAAGCAAATCCATTTTTACCGCGAGCAGCTGAAATTGGCGAAAAAGTACGACTTGCCCGTCGTCGTGCATGTGCGTAAATCGGCTGATCTGCTGCTCAAAGGGCTGCGCGACTTGAGCGTAAAGGTGGCGGCGGGGCAGCACGGCTGGCGCGGCATCATCCATGCTTTCAATGGCAGCGACCAGCAGGCGGCGGCGTTCCTGCAGCTGGGTTTCAAGCTTGGTTTTGGCGGCGCGATGACGTTTGAGCGGGCATTGCAACTCAGGCATCTGGCCACGACATTGCCTTTGGATGCCATCGTTTTAGAAACCGATGCCCCCGATATGCCACCACATTGGCTGTATAAAACATCAGCCCAAAGAGAAGCTGGCGAACCGCAAGGTCGCAACGAACCAGCGCAGCTACCGCGCATTGCGCAGGTGCTGGCAGACTTGCGTGGCATCAGCTTGGAAGTCTTGTCGCAGGCCGTCTGGGCGAACTCACTGGCCGCCTTGCCTAAAATGAAAGCATTACTATAAAGGCCTGGTTTGCTATCAATTAAATAGCGGTTTTTACGGATAAAAGATGGCTATAGCCGGCGTATTTATTGCTTAATATGCTATTAAAAATATAGCAAAAAAACAACACCATGAAAAAGAGCTCAAAAACAACAGAATTGCCCGAAGTTAATTTTAGCGATTACGGCGATGTCCGCTGCTTACATCTAGGCACCGAATGGATTCAGGGCAGCATGCTGATTGACTCACCCTTTGAGATTGAACTCGAATACGTGCAGCGCATGATGGCGTGGCTGCTGTTTGTCGATGCCGCCAGTGTGCCCAAGCGCCGCGCCATGCAGCTGGGGCTGGGCGCGGCGACCTGCACCAAGTTTTGCTTCAAAAAACTGCGGATGCAGACCACGGCCATCGAAATCAACCCGCAAGTGATCATCGCCTGCAGGCTGTGGTTCAAGCTGCCGCCAGACGATGCCAAATTAGAGGTGGTTTTGGCCGATGCGGCACTGGAAATTCAAAAACCGCAGTGGCAGGGACGCATTGATGCCCTGCAGGTTGATTTGTACGACCACGAAGCGGCAGCGCCCGTGCTGGACAGTGCCGAGTTTTACGCCGATTGCAGGCGTTTGCTCACCGATGACGGGGTGATGATGGTGAATTTGTTTGGTCGTTCGTCCAGCTATCAAAGCAGTGTCGACAAAATATCGGAGGCTTTTGGCGCTGGTGCTGTTTGGGCTTTCAAGCCCACGCGCGAGGGCAACACCATCGTGCTGGCGCAACGAACCGCGACAAAACCGAAGCGAGATCAGTTGTTGGCGCGGGCAGAAGTGATTCAAACCAAATGGGGTTTGCCAGCCACCAAATGGTTGCGGGTGTTCAAGTCCATGCTGTGAATCTTTACCTGTTCTTTACAGAGTGATACCGGTGATATTGACTGCGTCAAAGGTGCAAATTAAAAGTAAAAGAATAGCAAAGGAAAAACAAATACTTGGTGTTAACCCTTAGATATTTATTCAATGACACCAAACTTACTCGGTGATAATCAACTTGTTTTTCACTAACGAGGCATGAATATGGCAATCAAGAGCCAAAAAGACTTTTTTTCAGGGTTGCTGTTCACGGTGGTAGGCGTTGCCTTCGCTTGGGGTGCGACGAATTACAGTGTGGGCACGGGCGCGCGCATGGGACCTGGCTACTTTCCCTTGATTTTGGGCATTTTCATGGCTATTTTGGGTGCTGTCATCACTTTCAAATCTTTGGTGGTTGAGACAGCAGATGGCGCGGGTGACAAAATTGGCTCTTGGGCTTGGAAGCCTTTGTTTTTTATCATTGCAGCCAATGTGGTTTTTGGCCTGTCCATTGGTGGTTTGCCCAGCATCAAACTACCAGCAATGGGTTTGATTTTCGGTATTTTTGCTTTGACTTTCATTGCCAGCAATGCGGGTGAAGAGTTCAACCTCAAGGAAGTCACGATCTTGGCGGTGATTCTCAGCATCATGAGTTATGCCGCCTTCATCTTGTTGCTGAAGCTGCAATTCCCCGTTTGGCCAACTTTTTTGACCGCTTAAAAACTTATTAAATAACAATATTGGACAAATAAAATGGAATTATTTAATAACTTAGCTCTCGGTTTTGGCGTCGCGTTCACGCCGATTAACCTGATGTACGCCTTCATTGGTTGCCTCTTGGGTACTTTGATTGGCGTGTTGCCAGGCATTGGCCCTTTGGCGACCATTGCCATGCTGTTGCCAGCAACCTACGCTTTACCACCGGTTTCCGCGCTGATCATGTTGGCCGGCATTTACTATGGCGCGCAGTACGGTGGTTCTACAACGGCCGTTTTGGTGAATTTACCGGGAGAGGCGTCGTCCGTGGTGACGGTGATTGATGGCCACCAAATGGCCAGAAATGGCCGAGCGGGGCCGGCGCTGGCCGCTGCGGGTTTGGGTTCATTCTTTGCCGGTTGCGTGGGTACCTTGGTGCTGGCAGCGTTTGCCGTGCCCTTGACGGAAGTTGCTTTCAAATTTGGCCCTGCTGAATACTTCTCGCTCATGATTTTGGGCTTGGTCGGCGCGGTAGTGTTGGCTTCAGGCTCCTTGCTCAAAGCGGTGGGCATGATTTTTCTGGGCTTGTTGCTTGGCTTGGTCGGTACCGATGTGAACTCTGGCGTAGCACGCTACAGTTTTGATATCCCTGAGCTGACCGATGGTATTGGCTTCATCGTGATTGCAATGGGTGTGTTTGGCTACGGCGAGATCATCAGCAACCTTGGCAAACATGAGAGTGAGCGCGAAGTGTTTACGGCGGACGTCAAAGGCTTGATGCCAACCAAAGAAGACTTTAAATTGATGACGCCAGCAGTGCTGCGTGGCACTGCACTTGGAGCTATTCTTGGTATTTTGCCAGGTGGCGGTGCGGTGATGGCAGCTTTTGCGGCTTACACCATTGAAAAGAAAACCAAATTACGCCCTGGTGAAGTGCCGTTTGGCAAAGGTAATATCCGTGGTGTGGCTGCGCCAGAAGCGGCCAACAATGCCGCTTCACAAACGTCTTTCATTCCTTTGTTGACTCTGGGTATCCCGCCGAACGCGGTGATGGCTTTGATGGTCGGCGCGATGACGATTCACAACATCCAGCCTGGCCCTCAGGTGATGACCAGCAACCCAGAACTCTTCTGGGGCTTGATCGCGTCGATGTGGATCGGTAACGCGATGCTGATTATTTTGAACCTGCCGTTGATCGGCATTTGGATCAAATTGCTCAGCGTGCCCTACCGTTGGTTGTTCCCCGCCATTGTGCTGTTTTGCGCGATTGGCGTTTACTCGACCAACAACAACACCTTTGACATTTGGATGGTTGCCATCTTCGGTGTGATTGGCTATTTGTTCATCAAACTGGGTATGGAACCTGCACCGTTGCTGCTCGGTTTCATTCTTGGGCCGATGATGGAAGAAAACTTGCGCCGTGCGCTGCTCTTGTCACGCGGTGATTGGAGTGTTTTTGTCACACGTGGCTTGTCCGCCAGTTTGTTGGCTGTCGCGGCATTGTTGCTCATCGTGGTGTTACTACCATCGGTCAGTAAAAAGCGCGAAGAAGCGTTTGTCGAAGAATAAATAGCTTAATTTTGCTTCTGTGACTTTAGAAATGGTGCCTTTGGGTGCCATTTTTGTTTAATACGGCACAATAGTTGCAAAGATTCATTACATGCGAACATATTTACATATCCAACAGCACCCTTCGCGCGTTGCCCTGCACAACGAAATCCACGCCCGACCGCCTGAGGCGATGACGGTGCCTATAGCCATCTCGCATGTGGTGATGGTGTGTGATCTAGAGCAACGCCAAGCCAGCCGCGAACATGTGGCAGCCCTGTTGCGCGACCACCATTTACCCCCACCAGACGATACTTCTACCCATATCCGCACGGATTTAGGCGGTTTTAGGCTGCGCTGGGAGTTGCATACGGAGTTTGTCAGCTACACCTTCACGCGGACGATGGAGGATGATACGCTGGATGAGCGTGAGCCGCAGACAGCCATTGCTGCTGTGCCCCAAGATTGGCTGGAAAAATTGCCGGGTGAGGCGCTGACCAGCATGCATGTGTGGGCGTTATCCAATGGTAAGTTCGTAAACAATGTGTTTGGCGGCAGCGCCGTCGCTACGGTCATCAAACACGTTTTGAATGAGGAAACCTTGGTCGGGTCGGCCGTGGCCGATGGTGCAGCTGAAGTACATACCGATTTTGCCATCCATGCCGACGGTTTTTCACGCATGCTCTTGTTGGTGGGTAACATGACACAGCGCCGTTTGGGGCGTTTGGTGCAACGTTTACTTGAAATCGAAACCTACCGTATGGCGGCTTTGCTGGGCTTGCCCGCTGCACGAGACGCAGGTCAATCTTTGGCTTATGCTGAACGTGAATTGGCTGAATTGGCTGAATCTATTCGCAGCGCCGAGCGCTATGATGAACCGGCTTTGCTAGACCGTCTCACCAAGCTGGCAGGCCAAGTCGAAAGCCAATACGCCGCGACACATTCACGCTTTTCTGCCAGCAGTGCGTATTTTGAATTGGTCGATGAACGCATCGCCGACATCCATGAATCCCGCTTGGGCGAGCTGCAAACCATCCGCGAATTTATGGACAGACGTTTGACACCCGCCCGCAGCACCTGCGAGTGGGCGACGCGGCGGCAAGATGCGCTTTCGCAACGCGTCTCGCGCATCAGCAGCCTATTGCGTACTCGGGTAGAGATCGAGCAGCAACAAAGCAGCCAAGCGCTGTTGACCACGATGAACGACCGGCAGGGCCTGCAGCTCAAATTGCAGTCCACCGTGGAAGGCCTGTCTGTCGCAGCTATCACTTATTACATTGTCGGGTTGATCAGCTATGTGGCCAAAGGCGCACAAAAACTGGGCTGGCCGGTGAGCGGCGAAGTCACCGCTGCGGTTGCCATTCCGTTCGTGGCATTTGCGGTTTGGTGGTTGTTACGACGCCTGCATCAAAAAATTGTCTCGCATTCTTCGTCACATTCGTCTGCACAATCTTCTAAAAATTAATTTCAAGATGACTTTTAGTTACTCCACGCCTTACAGTTCCACCCGGCTGCCCGTTTTTGCGCGCAATATCGTCGCCACCTCGCACCCCCTAGGTGCGCAAGCAGGCTTGCGTATCTTGCAGCAAGGCGGCAACGCCGTTGACGCCGCCATCGCCACTGCGGCTGTCATGGCGATTGTCGAACCCGTCAGCAACGGCTTGGGCAGCGATGCGTTTTGCATCATCTGGGATGGCAAAGAGTTACACGGTCTCAACGCCTCGGGACGCGCACCCGCCGCATGGACACCAGAGTATTTCAAAAATAAGTACGGTGCAGATGCCACCACACCACCTAAGCGCGGCATTGATTCGGTTAGTGTGCCTGGTGCCGTCAGCAGCTGGGCGGCGATGAGCGACAAGTTTGGTAAATTGCCTTTCGCTGATTTGATGCAAAGCGCGATTGAGATTGCCGAACGCGGTTATTTGTTGCCCATCGTCGTGCAAGGCAAGTGGCAAGCGCCACTGGCTGAGATTGGTCATTTGCCCGGATTTGCACAAAGTTTCTTGCCGCACGGACGCGCCCCCCATGTCGGCGAACTCTTCAAATTTCCAGCGGCAGCCAAAGCCTTACGGGCCATTGCCGCGACCAAAGGCGACGCGTTTTACAAGGGCGAGATTGCTGCCGCGCTAGAGAAATTCTCTACCGACAACGGCGGCAGTTTGAAAGCCAGCGATATGGCGGCGCATAAGGTGGACTGGGTCAAACCGATTGCCAAAAACTACCGTGGCCACACCCTGCATGAAATCCCACCCAACGGGCAGGGCATAGCGGCCTTGATTGCGTTGGGTATCTTGGCGCACTTTGATTTATCTGGCATGGACGCCGATGGCGTGGATGCCCAGCACTTGCAAATCGAAGCCATGAAACTGGCGTTTGCCGATACCTACAAGTACGTGTCGGACGCTGAAACAATGAATGTTACGGTTGAGCAGATGCTGGATGACAGCTACTTGGCTACGCGCGCCAAACTGATTAACCGCAACAAAGCGCAAGATTTCAAAGCCGGCAACCCCGTCAAAGGCGGGACGATTTACCTGACGGCGGCGGACGAGTCCGGCATGATGGTCAGCATGATTCAAAGCAACTACATGGGTTTTGGCTCGGGTTGCGTGGAGCCGACCTTTGGCATCAGCTTGCAAAACCGCGGCCATGGCTTCAGTTTGAACGCTGGGCCGAACCAAGTGGCACCCGGTAAGCGGCCGTTTCACACCATCATCCCCGCGTTTTTGACCAAAGACGGCCAACCGGTGATGAGTTTTGGCGTCATGGGCGGCAATATGCAGCCGCAGGGACACATGCAGACATTGGTGCGCATGCTGGACTACCAACAAAACCCACAAACAGCGTGTGATGCGCCACGCTGGCGGTTTAACACGGGTCTGGACATCAATGTCGAATCAACTATGCCAGCCGACACGGTGCAAGGCTTACTGGCACGCGGCCACCAAGTCAGCGTGATCAACGATTCATACCAGGATTTTGGCGCAGGTCAGTTCATTTGGCGCATGGGCGACCCTGCCGTGGAAGGCTATATGGCCGCCAGTGATGCGCGCCGCGATGGGCAAGCGGCTGGGTATTGAGCATGCAGATATCAACACCTCGCCCGAGCTGTTGTTGCGACTTGGTTGTTTGAAAAACAGGAAAAATAGTGCTCAAATTGACATATAGCCGGCGTATTTATTGCCTAAGAAGCTATTAAAAATATAGCAAATTGAGGTGGTTATTTATACGCCGCGTCGATTTCTTGCTTCACCAATGCGCGCAAAGCATCTTCGCCAAAGTTCATGAGTGGTTTGCCATTGACGTAAAAAGTGGGTGTCTTTTGGACGTTGAACGTTGCGACATCGGCCATGTCTTGTTTTAGCAGGCTGTCTAGTGCGGGGGACTTCATATCCGCTTTGGCTTTGTCAACGTCTAAACCGACAGCTTTCAAGTAAGGCCAAATTTTATCGACTTGAGGCGCTCCATGGTCTGCCCATTCGGGTTGAGACAACAAAACGGCTTCAAGTGATTGCCAATAAAGGTTTTGCACTTTGCTGGCTTCGAGCATTTTGACCACAATGTCTGAATCTTTGTGAAAAGCTGCGTAGCGTAAAACGAGTTTTACCTTGCCGTTGCTTTCTTCCAAAATCGATTTAACCAAGGGGTAAAAAGCGCGACAGGCTTCGCATGAGGGGTCAAAAAACTCAACCAAAGTGACTTTGGCATCTGCAGCGCCCGTGGTGGGTGAGTAAAACTGCACCAAGTTGGCGGTATTTTTGGAGGCCAGCGCCGCGCTTTCATCGGCTTTTTTATCTTGGAAAGCAAACATACCCATCGCAAACATCACGGCTACCAGTAGGATTGAGCCAATCAACACAAAGTTTTTTTTCATTTTCAAATTTCCTAGTTTTCTAAATCAATACAGTCATTTCAATTGTTTTGCTACTTTTAAACCCACAACCAAAGCGGCAAATGCCAACACTGACATCAACGGAATGGTGGCGAATCCCCATAATTCGAGTTTTTGGTCAGCACACGACGGCCCAGGTCCGCAGGGAATCATGCCTTTGGGGATAAAACCCATGTACAGCAAGCAGTGGTAAGCTGCGATGACCAAGCCAACGACCGCCAGCGCTTGCGCATACTTGTACACACCAGCGTCACGTGTGTACAAACCCACGCCCAGCACCAGCACCAAGGCATACATAGGTATACGCTGGTACCAGCACAGTACGCAGGGTGCAAAATCCATCACCTCGCTTAAAAACAAGCTACCGGCAGCGGCAACCAGCGCCAAAAGCCAAGTGGCGAAATACACCTGCCATTGTTTGTTTGTCATTGGGAACTCTTTATTTTTTGCGGAATTGAAACAGGCGATTGCTGAAATGTGCTCAACATCAATAGCATAGCGGCAGAAACGACCCAAATATCCGCCAAATTAAACGCTGGCCAATGCCATGTTTTCAGTAAAATTCTAAGTAATCCACCACGGCGCCAATACGCACGCGATCCACTGCATGGCCCAGCGCGAGCACGATGTTTTGAACCAAAATCGCATGTGTCTGGCGCGATAGCCGTGCAAAACGCGGCAATTTACACGGCAGCCAAGGCCAGGCTCGCAGATACCCAAGTTGGCATGGCTGTCTACTCTGCCACTTCTGAGCCCATGACGGCCAAACCCGCCACGCCTGGCATGCCGCCTAGTTTGGAGCGCAGCAGTCGCCCTCTGCGTGATCATGTTTATGGTCATGTTTATGACCATCGTGCGACGCGTCTTTGGCTTTGGCGTCGTCGTGGCAGTGACCAGTATGTTCGGCGTGGTCAGAAGGTTTGTCGTGCTTGGTCATAAACAAGGGTGTTTCATAATGCGTTACTTGAGAAATTAGTCAAACAATTCATTCAACCAAGACTTGCGTTTGTAGTTGCCATGACCAGAATGGTTTTTGTTGTGATCTG
>CANKRG010000061.1 GCA_947485165.1 Comamonadaceae bacterium
CCCGCTGAAAACGTGGTGGTTATTTGGATTTCTGGCGGCAGCGGGCCAACGATGCTGATGCCGTCTAAATGAATCAACTCGCTGAGTTGCTGAAAGCCCAATTCAACCTCGCCTTTGGCCACCATGGAGCCAACGGGCACGCCAGACGGCGCTTGCACGATGCGGTTGGCAATTTGCTCAGTAATGCCCCAGCGCTCAAACAATTTGGCCAGAGCCACGCCGCTGGGGCCGGTGGAATAGCTGATTGTTTTGGCAGCTAAAACAGCAGCTTTTAATGCGGCTTCAGAGGAGATATCGGGCGCTGCTGCACCCGCCTTAACGGCAACCGCCACGCCAGAATTGACCAAGTTGACCTTGCTTGTCGGGTCAATGTGGCCTGAAGCGATGAGTTGGACTATCGCTTCTGATGCCAAAAACACCACGTCAAAATATTCGCCGGCCAGCACCCGATTGGCGGCATTAACACCGCCTACGGACTCGATTTGGATGTCGATAGCCGTTTGTTTTGTGTAATCAGCCACCAATTCCGCCAACAATTGGCGGGTTGCCATAGAAGAAACGCCCTTAATCGTCATGCTTTTCGTCATGTTTGTCCTGTTTGTCATGACAGAGATTGTGCGGTGAAAGGCCTGTCATGTGAAGATCTCGCAGCGCCTAGCAGTTATATCAAAAATGAATAACAGAATTGACGTTATTCTCAGCTTGACACTAGAATGCCCCATGGAACTCGAACAAATCGAATACTTCGTCCGCGTGGCTGAGCTGGGCAGTTTTACCCGTGCCTCCCGCGCGCTGAACATGGCGCAGCCTGCGCTGAGCCGCAAAATCCGGCTGTTGGAGGTCGAATTGCGGCAAAACCTGCTGGTGCGCAATGGGCGCGGCGCCACGACGACGGACGCTGGCAAGCTGCTGCTAGAGCACGGGCGCGGCATTTTGCACCAAGTGCAGCGTCTGCGTGAAGAGCTGGGTCGTGTGCGTGGCTCACTGGCGGGGCGGGTGGCCATTGGTCTGCCGCCCAGCATTGCCAAGGTGCTCACCGTGCCGCTGACGCGTGAATTCCGCGCCAAATTGCCGCAGGCCGCGCTCGCCATCAGCGAAGGTTTGTCCGTCGCGATGCAAGACGCCATTCTCAACGGCAAGCTAGACCTGGCCTTGCTCTACGGCGCAGTGCCCACGCCGGGGCTGGAAATCACGCCTTTGCTAGACGAAGACCTGTTTTTGGTGCAGCGTCAATCGGAACGTCTGTCTGAGCGCAAGCAGTCTGAAGCCGTCAGTTTGAAAGACGTCGCCGCGCTGCCGCTCATCATCCCCACCCGCCCCAACGCGATTCGCATGTTGGTCGAATCTGAAATGGCCAATATCAACTGCCACCCCAACATCGTGCTAGAAATCGACGGCGTGCCCGCCATTTTGGATTTGGTGCTGGACGGCGCAGGTTGCGCGGTGCTGTCTAGAAACGCCGTCACCACCTCAGGCCAAGCCAGTTTGTTTTCTGTGCGACCGATTGCGGGTCTGCACAGCAAACTGTCAGTGGTCGTCAGCTCGCAGCGCCCCGCCACGTTGACGCAGCAAGCCATGCTAGAGTTGATACAGCAGTTGGTCAAAACAAATTTCAAATAACTTTTTAAACTTCATCACGGATTTTCAAACGATGAGCTCATCTACTTCCCATAACGCACCTTTCAAACTCGCCGGCATCATGGGCTGGCCCGTCGGTCACTCCCGTTCGCCCAGCATTCACAATTATTGGATCAAACAGCACGAATTGAACGGCGCTTACGTGTATCTACCCGTCAACCCAGCCAATCCAGACGACTTGAAGGCCGCCCTCAAAGGCTTGTCCGTCATGGGTTTTGCGGGCTGTAATCTCACCTTGCCGCACAAAGTCATGGCTTTGCCGATGGTGGATCGCTTAGACGCCACCGCCAAGCGCATGGGCGCGATCAACACCATCGTGGTTGAAGCCGATGGCACGCTGAGCGGCTACAACAACGACGGCTATGGTTACATCCAAAGCTTGCTGGTCGCAAAACCTGACTGGCAGGCCGATGCGGGCCCCGCCTTGATCATGGGCGCAGGTGGCGCGGCGCGGGCGGTGGTCGTTAGCTTGGCGGAAAAAGGCGTGAAAGACATCCGCATTTGCAACCGCACCGAAGGCCACGGCCAAGCTTTGGTCGATGTTTTTAAAGCTGATTTTGAGCAAAATTTAGGCACAACGTTGCGCAACGTGCCATGGGAGCAGCGCCATCAAGCCCTATCAGACGTCGCTTTGCTGGTCAACACCACCAGCCAAGGCATGGGCAGCAACCCAGCTTTGGATATCAATTTAGACCTGCTGCCAACAACGGCTTTGGTGTCCGATGCGGTTTACATCCCCATGGAAACGCCGCTTTTAAAAGCCGCCAAAGCCCGTGGCAACCCTACTGCCGGTGGTTTGAGCATGCTCTTGCACCAAGCCCGCCCCGCGTTTCACAAATGGTTTGGCGTGCTGCCCGAGGTGACGCCAGAGTTGGTGAAAATCGTGGAAGCGACGTTTTAAATATTTTCAGTGATAAATATGACTCTAGCCAGCGTATTTATTGATTAATAAGCTATTAAAAATATAGCAATATAGAAGCAATATAGAAGCAATATAGAAGCAAAATAGCTTATTGCTTCGGAATATTCGCCCGCGCGATGACTTCACCCCAGCGCTTGATTTCAGCTTTCAACAGATCACCCAAGACCTCAGGGCTGCTAGAGCCGGCCTCTACACCCAGATCGGCCAAGCGCTTCTTCACATCGGGTGAGGCGAGGGCGGTGGCCGCAGCATCATGCAGCTTGGCGACGATCTCTTTGGGGGTTTTGGCGGAGACGGCCAGAGCGTTCCACGAGGCGGCGTTCATGCTGGGCAGGCCAGATTCGCGGGCTGTGGGCACATTGGGCAGGCTGGGTGCGCGTTTCAGGCCCATCACGGCCAGAGCGTTGATGGCTTTGGCGTCGATTTGAGTTTTGACAGGACCTAAGATCTCAACCGCCGCGTCGATCTGACCACCACGCAGGGCGGTAATCACCGCCGGTGTGCCGTTGAAGGGGACGATTTGCACCTCGATACCCGCAATTGATTTGAAGAGTTCAGCGGCTAAGTTTTGTGTGCTACCAATGTTGATGGTGCCCACATTGAGTTTGCCAGGATTGGCTTTGGCGAAAGCCAACAGTTCCGCCATGGTTTTGTAGGGCGAATCGGCTTTTGTGATCAAAGCAATATCGAAAAACCCTAAAGTCGTGACGGGTGCAAAGTCTTTCGATGCATCAAAAGGCATGGTCTTAAAAAGGTTTTCTGAAACTGCCGTTGCATTTGACATCAGCAACATGGTGCTGCCATCAGGGCCAGACTTAGCGACCAAATCACCCGCTGCAATGCCGCCAGCACCGGGTTTGTTTTCAACAACAACAGGTTGCCCCAATAGTTCGGCCATTTTTGCTCCCACGGTCCGCGCCGTCAGGTCGGCAATCCCGCCTGCGCCGAAGGGGACGATGATTTTCAGGGGTTTGCTAGGGAAGGTGGCTGCCGTTTGAGCACGTGCCAAGGGGTTGAAAGACAAAGCAGCTGCTGTGAGCAGCGCGCTGAAGATTGTAGGTAAATGTTTATTCATATGGAAAATTCTAGTTGTGAACTGGTTTGCTGGTCAATCGGGTTCAGGAGCGGGTTATTCAACATTGGCGACTAGCTGTTATGCAAAGACTGGTAATATTCCTCTATGTTAATGAAGAAAATAGACACCATGGCTGTAGAACCCTTGAACCTTAGCGATGAGGGACGCCCGATGTCCGTCGTTATCCGCGAGCGCGTGGCGGCTTCCAAAAAGCGCTATTTCGCGAACGACAACATCAGCGCCTTTATCGAGCCTGGCGACATGGACAAGCTATTGGATGAAGTTGAAAGCAAAATGAAGGGCGTACTGGACAGCATGGTGATTGACACCGAGCATGACCACAACACCAACAACACGGCACGCCGCGTGGCCAAAATGTATTTGAACGAGGTCTTCAAAGGCCGCTACCAGCCCGTGCCCACGATCACAGAGTTCCCGAATGTCGGGCATTTGAATGAACTGATGATTGTGGGCCCGATTGTGGTGAGAAGTGCGTGCTCACATCACTTCTGCCCCGTGATTGGCAAGGTGTGGATTGGCGTGTTGCCGAACGAGCATACCAACGTGATTGGTTTGTCAAAATACGCGCGTTTGGCGGAGTGGGTAATGGGCAGGCCACAAATTCAAGAAGAAGCGGTTGTGCAACTGGCCGATTTGATTCAAGACAAAACCCAGCCCGATGGCTTAGCGATTGTGATGGAAGCCACCCACTTTTGCATGAGCTGGCGCGGTGTGAAAGACATGGACAGCAAAATGATTAACTCAGTCATGCGCGGCGTGTTTTTGAAAGACATGAATTTGCGTCGTGAGTTTTTGGCCTTGATTCCAAAATAAGTTACTAAATAAATCCCTAAATAAGCAAAATTAGTCTTCAAAATAATAAAAATGCAAAGGAAAACATCATGCTAGTACGCCTACTTTACGCCAGCCGTGCGGTGGATACACAACCAGAAGCCATTGAGGGCATTTTGGCTAAATCACGCGAATTCAACCCCTCAAGCGGCATCACCGGCATACTTTGCTACGGTGGGGGCATCTTTTTGCAGGCCATCGAAGGCGGGCGCAATGCCGTGAGCGAGTTGTACGGTCATATTCAACATGACGCGCGTCATAAAAACGTGGTTTTGCTGCACTACGAAGAAATTTCAGAGCGTCGCTTCAGTGGCTGGACCATGGGGCAGGTCAATATGGCGAAAATTAACCATTCTATTTTGTTGAAATATGCCGAAAAACCGGAGCTTGATCCCTACAGCACCTCGGGTGCAGTCTCGATGGCGCTGCTCGAGGAATTGATGGCGACGGCTTCTATCATTGGGCGCTCTTAAGTTTTTGTGAATGTGACACCAGTCATCGGTTGCGATTTTTCAAGCAGTCCTAGCAAGAAAAAACCCATTGTTTTTGCCATTGGCTTGGCTAATAACGGCCGTGTTTCACTCTCAAAGTTAGAGCAAATTCAAACCTTAGAGGGTTTTAGTGCATGGCTCAAGCAGCCCGCAGATTGGGTGGGTGGATTCGATTTGCCGTTTGGGCTACCGCGTGAATTGGTTGAAAAGTTGGGCTGGCCTAGCGATTGGAAAGCTTGTATTGACCACTACGCCAGTTTGTCTCGGGAAGAGATTCGCGCCACTTTCAAAGCGTTTTGCGATGCACGGCCAGTTGGCGGCAAGTTTGCACATCGCGCGACCGATGCACCAGCAGGTTCAAGCCCCTCGATGAAGTGGGTGAATCCGCCCGTGGCTTACATGCTGCACGCAGGTGTGCCGCGTTTGGTGGAAGCGGGTATTCACATCCCCGCACTGCATGCCGGTGACGAAAAACGAGTCGCTTTGGAAGCCTACCCAGGCTTGCTGGCTAGGGAAATACTGAACAACCGCAGTTACAAATCAGACGACAAAGCCAAACAAACGCCAGAACGGCTGATTGCACGCAAAGACCTCGTCACACAGCTGGAGCTGGGTCAAACTAGGCTGAATTTACGCTTGAAACTCAGCCACGCCCAACGAGATGCTTTGATTGACGACGCCAGTGGCGACAGCTTGGATGCGGTGTTGTGCATGTTGCAAGCCGCTTGGGCGTTGCAACAGCATGAAAAAGGCATTAAAGGCTACGGTTTACCTGCCAAAACGGATCCACTGGAGGGGTGGATTGTCACGGCTTGAAGGTTAGGTAAAGCACTTTAGACGTTGTATTTCCTACTTAAAATGCTATAAATAATATAGCATATCAGGTTAGTATTAAATTAAGCCTGCTGCAACATGGGCACTAGGCCGCCAGCGCTGTCCAAAGCCATCAAATCGTCACAGCCACCCACATGTGTGTCTCCAATGAAAATTTGCGGCACGGTGCGTCTGCCCGTGATTGCCATCATGTGCTTCATGGCAGCTTGGTCTTGGTCGATACGAATTTCTTCGATTTTCTCAACACCTTTGGTTTTCAGGATGCTTTTGGCCCGAATGCAGTAGGGGCAAACGGCGGTGGTGTACATCTTGACGGTTTGCATGGTTCAGTTCTTTCCTGCTTGCCTTTAGGCTTTTTCAAGCGGTAAGTTGGCTTCTTGCCAGCTTTTGAGGCCGCCAGCCAGGGCTTGTACATTGTTAAAGCCGAGTTTTTTAGCGACAGCCACGGCACGGTTTGAGCGTGCGCCCGAAGTGCAGACCAAAATCAAAGGCAATTCTTTGTTTTTGACTTGCCCTGCCAATTTGTCTTCCAGTTGGCTAAAAGGTACGTTTTTGGCATTGTTCATGTGGCCAAGGGCGAATTCTTCGGGTTCGCTGACGTCGATAACCACGGCTTTTTCACGGTTCATGAGCTGCACCGCGCCTGTTGCAGTAAGCGTGCCACCCGCTGCGCCCTTGATTTGGGGCCAAAAAAGCATGGCGGCTGAACCGATAGCGACGGCAATAAGCTGCCAATTGTCAATAATAAATTTCACGTTGTACTTTCTATAAAGAGATAGATTTTAGAATAGAGCTTGTATCCTTTTGGGATCCCATGTAATTACATGAAAAATTTCGACCAAAAAGGTCATAAAAAGCTGTAGATAGCCATAGAAAGTGTTTGTATGCATAAATTAGTCTTGATTCGGCACGGCGAATCGACATGGAACCTTGAAAACCGCTTTACGGGTTGGACCGATGTGGCTTTAACGCCTTTGGGCATTGAGCAAGCGAAAAAAGCTGGAACCATGCTCAAAGCGGCTGGTTTTGAGTTTGATGTGGCTTACACCAGCGTTTTGAAGCGCGCCACGCACACGTTGTGGCATTGCTTGGATGCTATGGACCGTACTTGGCTGCCGGTTGTGAACAGCTGGCGACTCAACGAGCGCCACTATGGCGCTTTACAAGGGCTGGACAAGGCAGAAACCGCGAAGAAATATGGTGATGCGCAAGTGTTGCTCTGGCGTCGTAGCTATGACGTGCCGCCGCCGTCGCTAGAAGCGAGTGACCCGCGCAGCGAGCGCGCAGATATTCGTTATGCCAAGCTTAAACCTGAGCAAATCCCGCTGACCGAGTGCTTGAAAGACACGGTAGCGCGGATGATGCCATTTTGGGACGAGTCGCTGGCTCCTGCCATCCGTGCAGGCAAACGTACGGTAATTGCAGCGCATGGCAACTCGATTCGGGCCTTGGTCAAGCACTTGGATGGTATTTCAGATGAGGCTATTGTGGGTTTGAACATTCCGAATGGTTTACCGTTGGTTTACGAGCTAGACGCAAACTTGAAGCCGATTCGACATTATTATTTGGGCAGTGAATGAGTTACCAAGCTTACTAAGGTCAATTACTGAACTTAGTCCTTCTAGAAAGCTCTTAGGTGTATATTGGCTACTGTGAATGAGATTAGGTTACTAAATGGGTCAAACGATAAGGCAAAGTATGGGCAATAAACTAAAAATTGCAGGTTGGATTTCAGTCGGTGTACTGACGGGTGCGCTCACGACGGTGTCGTTGCAAACTGTTGCACGCGGTGCCTTAGCGCCCATGCCTCTCGAAGAACTGCAGCAGCTGGCCAACGTGTTTGGTTTGATCAAAAGCGATTATGTAGAGCCAGTAGACGAGAAAAAACTGATTTCTGATGCTATTTCCGGCATGGTGGCTAGCCTAGACCCGCATTCTCAATATTTTGATAAAAAATCCTACAAAGAATTCCGTGAAGGCACGACAGGAAAGTTTGTCGGCGTGGGCATTGAGATCAGTTTTGAAGACGGTTTGGTCAAAGTAGTCTCACCGATTGAAGGTTCACCCGCTTTTCGGGCAGGCTTAAAGCCCAATGACTTTATTACTAAAATTGATACCACCTCAGTGCGTGGCTTGACGCTGAATGAAGCCGTCAAACGCATGCGTGGCGAGCCCAATACAAAAGTTATTTTGACGATCTTTCGTAAAGACGAAAACCGTTCTTTCCCAGTCACCATCGTTCGTGAAGAAATAAAAACGCAATCGGTACGCGGCAAAGTCATTGAGCCTGGTTATGGCTGGGTGCGCTTGTCTCAGTTCCAAGACCGTACGGTTGAAGATTTTGTGAAAAAGATAGAGGAAATCTATAAGCAGGAGCCAAATCTGAAAGGCTTGGTGCTCGATTTACGCAATGATCCAGGTGGTTTGCTGGATGCTGCGGTTGCCATTTCTGCGGCTTTCCTGCCTGAGAACGTGGCTGTTGTGTCTACCAATGGCCAACTAGCCGACAGTAAATTTAACTACAAAGCAGCCCCTGAGTTTTACATGCGCCGGGGCGGAGCCGATCCGTTGAAGCGTCTGCCAGCAGCGTTGAAAAAAGTTCCTTTGGTGGTGTTGGTGAATGAGGGCTCCGCCTCGGCCAGTGAAATTGTGGCGGGTGCTTTGCAGGACCACAAACGCGGCACCATTTTAGGTGCCCAAACGTTTGGCAAAGGGTCGGTGCAAACAGTCCGACCTTTGGGGCCGGATACGGGCATCAAACTTACCACAGCGCGCTACTACACCCCGAACGGCACATCCATCCAAGCCAAAGGCATTGTGCCGGATGTCATGCTCGATGAAACAGCGGAAGGCAGTCCTTTTGCCGCTCTGCGCACGCGCGAAGCTGATTTGGAAAAACACCTTGAAAGTGGGCAAGGCAGCGCGGCAGAAGACCCTGCTAAAAAAGAGGCGCGCGAAAAAGAGCGTGAAATTGCTTTGAAGCGCTTAGAGGAAGAAGCCAAAAAACCAGTGGCTGAGCGTAAATCTCCTGAGTTTGGCTCAGACAAAGATTTCCAACTCGCCCAAGCTATCAACCAACTCAAAGGCCGCCCTGTCATTGTCAGTAAAACACTGGTTGAGCGTAAAGAAGAGAAAAAAGACAATTAAATAAAGTCGATTTAAATTGACTAAATAAGTTGACTAAATTCGAGAGTCAAAATCTTGACTGATGACCAGCTGCTGCGCTACTCACGCCATTTGCTCCTGAACGAAATAGGCGTTGAGGGACAAGAGAAAATATTGCAATCGCACGTGCTGGTGATAGGTGCTGGTGGCTTGGGTTCTCCCGTTGTTTTGTACTTGGCAACGGCTGGAGTTGGGCGCATCACACTGGTAGATGATGATGTCGTCGATGTCACCAATTTGCAACGCCAAATAGCACACAATATGGCAGATGTCGGCGACTATAAAGCCAACTCTGCTATGAAAAAAGTAGCAAATATAAACACTGACGTTCAAGTTATTCCTATTTTGCAACGTGCAGATGCAGTACGTCTAGACAGCTTAGTGAAAGATGCAGACGTGGTCATCGATTGTTGCGACAACTTTGCTACACGCCATGCGATCAATGCCGCGTGTGTCAAACATCGCAAACCGCTGGTGTCGGGAGCTGCGATTCGGTTTGATGGGCAAATCACGGTGTTTGACAGCCGCTCAGATGCCTCACCTTGTTATGCCTGTATTTTTCCACCGGATGCAAGCTTGGAAGAAACACGCTGCGCGACCATGGGCGTGTTCGCGCCTTTGGTGGGCATCATCGGCTCCATGCAAGCGGCAGAAGCCTTAAAGCTGATCAGCGGTGCTGGGGTTTCCCTGTCAGGACGCCTGCAAATGCTGGATGGTCGCGATATGTCTTGGAACGAAGTGCGATTCAAACGCGATGCTACTTGTAGCGTTTGCGGTCATTCCTCGCAAGATAGCATGAACCATGATCACGTCTGAAAATTTTAGGCTCAACCGCTGAGGCGTCGGCAAACAAACCAAGTTTCGCTCGCTTAGCAGCCTCTTCTTCGACCCGATAAGGGCCCTTGCTGAATCTGTAGTGGTACGACCAAGCATGCCCGTTTTTTACCATCCAGCCACCAACATCCATGTTATTTAAAGTGATTTTGGCAACGTCACGACCATAATCATCAAACCGCTTGCTAAGAACGGTGACTTGCTTTGAAATGATGAGTTTTTTCAAAGCAGCAGTCGATTGCACGCCGTATAACTGGCAACTTTCAGGGGCATCGATACCGTCTATCCTTATTCTTACTGAGTCAGATTTGCCATTCGAGCCAAAAGGATGAATCCGAAAGGTGTCGCCATCGGTGACGTGAGTCACGATTCCTTGCCATGAATTTGATGCTATAGCCGGCGTAAAATTTGCCTGATTAGCTATAAAAAATAGAGCAAAAATCTTGATTAATTGTAAATATTTCAATATCAATAGCGTTTTCCAAACAACCACAAGCCGGTTCGCATGATCGCAAATGCAAGCATCTCGTTGAAGCGTTGAACCCAAGGCCGATTTGCCATTTGTGTGGCATCAACACGTTTGCCCTCATTCGCCATGGCGAGCAGCAGACGTTGGCGCAAGTTTTGTGCAAAGTCAGCGTCTTGCATCACGATATTGGCTTCACGCGCGAGCAGCAAGCTCAGAGGATCAAGATTGGAAGAACCAACGGTTGCCCAGACGCTGTCGATAACCGCTACTTTGGCGTGCAAATAGCTTTTGTCGTACTCGTAAATCTCTATGCCTGCCGCCAGTAGTGCGCCATACACCGGTCTGGCAGCATGGTATTGCATGAAGTATTCGTATTTGCCTTGCAAGAGCAGCTGCACTTTGACGCCGCGTTTGGCTGCCAATATCAACGCCCGCCGCAGTTTTGCACCTGGCACGAAATAAGCATTTGCGATGATGATCTCTTTGCGTGCATCACCTATGGCTTTGAGATAGGCGCGTTCAATGTGTCCGCGGTTCGTGATGTTGTCACGCAGTACCAAAGCGGTGAGTGCTTGCCCTGCATGCGAGTTGTTAACGTGCCCGTGGTGGCGTTTTAAAACCTGCGGAAGCTTTTCAATCACGCTTTTGACGCTTTTGATGCGACTAGCATGCAAAGGCTTGCCAAGAGATAAACGCTCCCAAAGAGCAGTGGTTGCAAATTGAATATCCTTAGCAAGCGTTCCAGTGACACGCACGCAAAAATCTAAACGTGGTGCGGTCAAAGCCCCATAGCTGGGGTCATGCCAATCATCAAGCACATTGATACCACCACAAAATGCAACGTCAGCGTCAATCACGCATAACTTACGATGCAAACGCCGCCATTGACTGGGCAAGAAAATTCCTAAAGTAACGATAGGTTCATAGAACAATATTTGCACACCAGCCGCTTTGAAACGATCGTTCCACTCGGTGGGCAACTTAGGTGTTCCATACCCATCGATCATGACTTGAACTTTTACACCGCGTTTTGCAGCGTTCTCTAAAGCTAGCGCCACGCCAGCGCCGCTGGCTGTTAAATCAAAGATATAAGTTTCCATCTGCACGCTTCTTTGTGCCTTGTCGATGTCTGCAATCAAAGAGGGAAAAAAGGAAATACTTCCTTCAAGCAATTGCAACGCTCTAGATTTTTTAAAACTTGGCGTTATATTTTCCATATCTGAAATATCAATTTTCAGTCAAAAAATCTGCGATCAAGGGTAGATGATCAGACATGCGAGCCCACTGCTTGCCGTTCGGCACGGTCGCATGTGTGGCGCTAAGGTGCCTCGCAAACACGTAATCAAACTGCACCAGAGGTAGTCGTGCTGGGTAAGTACGCAGTTTTTTCGCGGTGACTGGGTTGGTTTTGAAAGCGTTGAGTTGTTCAGATTTTAAAACGGCTTCGCAGGCCGTTCCCCAATCATTGAAATCGCCTGCAACCAACAACGGTGCATTTTTGGGAATTTCACGTCGTATGAAAGTACAAAGCTGTGCAACTTGGCGACGTCTGCTGGACTTGATCAAACCTAAATGGACAACAACGACATGAATCGGCAGGTCGTGTATCAAAACTTCGAC
>CANKRG010000062.1 GCA_947485165.1 Comamonadaceae bacterium
CCGCACAATTTTGCGCATTGACCGTAGTAGTCGCCGACCTTTTCTGCACGAAACCAAGTGTCGCGCACAAAACCCGGAATGGCATCTTGCATGATACCGAATGCAGGCACCGCAAAAGCATGAATCACGTCATTCGCCGTCGTAATCACACGGATCTTTTTATCCACCGGAACAACCAAAGGATTGTCAACTTTAAGCAAATAGTTATCTACCGTTTGACCACTCTTCGGGCCGCCATTCTGTGACATTTCGCGATGCGTCGCATCTAGGGTTGAGACAAAACCAATGCCCTCGCCCTCGCCCTTGATATAGTCGTATCCCCATTTCCACTGCATGCCAGTGGCCTTAACCGTCAAGTCTGCATTGGTGGTGTCCTTCATCGCCACAACCACCTTAGTAGCCGGCAACGCCATCAAAATAACGATGACGAACGGGATGATGGTCCAAACGACTTCAACCGTCACGGATTCGTGAAAATTCGCTGGTTTATGACCTACGGATTTACGATGTTTCAAAATTGAATAAAACATCACACCAAAAACCAAGATAAACACAACGGTACAGATTATCAACATGTACCAATGCAGCCAGCTTTGCTGTGCTGAAATTTTAGTGACGCCTGTTGTCAAATTCAGCTGATTAATACCTGGGCCGCCTGGCAAATCCGCCAAAGCAAACGCAGCAGTAGCCGCAAAACTACTCACAGCAACGCCTGCTTTTTGCAAAAGATTGGTCAATTTATTAGAAATTAATGTATTCAACATGTTCGCCACTTTTTCACTTCGCATCACCCCACAAAACACGTATGTCAATGAATTTACATACCCAAAAGGTGCAAGTCACATACCAAGATGTGTTTGCCACTAAACTCCTTATTGTATTCGCCTTGGCCTTACCAATCTTTACACCCGCATAAATTCCGGCTTTTACAACCAAAATAGTCTAGCCTAACGAGACCTAACTTGAAAATCTTTCACCTGCAGCCGCAAATTGGCAATTCTCATGTTAATTTAAATTTAAATTTAAATCTAGGCTGCGCGCTGACGATTGGTAACTTTGATGGTGTCCATCGTGGCCATCAAGCCATGCTCGCGCTCTTGAAAAATGAAGCCTCGCATCGCAACATCCCCAGCTGCGTGATGACTTTTGAACCACATCCACGTGACTATTTCGCTAAATTAAGCAAAAACCCTGACTTAGCACCTGCTCGCATAGCCACATTACGTGACAAACTGACTGAATTGGCACGCTGCGGCATTGACCAATGCGTTGTTTTACCCTTCAACGCCGCGTTTGCAGCGCAGTCACCGCAGAATTTTATTGACGACGTGCTGGTAAAAAGTTTGGGGACCAAGTACGTTTTAGTGGGCGATGATTTTCGCTTTGGCGCTAAGCGTGCTGGTGATTACGCCATGTTGGATGCCGCAGGAGAACAAGCTGGCTTTGAAGTCGCCCGCATGAACAGTTATGAAGTGCATGGTTTGCGTGTTTCAAGCTCTGAAGTGCGTGAAGCTTTGAACCAAGGCCGCATGGATGACGTTGCCAAACTACTCGGGCGTCCCTACAGCATCAGCGGTCACGTCGTACATGGGCGCAAGTTAGGGCGCGAGCTGGGCTGCCCGACGCTTAATTTACGTTTTTTGCACTGGAAACCTGCCGCCAGTGGCATTTTTGCGGTTCGCGTCTTCGGTTTGACTGACCATGCGCTCGATGGCGTTGCCAACTTGGGTATTCGACCATCACTAGATCCCAGTGACGTCAACGGCGGCCGTGTCTTGCTAGAAACCCACTGTTTAGATTGGCCGGATACTTTAGGCGCTGAAGGTGGCTACGGTAAAATTATCCGTGTTGAGTTGCTACACAAACTACACGACGAGCTGAAATACGACAGCTTAGAAGCACTAAAAACGGGCATCGCCAAAGACTGTGTTGATGCACGCGCTTTTTTCAAATCGATCTAACTATTTTCCGTACTGAAATTCACATGACTGACACCGCCAGCACCGCAAATACCGACTACCGCAGTACTTTAAACCTGCCAGACACACCTTTCCCGATGCGTGGCGACCTGCCCAAACGTGAGCCGGGCTGGGTCAAGTCCTGGGAAGACAAAGGTATTTACAAAAAACTGCGCGATGTCCGTGCGGGCAAACCCAAATTTGTATTGCACGACGGCCCACCCTACGCCAATGGCCAGATCCACATTGGGCATGCCGTCAACAAGGTGCTGAAAGACATGATCGTCAAAGCCCGCCAGCTGGATGGTTTTGACGCCGTTTACGTACCCGGCTGGGACTGCCATGGCCTGCCGATTGAAAACGCGATTGAAAAACTCTACGGCCGCAACCTGCCACGTGACGAAGTGCAAGCCAAAAGCCGCGCTTTTGCGACCGAACAGATCGCCGGTCAAATGGCTGATTTCAAGCGTTTGGGCGTGTTGGGCGAGTGGGACAACCCGTATCGCACCATGGATTTTGCCAATGAGGCGAACGAAATCCGCGCGCTCAAACGTATCATGGAACGTGGCTTTGTCTACCGTGGCCTGAAGCCCGTGTATTGGTGTTTTGACTGCGGCAGTTCGCTGGCCGAGTTTGAGATTGAATATGCCGATAAAAAATCGCAGACGCTGGATGTGGCTTTTCAGTGCGCCGAGCCTGAAAAGCTGGCAGCCGTATTTGGCTTGGACAAACTCGGCAAAGACGCGTTTGCCGTGATCTGGACCACCACCGCGTGGACGCTTCCCGCCAACCAGGCGCTGAACCTGAACCCAGAGCTGGAATACGCCTTGGTCGATACCGAACGCGGTATGCTGATATTGGCGGCTGTTTTGGTGGAGAAATGCCTGGCGCGTTACAAGCTAGAAGGCACTGTTGTTGCGACGACGTTGGGTAAAAACCTGGCCTTGATGAAGTTCAAACACCCGCTTTATGACGTGGTGACCGACGTGGATACGGGCGAATCCGCACAAAGTTACAAACGCTTCAGCCCCGTGTTTTTGGCCGAATACGCCACGGCAGATGACGGCACTGGTATTGTTCACTCCTCTCCGGCTTACGGTGTGGAAGACTTTAACAGCTGCGTCGCCAACGGCATCACCACCGATGACATCTTGAACCCCGTGCAGGGCAACGGCCGCTATGTGGATGAACTGCCCTTGTTTGGTGGCTTGAACATCTGGAAAGCCTGCCCGCTCGTCATCGAGGCACTGCAAAACGCCAACCGTTTGATGGCGACCGAAAACATCATGCACAGCTACCCGCATTGCTGGCGGCACAAAACACCGGTGATTTACCGCGCAGCCGCCCAGTGGTTTATCCGCATGGATGAGGCCACCCATGCCACAGCCGGCGTATTTTCTAAAGATGTTGCTACAAAATCGTTGCGTCAACTGGCTTTAGCCGCAATTGAAGAAACCCGGTTCTACCCAGAAAGCGGTCAAGCGCGCCTGCGTGCCATGATTGCGGGCCGGCCGGACTGGTGCATCAGCCGCCAGCGCAATTGGGGCGTGCCACTGCCATTTTTTATCCATATCGCCACGGGTGAATTGCACCCGCGCACCATGGAGTTGATGGATTTGGCGGCCAGCATGGTAGAAGCTGGTGGTGTTGAAGCCTGGAGCAAGGCCACGATGGAGAGCCTGATTGGTGCGGACAGCGTCAACTACACGAAGAGCACCGACATTTTGGACGTCTGGTTTGACTCGGGCACCACCCACTACCATGTGCTACAAAAGAGCCACCCCAACCAGTCCACCTGGCCAGCCGACCTGTACTTGGAAGGTCATGACCAGCACCGCGGCTGGTTCCACAGCTCGCTGCTCACCGCCTGTGCGATGTACGACCACGCACCCTACAAGGGCTTGCTGACGCACGGTTTCACCGTGGACGGCAAAGGCCGTAAGATGAGCAAAAGCGAAGGCAACGTGATCGCCCCACAGGCCGTGAGCGACAAAATGGGGGCAGAGATCATCCGCCTATGGTGCGCCTCGACTGATTACTCAGGCGACCTCACCATCGATGACAAAATCTTGGCGCGCGTGGTGGACATCTACCGCCGCATCCGCAACACCTTGAAGTTTTTGCTGGCCAACACCAGTGACTTTGACCCTGCAGTTGATGCCGTGCCAGTGGGCGAGATGCTGGAAATCGACCGCTATGCCATGAGCCGCTTTGCTCAGCTGCAAGCCGAGATCCTGGCGCACTATCAAATATATGAATTCCACCCGGTTGTGGCGAAATTGCAAGTCTATTGCAGCGATGACTTGGGCTCGTTCTACCTCGACATCTTGAAAGACCGGCTCTACACCACCGCACCCAAATCCATAGCGCGGCGCAGTGCGCAAACGGCTTTGCATCAGATCAGCCAGGCGTTGCTGCGTTTGATGGCGCCGTTTTTGAGCTTCACAGCCGAAGAAGCATGGCAAGTGGTCGGCAATTCGGAATCCATCTTCATGGAAACCTACGCCACCTTCGAAGCGCCAGACGAGGTTTTACTGGCCAAATGGAGCCGCATTCGTGAGATTCGTGATATGGCGAACAAAGAGATTGAAGCCTTGCGTGCTGCCGGCGCGGTTGGCTCGTCATTGCAAACCAACTTGGCGCTCGAAGTGGGTGCAGAAGACCATGCTTTGCTGAGTAGTCTGGGTGATGATTTGAAATTTATATTCATCACATCTGTTATAAATTTAATAGCATCTCAGGCAATAAGTGTGTCGGTCACAGCCACAAATGATGCCAAATGTGAGCGCTGCTGGCATTACCGCGTGGATGTGGGTGGTGACGCGGCACATGCTACCCTTTGTGGCCGCTGCAGCAGCAATTTGTACGGTGCAGGCGAAGTCAGGACGGTGGCATAAATGGCTAAACCATTGGCGACTTCATCGACGAAATCATCCATCAAAAAAGTTTACGCGAATAGCAGCAGCCATGCCCGTTGGTGGACCTGGCTAGGGTTGGCACTCATCATTTTGCTGGCAGACCAGTTCACCAAAATACTGGTTATTGGCTACTACCAATTGGGCGACAGCACACCGGTGACGCCTTTTTTCAACTTGGTGCGAGCGCACAACAGCGGTGCAGCTTTCTCGTTCTTGGCGAACGCAGGCGGCTGGCAGCGCTGGTTTTTCACGGGTATTGGCGTGGCTGCTGCGCTATTTATTACTTGGCTGCTGCGGCAACATGCGGGGCAAAAACTCTTTGCTTTTGCCATGGCCTGCATTTTGGGTGGTGCGATTGGTAACGTGGTTGACCGAGTGATGTATGGCTACGTGGTGGATTTTTTAGATTTCTACTATGCTGGCTGGCATTTTCCGGCTTTTAACGTTGCGGACAGTGCGATAAGCATTGGGGCAGTCTGCTTGATTTGGGATGAGCTGCGGCGCGTGAAGAAAAATTAATACCAATACGAAGTAGAAGCTAGCCAGCTTTACGTTTTATCGTGCGATGACGCTTGTAAACTGGCCAAAGCCAACCAATTTGTACCGTGGCATACCCTAATCCTGCGAGTAGTAAACCCAAAACCGGTAAGCCAACAACCAACGGCCAACCTAAACTTTGCAACCATGTTGACATCGCAAGATACCAGTCGGCTGTGCCAAAGCTTGCATTGGCTATGTTAGAAACAGGCGGCAAAGACACTTTACCGGGCAAAATATAGGCACCAATATTAAAAGCTGCGATGTATAGCGGCAAAATGGTAAGCGGATTACTTACTAAAGTTGCACCGAAACCAGCCACGATATTGCCACGCCAAAGAACACAGGCGGCTAATGCCCCTAGCATTTGCAAAGGCCCCGGGATCAAGCTGCAAAACAGACCAAATGCCAAACCCCTAGCCAGCGGCTCTCTAGCAAAGCTAAAAATGTCATGCTTGTCAGCCCAAGGCTTGATTTTTATAAGCAAAGGGCCGCTCATCATCGCCAACACACGAGGCTCTAGTGCTAGAAACCATTGTCTCAAGCGCCTACTTTTATTAGCCATCTGTTACCTACTCCCTGAGTGATTGATTTTGAATTTTAATCCAATGGCTGGCATTTCCCTGCTTTTAACGTCGCTGGCAGCGCCATCAGCATCGGTGCGGCCTGTTTGATTTGGGATGAGCTGCGACGGGTTAAAACGGGAAAATAATCACACGCCAACCAAATTATTGAGCGCAAAAATTGACAACTTCGTGGTTGTATTGCACAATCAAACACTGAAGGGGAGTAACTCCCTCTTTTGCAGATAAACCTAGCCTATAGGCAAATCTGCAAAAGCGCACAACAAGCCGTCATTTCGAAGCATTACAGAGACATCAGTCACCAGTAATCTTCCGGTTTGTTGGTTATGCATGCTTGCATAATGAGCCAGACCTTCGACTGAAACCTCAACAGGTTTGTCGAAGCGTTTGGAAGCAAGTTAAGTTTTTAACTTCATTCGAAAAGCCTAACCCTGTTGAGTTTCGGTATGCCGGATGTCTGTTTGTCAGACGTTCGATTTGATACTTGAAGCTTTAATACTTGAAGCGCTTTTTTGGAGTTTTGCATGGAATTATTTTCGACACCTTGGTGGTCCGCCCTCTTGGCCATCATCTTGATTGACCTCGTTTTGGCGGGCGACAACGCCATTGTTATCGCCTTGGCAGCCCGAAACCTGCCCGCACATTTACAGAAAAAAGCCATTGCTTGGGGCACCTTTGGCGCTATTGCCGTGCGCGCTGTCATGACGGTGGGTGTGGTTTGGTTATTGGAAATCCCCGGCTTGATGCTAGTGGGCGGACTTGGCTTGCTGTGGATTGCCTACAAACTGCTCGCCGACCAAGGTGACAAAGAGCACAACGGACCTGTTGCCAGCACATTTTGGGGTGCCATGAAAACGATTGTCGTCGCGGATGCGTTGATGGGTGTTGACAACGTTCTGGGTGTCGCGGGAGCCGCTCATGGTTCGTTTGATTTGGTGGTCATTGGCTTGTTGATCAGCATCCCAATTGTGGTTTTTGGCAGCACCATGGTGTTAAAACTGGTCGAACGCTTTCCACTCATCATCAACGTGGGCGCTGCAGTACTGGCGCTTACTGCCGCAAGCATGATTGTCAAAGAACCTTTTTTGAGCAGCTATTTCTCTGAGGCAATTGTTAAATGGAGCGTCTATGCTGTTTCGATTGCTGGCGTTCTAGGCGCAGGCTGGTGGGTGACACGCCGCACCATCGCTGCAAACCCCAGCTAAATTTACTCGGATTTGCAGGAGTTTGGGCTAAAAAAATGTTATTTCGAACGCCATTTACAATGTGATGATGGTGCAACCCGTGGTTTTGCGCGCTTCCAAATCACGGTGCGCTTGCTGCACATCGACCAGCGGGTAGCGCTGGTCGATGCGTATTTTGACCGCACCGCTTTCGACCACGGCAAACAGCTCATCCGCCATCGCTTGCGTAGATTCACGCGTTGCGATGTGGGTGAACAGGGTTTGACGGGTCACATAAATTGAGCCTTTCGCACCTAAGGAACCTGGCGCAAACGGTGGCACGACGCCCGAAGCATTGCCAAAACTCGCCATCAAACCAAATGGCAGCAAGCAATCCAACGATTTGTCCCAGGTGTCTTTGCCGACCGAGTCGTACACCACTTTGACGCCCGGCTTCAAGCCTTTTTTCGCATTGTCAGCAGCGGTGATTTCTTTCACACGGGCGGCGAAATCTTCGGTGTTGTAGTTGATGACATGGGCTGCGCCGTGCTCTTTGGCCAAGGCACATTTGGCGTCTGAGCCAGCGGTACCGATCAACTGCAGCCCCAACACTTTCGCCCACTGGCAGGCTATCAAGCCAACGCCACCCGCTGCGGCGTGGAACAGCACAAAATCACCGGCTTGCAAACCGCCTTGTGGCAGGGTGCGACGCAGCAAATACTGCGCTGTCAGCCCCTTGAGCATCATGGCCGCGCCGGTTTCAAAGCTGATGGCATCTGGCAATTTGCAAACACACATCGCCGGCATGACGCGGCGCTCTGAGTAACTGCCGGGCGGGTTGGCGGCATAAGCGGCGCGATCGCCAACTTTGAGATGCGTCACGCCCTCGCCCACGGCTTCAACGATTCCCGCACCCTCCATACCCAAACTCAAGGGCATGGGCAAAGCATAAACGCCGCTGCGCTGGTACACATCAATAAAGTTCAAGCCAATCGCGTGGTGTTTGATACGAATCTGACCTGGGCCAGGCTCGCCGACTTCAAGTTCAACGAGTTTGAGCTCTTCTGGGCCGCCGTTTTTATCGATTTGAACTGTTTTGGAAAGAATGCTGCTCATGGTTTTGTCTCCTGCAATGAATAAAAATGGGGATGAAGATTAAAAGAAGATTGAAATTTAATACGTGCCTGGATAAGCGCCACCGTCCGTCAACACATTTTGTCCCGTGATGTAGCCGGCTTGTTGGCTGCACAAAAACGCACACGTCGCGCCGAACTCGGCAGGGTTGCCGAAACGTTGCGCCGGAATTGTTTTACGGCGTGCGTCCATCACGTCATCCATGCTTTTGCCCGACTTTTGCGCCGCGCCTTGCATGGTGGTTTTGAGGCGGTCGGTGTCATAGGCACCAGGCAACAAGTTGTTGATGGTCACATTGTTCGACACCAACTTGCTGGTGCGCGCGACGCCAGCCACAAAACCCGTCAAACCGCTGCGCGCGCCGTTGCTCAAACCCAAAATATCAATCGGGGCTTTCACTGCAGCGGATGTGATGTTGATAATGCGGCCAAATCCGCGTGCTGCCATGCCGTCTACCGTGGCTTTGATCAGCTCAATCGGCGTCAGCATGTTGGCATCAACGGCTTTGAGCCAGTCTTCGCGCTCCCAGTTGCGGAAATCGCCCGGTGGTGGTCCGCCGGCGTTGGTTACCACGATATCGAAGTCCTTACCCGGCCCGCCAGCGACCGAGAAAGCCGCAGCCCGTCCCGCGTCAGTCGTGATGTCTGCCGCCACAAACAGTACTTTAGGTTTATTTTTACCTTCAAATTGACCACCATCCATCGTACTTATTGACTGAGTTGCTATCAAATAAGAAGCGGACTGCTGTAGCACTTCCAAGCCCCGTGCGACCAGAACGACGTTGACACCCTCAGCGTGCAGCGCCTGCGCACAGCCCAAACCCAAGCCCTTGCTCGCGCCGCACACCAGCGCCCATTTGCCTGCAATACCCAAATCCATAACTTATCTCCTCTTGTTTAGTCGTTTTTATTCGATGGTATGCTTACGAAATTACCTAAGCAGATTGTGCCTTAAATCGATCTCAATCCGCAGCGACAGGTCGGCTGCGCGACACCAGGTACACACCCGCCAACACCAACACCGTACCGGCAATGATCCAAGTGTTCAAAGGTTCGCCCAAGATGAATATCCCCATCAAAATCGTAGACATCGGCCCAATCATGCCAGTTTGAGCGGTAAGCGGTGCGCCTATGCGCTCGATAGCCATCATCACAGCAAGGACGGGCAAGGCCGTGCACAGCGTGGCGTTCAACAGTGATAGCCAAATTACCTGGGGCGCGACGGCCATGGCACTGAGTGGGCGCAGCACAGCAAATTGGGCAATGCACAGCAGACACGCCACCGTGGTTGCCATGCCCACCAAGCGCAGAGAACCCAGCCGCTTGACCATTTCGCCACTGTAGCTGAGGTAGATCGCGTAGCTCACGGCGCTGCCAAAAACAAGCAATGCACCCCACGCTGTGTTGCTGTTATTGGTTGTACTGATGCTTTGAATACTGATCTCATGCCCAAAAACCAGCAAGATTCCGGCATAACTCAACGCCATCGCGCCGATTTGCCTTGCTGACATCTTCTTTTTGTAGAGCAGCCAGCCCAAAATCAGCACCAGCGTCGGGTTCAGGTACAAAATCAACCGCTCCAAAGCCGCGCTGATGTAGGCCAAACCTGCGAAATCTAGATAACTGGCCAAGTAATAGCCGGTAAAGCCCAGCCCTAGAATACCCAACCAGTCGTTACGCGTTAGCGCTTCTTTACCTCGGCTAGACCACCAAGCCATCCCCGCAAAAATCGGCAGCGCAAACAGCATGCGGTACATGATGAGCGTGACGGCATCGACCCCGTAGCGATACGCCAGTTTGACGATGATGGCCTTGCCGCTGAAAGCGATGGAACCCACGATGGCGAGCACGAGACCAGTTGCGAAACGTTTAGACGGTAACTCTTGCATTTTGTTAATTTCAGCACTGTCATTTGCTATACATTTTATAGCTATTAAGTCAATAAATACAACAACCTACCCCAAATGACTGTGCCGATGCGGTTTTTGCTCTGTTTGCATGCTGGCTAAGCCTTGCAAAATACCGCAATCTTGCTGCGATTGGTCGGTTTGGCAGCGCTGGCGCAAAGTGGTGAGCTGTTGTTTGAGTTGCACCAATTCGTTTATACGCTCATCCACATGGGCGATGTGCTGGTCAAACACGTCGTTGATACCACCGCAGCCGTCTTGCGGCCTGTCTGTTAGCGCTAACAAAGCGTGAATTTCCTCGTGGCTCATGTCCAAATTACGACAATTGCGGATGAACCGCAGTCTTTCTACATACTCAGCGCCGTAAATCCGAAAATTTCCCTCGGAGCGCACGGTTTTCGGAAGCAAGGCTTCTTTCTCGTAGAAACGAATAGTTTCCACGCTGCAATGCGCCACTTTTGCTAATTCACCGATTTTCATGAGGGTATTCCTAAAAAACTTGACTCTATAGTAGCTTCAGGCTGTCTAATATAAATCTTTTTGAGCTATTTGGAAGCCAAATACACCCATTTTTAGAAAGATATTTACCCATGAAATGCCCTCAATGTCCAGAATCTGTTTTAGTCATGTCCGACCGTCAAGGTGTCGAGATCGATTACTGCCCCCAATGCCGTGGCGTGTGGCTTGATCGCGGAGAAATAGACAAAATAATCGAACGAAGCATGGTGGAAACACCAGCCCAACAGCAAGCAATCCCTGCGCAGCAACATTACTCACAGCCGCAACAGCGTCAAGATTTTAAGTACCCAGATCACAACAAAAACCATTCTGGTCATGGCAACTACAAACGCAAGTCTTGGTTGAATGAATTGTTTGACTAATTTCTCAAGTAACGCATTATGAAACACCCTTGTTTATGACCAAGCACGACAAACCTTCTGACCACGCCGAACATA